>JAVVUJ010000137.1:0-4899 GCA_036653195.1 Anaerovorax sp. | reverse complement strand
ACAATATCGTCAAAAATTTGACCTTGCGCTTCATCACGCGGATTGTCGTTGGTTAAAAAGACAAAATTGCTATTGGCACACGCCGTATGCCCCATCAGCGGACGTTTTGTACGGTCCCGGTTTCCACCACACTCCCGGCTTTCCCTCTTCAGCCGCCCTTAAGCATCTCCTGACCATCAGCGGCGATTTCTCCCCCATAATAGACATTGCTCAGTTTCAGGTTTAATCCCACAAATCCTGAGCCTATATTCCCCTGGTTTTGCTTTGGTGCTACAGTTTCGCCCATGAGTCCCCCTAAAATCCCATTCCATCCTGTATATGAAAGGTTTGTAAGAGATGAAGCGTTCTCAATGTGCACACCATCAGTTTCCGTTTTTCCTACATTTTCAACTTTTCCTATCAGTCCGCCGGCTGTTTTTACACCAGCTATTTCACCATAGGAAGCACTATTCTTTATGAAAACGGTTCCTTCTTTAATACCGCCTACTATGCCACCGGCAACCTGACGCTCTTTTCCATCACTGTGAATATCCGTCATTGCCGTAATATGCTCCAAGTTTGAAATCAATCCACCACTGCCGTCAATGCAACCGATGAACCCACCCACATAGGCTTCGTTCTTGGAAGGAATGACAATAGGATCTTTCACGTCAACCAAAATGTTTGTAAAAGTCCCTCCTTTTGCGTAAGCGATAAAACTGCCCATGTATAGGAAATCTTCCGAAACACTGGAGCCTACATGGATATCTTTGATGGTCAAGTCTTTTACCTCTGCCGTAGCATTGGTCTTTCCAAAGACCCCTTTATAGCTGGTTGTCTTTCCATTTTCCGTCTCCTGAAGAACGCCTAAGGTGACGTTGGAAATGGTGCTGTTATTTCCAAGCAAATGCCCACTGAATCCCTTGATGGGTTCAAAGGCATGGGTCGTCATATCCAAAGTGATGGGTTTTCCTTCATTTACTGTTTTTGGCTCTCCTGCAATTTTATAGTACAAGCTCTGAGAATCTCTGCCTTTGCTGACAAACTTTGCAAAGTCTTGAAAGATGTATTCATCATAGATAATATAGGGATCTTGTTCCGTACCCGTGCCATAATCAAAGGCTTTAATTCCTACCGTATAAGGTATGGACAAAGCTGTAAATCCCGGCAAATTTGTAAATTCATAAGACACATTTAGCAAACCTTGCTCCGTATACGTATTCTTCGGATTATGTTCATACACGTTGGAATTGGTCTCCCGAACCATCATGGCATGTTTGGTGGTCCCCTCTATGTAATACAAGGCTTCCGGGGTAACAATGGCAGTATACCCTTTTATACCTGCCTGTGTTACTTCCCCTACGGTAATGTTTGTAAACTTAATCCCTTGCAAGTATTCATTTTCTGCCTCGGAATCAAGAGAAAATATTTTGGCGGTAGATGCATCCGACACCTTTTTTGTGATTGCATCTGCTGTACCGGAAGCAAAAGCATTAATTTGAGGATAGTGCATGGCAACATCCGTAAAACCACTGCCCCCCAATGCGCCTGCCGTAATATTCCCGTTCAACTTTCCCAAATCTGCACTGGAAGCCACGGAACCTAAACTTTTGACACGACCTACCAGTTGCTTGTCATACATTACATTTGAAAGAGTAGGCGGTACATACGCTGTGGCAGCATTCCCGACCAATCCACCCTTTGCACCAAGGCCATTGACCTGCCCTATAAAAAAGGAATTTTTAAAGGTATCTTTATTTGTTCCTACTTTCTCTGTTTTGATTCCAATAAACCCACCTGCACCCTCATTGCCTGTTACCACTGCATTTGCATAAGAATTTTCAATATTAGATTTATTATCGGCTATTCCTATGAGTCCGCCGCCTTGGTGCTTTGCGTTAATATTGCCAAAGGCAAAACAATTTTTCACAGTGGTACTGCCGCCTGATTGATGACCGATCATGCCACCTATCACATCCTTGTTTTGAAATGCACTACCTGCTGTACTGTCCAGATTTCCCGTAAAATAGGAATCATAGACACTGCCTCCCCAGTTGGTATAGCCTGTAATGCCACCTACACACATGCCTTCTAGGGATGCAATCACTGAACTTTTACTGATTTTCCCACCGTTGTTGGTGAAACCGGCAATGCCGCCTAAGTTAGGGGCTTTATTGTTGTCCACGCCTAGGGCTTTCATTTTTCCTGTCATCCTGCAGTTGTCAATCTTCATCCCAAACCCGGCGATGCCACCTGCACCATCATTGCTGCTTGTACTGCTGTGAATATCAAGTAACACATCAATGCTTTGGGCTGTACAATTTTCAATCTTACCCATGGATTTTCCGGCAATCACACCAAAATCCTTCAGCACATTGTCATTCTCCACCTTTTTTTCAGAATAATTTCCGATTTTGGAGTTGAAATTCTTCACACTAACAGAGCTGATGACGCCACCGGCTATGTCCTCTCCAATGATTCCTCCAAAAATAGGATTGGAAGACAATCCATTGGTATAAAAGTCATACCCGTCTACCGCGATGTTTGAAATAGTAGAATCATCCATTCTGCCCAACAACAGGCCAAATCTCTCCTCATCTAGGGAAATCGCCCCATTGGATGTGCCCACAGAAACCTTGTCAAAGTTCAAATTTTTTATGGTCGTATAAAAGCCGTCTCCAAATAAACTTCTGCTTTTCGGTGCAAAGGTTACATTTGAAAGCTTCTTATTTTTTCCATCCAATGTACCGGCAAATATCCCTTGCATATAGTCGGGCAATGGCTTAATGGGCGTTGTCAAATCAAGATTGCTTACATTGGCATCTATAGTAAAGCCAGACCCTAAAACAGCGCCGCCGCCCTGCCAGTAGTCTAAAAATTTGTAGAATTCTGTTGCATCTGCAATGGCTGTATCTGTGGATTTTTTTGGCGCATATAAGGTTTTTCGGGTAGTATTCCCACTAAAAGGCACCCCCTCTATGGTAAACTCAATTTGGCTCTTGTCAAGATTTCCTACCGTATCATTGGTGTACCCACTGTTTAATAAATTGTATACCCCTGCAATGGTGGTGTGTTTATAGGTAGAAGAAATGTCACTTCCTGTCAGGTTCAAACTGCTTGTAGTAATACCTGTAGAGATGCCCGTTTTCCCCTCTATCATCTGGTATCCATTTCCATAGGAATTAGGCGATGCGCCCCCCGTCTGTACGTCAAGCCATTTTGCCGTGGAAATTTTTGAAATATTTTGCACCAAATCCACATAACTTTGTGAAACAGTTACACCGCTTCCTACAACATTGGGTATGCTAACAAGCGCACCTGCTGTTACAGTTTCTGTCCATGCCAGCCTAGGGTACTTGGTATTGGAGGTAATCCAAACTGCGCCTGATGTAATGGCGCCCTCGCTGACGGTTTTCCCCGTAAATCCTGTAAATTCCTCACTGCAAAGTTCCTCTGTCGTCTTGCCAGCCTTATCTTCCCACGCCTTGTTTGGATCTATAACGGCACGATTGGGAGATAGGGTTTTGTCATAAAAGGCACCTGCCGTTGATACCGGTTTTGTACCCTCTACACTAAGGTCTCCAATGATACTGGCCGTATGGGGTGTCAGGGTTGTTCCTGCAAAATAAGCGTCTTTTACTGATGAGTTTTTATTTTTTCCAACCAAACCACCGGTAACGTCAAACGCTCCGGCCTCTACTGTCTTGATTGCACCTGTATAATAGGAATTTTGAACGGTTACATCTTTTCCCGCAAGACCCCCTGCATAAAAAGCCGCCTCTACGCTACCCATGGCAAAACTATTGTCTACTACTGAAAGTTTTCCCCCCAATCCTGATCCTGCAATGCCGCCTATCCCTCCGGCATAATCTAATGTACTGCTGCCTGCATACCAAATATCTGCCGAAACCACGCATTGTGTAACATATCCACTAAGCAAATAGCCTACAATGCCACCTACACTATTATAGGATCTAGCTCCTTTTGCTTTAATTGATCCGGCAAATACACAATTACTGATAGAAGGATTCTGTTCTGTTCCTGTTCCATCATCATATTTTCCGCTGATTCCCCCTATATATATGGTGTGTGCCACTCCAGGTTCAGCCTGGTTGATATCTGCTACATTTCCCGCATTTTTAAATGTAATATGAGATTTGACTGTACAATTGACCAACTTTCCCCCTTCTTTGGTCTCACCTGTAATACCGCCAATACCACCGCTGTACGTTCCGGTTTTTAATTCTCCTTGGCTATGTATATTTCCTATAAAAGTAGCATTTAAAATATGTCCACTGTTCAAACCGACCATACCGCCAAAGCACGAAGCGGTTTTCATATTCGTGGTGTCCGGCAACTCAATCCCCCCATAGGTGACAGTAGGCGCAGTCGAATCTACGTAGTCCGGGGCTTCCACCTTCACGTTCTTGATCACGCCCTTGTTAAAGGCCGCCACAACACCTATGGCACTTGCGCTGACAGTTGCCGTCGTTGTCTCGTTCATCCTGCTATCCGTCACACGAAACTTCACATTGGTAAAATGCAGGTTATCCACAACCGCCTTGGCTCCCAAATGCCCAAAAAATCCATAGTAATTATGGGCTTTTGAGCTTTTCTGCCTATCGTTTCCATACAGGAAGCCATTTATTGCACTAGCCGTAGCTCCTGTAAACGTACCGTTAAAGGGTATGGCAACTGTTCCGATAGGTGTCCACAAGGTAAAATCACCGCTCACACTTTCAGAGTTGTCAAATCCCGACATATCAATGGTACCCGAAAGTCGAAAGAACTTCCCGGCAAAGCCACTTGAAATCGTCCCATCTGTCTGCAATGCTGCCGGGGCAACGGCTTTCAATGTCTCAACGGAATCGCCATTGGTGGATGGATTTAACCCATCCATGGTGGTCTCCGTGGGCGGTT
>JAVVUJ010000136.1:0-4922 GCA_036653195.1 Anaerovorax sp. | reverse complement strand
CCAACTGTAAAGTTGAACCATCATCTATTAAGGTAGCACAGTTTCTTCCGATGGCAAGTTCCACTTCACCGATTTTGGGAAGTCCAATTTCCGGAAGAGGATGTGAAGTTTCTACAAACTTGTCAATTTCACTGACGTGAATAAACGCATCTCCATATACAACAGGTACTTGGTCATTGACTTCCGCCAAAACGATCTTGGCAGATTTGATACCCTGTACGGTATAGTCTGCAGACACACCCACACAGCAATACCCATGATCATCCGGTGGAGATACCATAACCATAAATACGTCAATGGGGAACGCGCCGCTTCTGATGTAACCGGGTATTTCATGGAAAAACACCGGCGTAAAATCTCCATGTCCTTCTGCAATTGAATTTCTTGTAGATGGGCTGGTAAACCATCCATCAAATGTGAAGCTGTCCTTTAATGCTGCTTTGGTATACTCTCCTTTACCAAGGGTAACCATGTGGGATACAGTTACATGCTTATATGCAGCAGCATTTGCTACCATAGCATCGACTAAAACAGCAGGTTCTGCAACCGCATGGGCAAGTGCCACACGATCTCCGGATTTAATGCTCTGTACTGCCTCTGCAGCTGTGCATACTCTCTCTTTATAAACTTTTTTCCAATCCAAATTTTTTTCCTCCATCTTTCCATCTCCCATTTTTAATAATTTAAAATAAAACCTCATATTTTAACAATTGAGATTGAATTTTCAATAATTAATGATTTGAGATCAAATCTTCGATTTTTTCTACAACATCATAAAAGTGACCTTCTTCCCACATCTTAATGTAGGCACTCTTCCATTGGTATTGTTCAAAAGAAGCGCAACAATTTGTGCAGCCACCGATTACCAGTAAAAAATCATAGTTTACATTTTCCTCGGCAACTAGGAATTCCACTCGTTCACCAAAATGCTCTTTAATTGTATGAAATGCCTTCCCTCGATCATAACGGGGATTGCATCCGCCACAAAACTTTACTCCACAAGTCATGCCACTACCTCTTTTTGCAAAGACCGTCGAATATCTTCGACGGTCTTAAAAGCCTCTTACTCAAGCCTACTACTTAATACCTATGATATCCTTAGCCAAGCCTTTTTTCATTTCCATATTTCCCTGACGAGAAATCATGATTCTCTGTGCTTGTGGAGAACCTGCTCCGTGAAGTGATTCTGTTCTGTATCCTACAGCAGCAGCGCCTAAACAAATGTTTTCTAAGAATCTTAGAACCTTCATTCTGTCTTCAGTGCTTACACCTGGATTTGCTGCAAAGTACTTATTGCACCAATCTCCAACAGTCATATCGCCTCTTCCTGCCTTAACAGTAGAGTGGAAGTCTGCATGTGACGGCATGGTTACCATCAATCCACCTGCGATATCTTCTGCAAGTCTAACGATTTCATAAGGGAATCTAGTTACGTTCTGCTTACATACGTTTGCAAGAAGAAGGTCGATCTGATAGTTTCCAGCCTGTGTCTTCCAACCTTCTGCTGAGCAAGCAATACCACAGCAGTATAATGTTTCGTTTAGATGTGTCATTTCGATCAACTTGTCTTTAATATGAGATGCCTTGTTTGCACCATTGTACTCAGCAGCAAGAGCAGCAGCACCGATGACTACATCGCCTACGCCTACTTTGCATCCGCCGTATGATTGTCTGTGATATCCAGCAAATCTTTCTACCATCATTGTAGCAAAATCATACTCTTCACACATAAAGACTCTATCATTTGGAATAAATACATCGTCAAATACAACTAATGCTTCTTGTCCGCCAAACTTTGGATTACCAACGTCAATGCTTCCTTCGCCTTCCGTTTTTCTAGTATCGCAAGACTGTCTTCCGTAAATCATAAAGATTCCTTCAACATCTGACTGGATACCAAATGAAATTGCATAAGCCTTATCATCTTCGCCCATAGCCATTGTAGGCATGATTAAATGTTCATGTGAGTTGATTGTACCTGTCTGATGCGCTTTAGATCCTCTTACAACGATACCATCTGCTCTCTTTTCAACTACATGCATAAACATATCTTTGTCATGCTGCTTGTGTGGTGGAAGGCTTCTGTCACCCTTAGGGTCAGTCATAGCGCCGTCAACTACCAAGTCATTTTCCTGAACATATTCAACATATTTCTTGAAACGTTCGTGATATTCAGTACCATACTTCTTATCTATTTCAAAAGTTGTAGAATAAACTGCATTGAATGCATCCATTCCTACGCATCTCTGGAAGCAAGACGCTGTTTTCTGTCCAAGAAGTCTCTGCATTTTAACTTTCTTAACTAAATCTTCTGCACTCTGATGTAAATGTGCAAATCTATTTACAGTCTTTCCTGTAAGGTTAGATTTTGCAGTCATCAAGTCAGCATACTGTGGGTCTTGAGCCAACTCATAAGTCATTGCCAAACAATCGATAGATGGTCTGATAATCGGATGATCTACCCAGTTTGTAACCTCTTCACCAAACATGTAAACTTTTGTCTTTAACTTTCTTAAACTCTCAATGTACTGAGCTCCTGTCATTAATGCCATAATACAAATTCTCCTTCTCATAAAAAATTATTAAATTAATGGTAACTACTTCTCAAAGAAATGCAATTATTATGCCAATTACGGTACAATGTCTTACTTTTCTCTGTTCAGAATTTTTCTTGCCATGTCCATTAGCTCATCACTGACAGACGTGTCTAGTACAAGGTCTTCAAGCTCCGGCACTTCCTCCAAAACGGCACTCTTTACTATATCTTCTATAGTAAGCTGCGCCGACGGACAACTTCCACAAGCTCCTGTCATTCTCACGTATGCGACTCCGTTCTCAATTTTGGTGAGAACCACACCGCCTAAATGGGATTCCAGTATTGGACTAACCTTTTCATCTAACACTTTTCTTATTCGCTCTTCCAAGGACATCACCTCTGCTTTGTTTTCTTTTAGCAGCAAAATTCTGCAACTATAGATTATAATTGTTATTGCATAACCTACGCCTCTTTCACACAGAAATGGCACAAATTATACTTGGAACGAATTGTCCATAAATCAAGTATACTGAATTTATAATACATATGCAAGCGAAATTCTGTTGTTGTAATTTTCAAATTATTTGACACAATTCCATTGCAATTGGGTTGATTTGCCTACCTATACCATTTCATAAAAAACTTCACTGTTTCATCACTATTTTATCGTAATTTTTCACAAGACATTTTTGAATTTACGTGTGTTTATTTTTGAAATATGGTACAATAACCACCATAGGTGGTTATTGTACGTTTGAAGTGGCGTACCAGAATTTCAGCCTTGAGCTGAAAAGGCACATGCCGAATTATACCAAAATGCGTTGCATTTATGGGATAAGAACCACCATAGGTGGTTATTGTACGTTTGAAGTGGCGTACCAGAATTTCAGCCTTGGGCTGAAAAGGCACATGCCGGATTATACCATAAAATCGAAGATATTTGAAGATATTTATGGTACAATAACCGCTAGTTAAAAAATTTTATCCTATGGCGTTGCCGTAGAAAACCAAGCACGGTGTTCCGTGGAGAAAGGATGATTCCATATGAAAACAAATCATATTAATACGGATTGTGTGCAAGCAGGATACAGTCCAAAGAACGGGGAAGCCAGAGTTCTTCCAATCTATCAATCAACGACTTATAAATACGAGTCCAGTGAACAGATGGGCAGATTATTTGCTTTAGAAGAAAGCGGATATTTTTATACAAGGTTACAAAATCCCACCAATGATGCGGTGGCCGCTAAAATTGCCGCCTTGGAAGGTGGTGTTGCCGCCATGCTGACTTCTTCCGGGCAAGCGGCAAATTTTTATGCACTCTTTAACATTTGCAGCGCCGGAGATCATATTGTCAGTTCCTCCGCCATATATGGCGGTACTTTTAATCTTCTGGGCGTTACCATGAAAAAAATGGGCATAGACGTAACCTTTATCTCACCGGATGCTTCCCAAGCAGAATTAAATGAGGCGTTCAAGCCCAATACCAAGGCCTTATTTGCAGAAAGTATTGCCAATCCTGCCCTTATTGTTTTGGATTTTGAAAAGTTTGCAACTGCAGCACACAGCCACGGTGTTCCCCTCATTGTGGACAATACCTTTCCTACCCCCATCAACTGCCGTCCCTTTGAATTTGGCGTAGATATTATTACCCACTCTACCACAAAGTATATGGACGGCCATGCTACAAGTGTAGGCGGCGCCGTCGTTGACAGTGGAAACTTCGATTGGTTGGCTTATGGAGACAAATTCTCAGGATTAACCCAGCCGGATGATTCTTACAACGGGGTTTCCTATGCGCAGACCTTTGGAAAAGGCGCCTACATTACAAAAGCCACGGTGCAATTAATGCGTGACTTAGGCTCTATTCCGTCACCTAACAATTCTTTCTTGTTGAACATGGGTCTTGAAACTTTGGCACTGAGAGTAGAACGCCACTGTCAAAATGCTTTAACTGTAGCAAAGATGTTAGAGGCTTCTCCAAAGGTGTCTTGGGTCAATTACCCATCGCTACCGGGAAATAAATACTACCAACGGGCACAAAAATATATGCCAAAGGGTACTTGTGGCGTGATTTCTTTTGGTGTCAATGGTGGACGCCATGCAGCGACAAAATTCATGGACAATCTAAAATTGGCCGCCATCGTCACCCACGTTGCAGACGCAAGAACCTGCGTCCTTCACCCCGCAAGCACCACACACCGACAACTGACCGACGAACAATTGATCGCTGCCGGTGTCGCACCGGATCTCATTCGATTTTCTGTGGGAATTGAACATGTGGATGATATTATTCATGACTTAGAACAAGCCTTAAACCAACTATAGGGGTACACTTATGCCTTCACAAAACAACAAACTATTTCGCAGATGTGTCATTATCACGGCA
>JAVVUJ010000135.1:0-4941 GCA_036653195.1 Anaerovorax sp. | reverse complement strand
TCCTTGAAAAGCTAAAAGGTGCTGGTTGTAATCAGCCTGTTTATGAAGATGCTGCGATTGAAGCACCATTTAATTTGCCGAACAACATTATCACGAATCAGTCATAATAGTAATAGGAATAATTCCTATTACTATTGACTAATGAAAAAACATGTGGTAAACTATACTTGGTTATTAGGAACGATTACCAATAATGAGAAGAAATAGGAGGAATAAGATGAGTGAATTTGAAAAATTAACAAACGAAGTCGGTGCGCCGGTAGCTGACAATGAGAATGCCATTACGGCAGGGCCAAGAGGACCCGTTGTCATGAGCGATGTGTGGCTAATGGAGAAAATGGCACATTTTAACCGTGAAGTAATTCCGGAAAGACGTATGCATGCAAAAGGATGGGGTGCTTACGGAAAATTTACGGTGACACAGGATATTTCACAATTTACACGAGCCAATGTCTTGCAAAAAGGAAAAGAAACAGAAGTTTTTATTAGATTTTCCACGGTGGCAGGTGAACGGGGTGCTGCCGATTGTGAGCGTGATATACGTGGAGTTGCGGTTAAGTTTTACACAGAGGAAGGCAACTGGGATTTAGTAGGGAATAACACACCCACTTTCTTTATTCGTGATGTACATAATTTCTCCGATTTGAACCGTGCAGTAAAGCGTGATCCACGTACCGGAAGACGTTCTGCACAAAACAATTGGGATTTCTGGACGCTTCTTCCCGAATGTTTCCATCAAATTACAGTGGTAATGAGTGATCGGGGAATCCCGGCTTCTTTCCGCAACATGCACTTTTTTGGGGAGCATACCTTCTCTTTCTACAATGAGAAAAATGAACGGGTATGGTGTAAGTTCCATTTTAAGACACAGCAAGGGATCGAGAACTTCTCCAATGAGGAAGCAACGAAAATTAACGGAATGGATCGAGAATATCATGGCAAGGATTTATATGAAGCCATTGAAAATGGTAATTTCCCCAAGTGGACCATGTATGTGCAGATTATGACGGAAGAACAGGCCCAAAACCATTATGAAAACCCCTTTGATATTACAAAAATATGGAGACATAAAGAATATCCACTAATAGAGGTTGGTGTTTTAGAACTGAATCGAAATCCAGAAAATTATTTTGCAGAGGTAGAGCAATCCGCCTTTACGCCGGCACATGTTGTCCCCGGTATTGGATTCAGTCCCGATCGTTTCTTGCAGGGAAGACTATTTGCCTATGGTGATGCGCAGCGTTATCGTTTAGGTGTCAATCACAACCATATTCCTGTGAATCGTGCAAAGGTTGAAGTCAACGAGTATCATCGTGACGGTGCCATGCGTGTAGATGGAAATTATGGCGGCGCACCTGCCTACACACCAAACAGCTTGGGTGACTGGACGGCACAGCCGGAAGTCATGGAGCCGCCTCTAGCGTTAAATGGCGCCATGTATCGTTATGATCCCAAGGAGGATCCAACGGATGATTGCTTCCGTGCAGGTGGTGATTTATGGAGAGTTCTTACGGAAGAGAAAAAGCAAATTTTAATTGCCAACACGGCAGGAGACATTGCGCCTTGTACAGAAAACATTAAATACCGCCATGCTGTTCACTGCTATTTGGCAGATGAAGACTATGGCAAACGTTTTACAGAAGCTGCGGGGCTTGATTTGAAGAAGGTAATAGAACTTTCAAAACTGGATAACCATAACTTGATACAGGCAACTTTAAAGTAAAAGCGAGGGTAAAAGGATGGCTACGATGAAGCAAATCAGAAATACGCCACAGAGAAATCTCATCCGTGGTCTGTTAGAGGGCAACTACGCACATCCCACAGCGGATGATGTTTATGAGCTTGCAAGAAAAGAAAATCCGTCAATCAGTCGAGGGACTGTTTATCGGAATTTAAATCTTTTGGCGGATAACCAGGAGATTACAAGGCTTCGGATGCCTGTAGGTCCCGATCACTATGATTTTAAGACACAAAATCATTATCACTTCTTGTGTAGAAATTGCAATTGCGTGCTTGACGCGCAGATTCCTTATGACGACGGACTGAATTCAGAAACGGCCAGCATTCCCGGATGTAAAACCGAGTGGCACAGATTGATTTTAGTGGGGCTGTGCCCCGACTGTAACAAACCAAAAAAAACAGATGTGAAATAGATGAAAGAACGGTAAATTTGCCCCCGCTCACCAAGGTGGGGGCAAATTGTTTTTTGCCTTTTATTGCTTAAATTCCCAATAAGGAGTATACTGTATCAGTATTGAAAGCGCATGGATATTGTAGCCACCACTATTGCAGGTGGCTTTTTAATTCACATCAATAGATTTTGCCCCACCGAAGGCAAAGAAGCGACCCGGCTGGTATGCTTCTTTGTATCGGCAAGGGGTGATTCATTCAACCCGTTAGCCGATATGGAGGGAAGTGTGAAAGGAAATTTCACACTTTCGCCCAAGTGCCATTTTGTAGATAAGATAGAAAACAAAATAATGGCACGGCACATTCATTCAACCCGTTAGCCGATATGGAGGGCAAAATGGAATTTAGACAATTAAATATTATACCGAACATCCTGAAGGCATTAGACGAAGAAGGCTATACCAAGCCCACGGAAATACAAGCCCAAGGAATACCAAAAGTTTTGGAAGGCCGAGATTTATTAGGCTGTGCACAGACCGGAACAGGGAAGACTGCCGCATTTGCAGTACCTACATTGCAAATTCTTGGCGAAGACAATCATCATGGTGGGAAGAAGAAAATTCGTGCCCTGGTGATTACACCTACAAGAGAATTGGCACTGCAAATTTATGAAAGTTTTTGCGTTTATGGGCGGTATATGCCTTTAAAAGCATGTGCTATTTTTGGAGGTGTTTCTCAAAAACCACAGGAAGTAGAACTAAAGAATGGGGTGGATATCTTGGTAGCCACGCCAGGTAGACTGAATGACCTGATTGGGCAAAAGGTGATTCAATTGGACAGCGTAGAAATCTTTATATTAGACGAGGCAGATCGCATGTTAGATATGGGTTTCTTAAACGATGTAAAGAAAATTATTGCCCGGATTCCCCTAAAAAGACAGACCCTGTTGTTTTCGGCAACCATGCCGCCGGATATTGGGAAGATGGCAGATCGCATATTGATCAATCCCGTAAAAGTTGCTGTAACCACGGTATCTTCAACAGTAGATGCCATTGAGCAGAAGTTTTATCGTGTGGATAAGCGAAATAAAAAAGAACTGCTCATTCATTTATTAGCCGACAAAAGCATTACTTCCGCGTTGGTATTTACAGAGACAAAGCATAGAGCCGATAATTTGGTGAGACAGCTTGTAAAGGCGAAAATTGTTGCCCAGGCCATCCATGGGGACAAGTCTCAAGGCGCCAGACAGCGTGCATTGCGTGATTTTAAAGAGGGAAAGCTGCGTGTTCTGGTAGCGACGGATATTGCTGCAAGAGGGATCGATATTGATGAATTGACACACGTTATAAACTATGAATTGCCTAATGTGCCGGAGGTTTATGTACATCGTATCGGTAGAACCGGCAGAGCCGGACTTGAAGGGGTGGCCATCTCTTTTTGCGATTTTGACGAACAACCCAAGTTGGCGGATATTGTAAAACTTATTGGTAAGAAGATTCCTGAGATTACAGAGCATCCTTATCCCCTTGAGGACAATTTTCCGGCGGTAAAGGTTACGCAACCAAGGCCGGATAATGGACGCAACACGGGGAAAACAGGCAGACCAAGCAGGAGAACCGGCGGAAGAAGATCGTAAAACAACAAATACCCCAAGGTTGAGGCCAAGGGGTATTTTTGTGCCGATTTCTTGCATGACATTTTGCAAAATGGCATATGCTAGTGTACAGACCCCTTGAAAACCACCATAGACAGCAGCAGATTGTATAAGACCAATCGTTGGATATTGGTGAAATTAAAAAAATTATAAAATGTGGGAATGGGTGGATTTATGCTGATTGTGATGGAAGAAAGGCGAAGGATGTACAGAAGTGCGGTTTACATACAACAGTTAAAAAGAAAAGGGTTTTATAGGCGAAAACACAGAGGAAGAGAGGGGATTCATCTTTGCATTTTTATGGCCATGATGATGTTCCTTGGCGGAATGGGCGGCATCATGTCCTACGCTTGGAGTGGCAACGGAGAAGCTGTTTTCAATGAAACACACACAGGAAATTCAATGGGAGAACCCATACCCATGGTTTTTGCAATCCCTGATTTTGATCCCATACCGCCAATTAATATACGGGTAACCACACAGCCTTTTCATGAAAAGAATCAACATTATGGCGTGGATTTGGTTGCAACCACGGAAGATGCGCCCATTATGGCGGTGGAAAAGGGAAAGGTAGAAAAGGCGGGATGGGGCAAGGAAACGGGCAATCACCTGAAAATCAGACACAGTAATGGGTATTTGACCAATTATTTTCATTGTAAAGAACTGCGGGTAAAGGAAGGGCAGTTTGTGAAACGTGGCGATATCATCGCCATTGTGGGCACCACGGGAAAATCCACAGGCCCTCATCTGCATTTTGAGTTACGCATCAATGGAAAGCCTGTGAACCCCACTGAATATGTGGATTTAAGCAGCGTTGAGTAGTGAACGGAAGGAAGGTTCTGTATTGGATCCCCATATCAAATAAATTGTAGTGTAAAGGAGGGTTTTTATGATCATCAACGGGTATGCATATCCCACGATCAGAGACGAAGTTTTAGAGGATTGGCTAAAGGTTATAGATTGTATTTCGACGTTTAGTTATGGAATGACATCTGAGGGGTCGCTAATCAATTTAAACGATGAAAAACTTGTGGAGGGGGCAAAAAAGGCAGGTGTAGGTAGCCTTATGGTCTTGACTGCTTTGGGAGAAGACGGCCAATTTAGCAGTGAATTGGTGGGTACTGTTTTAAAGGATCCAGGCGTGCAACACCGACTCA
>JAVVUJ010000134.1:0-4964 GCA_036653195.1 Anaerovorax sp. | reverse complement strand
ATAGGAAGAGATATCACGGTATGTCCCGATGGAAAGGTGAAGGGGAACTTAATCGTTGCCTTATGCGTAACTTGCGAAAAAAAGATCGTCATTCCCGTCCAGTTATGTGTTTTATCCACCGGATACGTTCAGCTGGAACCCCAAGTTTCAGCCATTTGTACATCTTTCCCATCTTTGTTTCCCAATCAAATTCGGGAAAGTGATACCTTGGAAAATTGCGGACCGGTCAGTGAGGTTACAGACACACACTGTGACTGCGACTGCGACTGCCAACAAGAGCACCACCATAACAATTGCTACGACAGTGGAAATAGCTGCTGCGATGATGATTGTTATGCCTATTGCCCTCCTAGGCCGCAACCCAGAAGGTAGCTTGTCTATGTATGATACCACAAAGGGTTCCTCGACAAAATTTGCCGAGGAACCCTTTGTATTTTTCCATTTATGGTCTTTTGTTTTGACAGGGTATATCCACTTGGCAAAGCCCACAACCAAATATATAGTTTGAATTGTCAAGATCTTCCGGATAATACTTTTCCAATACTTCCTCTTCATAGGCTGCGCAGCGCTCTTTATCATGCCCTTTTTCAGAAATGGCATGAACGGGACATCTGTCAATACAAAGTCCACAACTGCCATCCTTAAAATAAAGGCACCATTCATGATGGGTGGTGTAGGGTCTGGGTTTCACTGTAAGGGGCAATTCCACAATCAAAGTGGTCATTCTGACAGCCTTTCCCTTCTCTGTAATAAACCCATCAGACAGTCCAAAAGTACCTAGGCCGGAAGCATAGGCGCCGTGTCGATGAGACCATTTGGATGCAATCCCCATCCTTTCGGAAGTTTCTCTGGAAAATTCAGGCTGCAAATCAATGGAAACACAAGATATACCTCTCTTTTCCAATTCCCCTACCAGTCTTCCGCTAAATTCTTTCATCAGCGGTTCCCATTCTCCTCTGGATACAAGCCAGTTTTTTGAAGGACAAATTTTCTCTTCACACTGAGCCTCTTTTGTCCCCATCACTTGAGGAAACGCCATAGAAACAACTCGCAAGTTTTTTTCAAGAATAGGCACCCCTCTTTCTTCCTCATCATATTTTAACCTGAAAACCTCAATGGGTTTCCAATGAAACGTACCAATGTGATCCTTTAAAAAATCAAAATAGGGGTCATCTCCACTGGAAACGCCAATGAGCGGTCTTTCCCACATAGGCATTTCAGGATGCCCAAGGGTTGCAAAATTATTTTTTTCAAGTCCATCAAAAGTTTGATAAATCAATCGGTTCAATTCTTGGTTATTCATTGACATTCCCTCTTTCTTTTTTTATTTCAATAATACCACCGTAATACCTAAGTTTCCCCCGATCCTAGTGCTAAAATCATGAAGTTGTGGGCAAGCTCTCATCATCTCACCCTTTTTTTCCATCCAATCTTCTCCCTTACAAGTGCCTCGAACCACACCTGAAAGACTTCTCTCTTTTAATTTTGCAGTAACCGCCGGTTTTATAGCGCCTCCTGTCCCTGAGGAACCATATCCATGAATGAGTATCACGGCTTTGTAACCTTGCGCCTTGCAGGTGCTCAGCTGATTGATTAAATTTCGAAGAGCCGCTTCCACAGTAGGGCCGCCTCGTTCAAGATTGATCTCTTTTACTTTTATATTCCCCATAATTTTCTCGTTTCCTACTTTTCATCTGCTCAAACTTCTTTTTATTTCACTTAAATAAACATGATGATGCTCAACGGCTTTTGAAAAAGTTTGTATGAATTCTATAACGGTATCTTCTTTCAATAGGCCTCTATTTTCACCGATTCCCAACAAATGATACTGGATCAGCCCATACCGTATGGCTAATGCCATAAAAGCTTCTCCCAACGTATCGCCTTCTCCCAAGGGAAACAATTCCTGAAATATATAATTGACCAAATAGTTTTCCAAAATAAACTGAGGAATTTGAATGTTGTTTTGATAAATTCTCCCGGTTTTTTCCAGGCAACCAAATCCCTTCTCCGCCTCCTTGGCAAATTCTTTGTATTTTTGGCTGTCTATCTCTACCGTGTCATGAACCCATCTAACAGCTTTATGTATGTTTTGCAAGGAAACATCTTCCATCATTTTTATAATGGATTTTATTTTTCCTGTAGGTATCTTTCCCTCTTTTTCAAATTCTTCATAGCGTACCGAAAGTTCTTTCAGTCTATTCTCCAACGAATGATTCCGATTTTGCAACGTTTCAATGGACAAATCCCGAAGTTGATGAAACCTGCTCACCATTAAATTCCAATGCCTTTGTTTCCCTTTCGTATCCACATGATAATTCACAATGGTTCGTTGCGGTTTTTCTATATCTTTGGTCACCCACCGCATTTTTTCCGGATTTCCCAAGATTAATTTAGCGGCCTCCGGACAAGAAACGGTAGCGGAATATTCTATAATCCCATCCACTTCGTTTGCCATTCTTGGGTAGGTGGCACATACGTTTGACAAATATTCTTCACCTATTTTCCCTTGAATTTTGCAAAGATTTTTATCATTTAAAAACGGGCAGCGATTCCCTTTTCCCAGTTCAACCAGTGCATAATCAATTTGGACATTATAAGGATCCGGGTTCTCAAATATTTTCTCCCTAAAAAGAAGGGAAAGGCTGCGATCCTTCACTCTTCTGTATTTTTTATAGGTGCGTTGATCAATTTCAACGTCCCAACCAATGCAGCAATTGTCTTCACAAGTACCACCTATACAGTGAAATTTTTCAAAATACTGGGGTTGTTTTATTTGCATATGCGTCTCTGTCTCCTTTTTTAAACCTGATCCGTCAAAATTCGTCAAACTTTCTTTTTGATTGCATTTTACTATATTTTTCACCCAATTACTATGTTTTTTAGATGAAATTTTACAGTGATTGCATAAAGTTATTTTTCCCACGGTTCTGCTTCTCAATCATTGTTTTCTACTCTACACAAAATTTTTATGATTTCCGCCATATTTTCATTATAAATATAACTGGAAATTTGTATGTTTCTTCGCAAGTTGGAAATACTAGTTGATATCACAAATGCAAAAAATGTAAGAAAGAATGAGGAATCATAATGAGAAAGAAGAAAAAATTATTTGTCCTTTTATTAGCAGTTGTCATGGTATTTTCCATGGTCGCTTGCAGCTCCAATAAAGACCCTGTGAATGAAACCCCCACAGAAAATCCGGGTGATGCCGTAAAGAAAGAGGGGCAAATTCTAAAAGCCGATCTGGACAATTTTTTTGATACGTCCAAAGATGCCCTAGGTGAAAAACAGGCACAATTAAAGGATGAATTTCAAGCTACGGGTATTTACGGGGTTACAGCTGTAGAAGATGGCCAACCACTTTCCACTGCGTTAAATGAAAAAGTTCTTGTAAAAACCGCTGAATTGAAAGAAAAAGCCGATGCATATGCTTCTAAACACCCTGAAATGAAGCAAACCCGTGACGAATACGTAGCACTCTTAGATGAAATGAATGCCAATGCAAATGACGTCATGAATGCCATTAAAAACAAAGATCAGGCTGCCTTTGACACTGCAAAAACAAAATTTGACAGATCAAAAGATCAATTTGTAGGCTTTGAAGAGAAATCAAGAAACGCTTTAGAAAAATAAGCATGCTTTCCGGAAAATTTTCAGAGGAAGCACCTTTCTCCATTGCAAAAGTCACTGATTTAGTGTAAAATCAAGTACACTAAAGGAGTGACTTTTACTATGAGGAGGGATCTATTTGAAAATTGCAATCATCGATGATAATGCATTAGACAGAAAAACACTTGCTGACTATATTTCCACCTATTGTGAGAAACATCTTACCCTGTTTTCTGTTGACACCTTTGAGAGCGGAGAAGCCTTTCTTCTTCAGAAAACAGATATAGAGACGCCTTATCAGATTATATTTCTTGATATTTATATGACCGGTATCGATGGTGTATCTTTAGCAAAACAGTTGAGACAAATGCATATGGATGGTCTGATTATTTTTACCACCAGCAGCAAGGATCATGCTATAGAATCCTTTCGAATACGGGCCTTTGATTATTTAGTGAAACCTTTTGAGTATACACAGCTTTCCGAAACCCTGGATTTATGCAGCAAGAGATTGCGAAACAGCAGCCAATACATTCAAGTAAAAGAAGGACGTTCTTTTGTAAAAATCCTTCTCAATCATATTATATACACGGACTATTCCAATCATTACATAGTCATTCATACGCACCAAAGGATTATTAAAACTTATTTGCCCTTTGATGCGTTTTCTGCGCTCCTTTCTCCCTATGCCCAATTTTTATGTTGTTACAGAAATTGCATAATCAATATGGACCAGGTACTCAAAATGGAAGAGAAAGATTTTGTTATGTCCAGTAATGAACGGATACCCATTGCAAAGAACAATAAAAAGCAAATAAAATCCTTATATTCCGAATACACCTTTCAAAAACTGAAGTAGGTTCCACGCCAATGGCTTTCTATCTTTTATGTATTCGGATGCATATTTATAATTATTTATGTATAATTATAAATTAGTGCTTGTTTTTTGTTGTCTTAGATGCTATACTATTCATTAATCAGTGGAACTTTGATCCACAAAATCATTTCATGGAGGAAAATAAAATGGCAAAAGAAAAAGTAATATTAGCATATTCCGGTGGCTTGGACACATCTGTAATCGTGACCTGGCTTAAAGATACCTACGACTATGATGTAATCGCTGCCTGTGTCAATGTTGGTCAAGAAGACGACTTTGCTGCGATTGAAAAAAAAGCCTACGATACAGGCGCTTCCAAAGCTTACGTCATCGACGTGACAGAAGAATTTGTAACAGATTACATATGGCCTACCTTAAAAGCAGGCGCTGTCTATGAAGGGGATTATTTACTGGGCACTTCTATGGCTCGCCCTCTTATCGGAAAAGAGTTGGTAAAAATCGCACAGGCAGAAGG
>JAVVUJ010000133.1:0-5101 GCA_036653195.1 Anaerovorax sp. | reverse complement strand
GCCAAAGGTACAAGTCTTCCAGCCGTGGAGCTGCCAGAACAGACCCTTCCACCTCCGCACGGTCAGCCAGATAGCGAATAGATATTTGGTTGCTATCAATAGGCCGTCGCGAAAAAAATGAACAAATTTCTTTGTATTTCATATCAAAATATGATATTTTAAAATTACGGTGTAAAGTTTCATATAAATCGTATGGGTGAAAATGGAGGAAAAAAATGTCTGAAAAAACAAAACAAAGCTTCAGTAAAACTGAAGGAGATGTTAATTTGACAAAAGAACGCATTTTGTGGCAGGAAAAATATTTGAGTCAACGCAGTAAAGAACGCCTAGAGGAGGATGGAAAGTATTTTATTCATCAAGCATTATCTACACCTTGCTTAAATGCCATTAAAGGCGTAGAGGGCATTTATATTATAGATGAAGATGACCGAAGGTATATGGATTTTCATGGGAATAGTGTTCATCAGCTAGGATACAATCATCCCAAGTTGATAAAAGCATTGCAAGATCAATTGGAAGAGCTGTCGTTTTCACCTAGAAGATACGCTAACAAGACGGCGACTGCTTTAGCAAAAAAACTTTGTACGCTGATGCCTTCTCAGGATTATCGTGTGCTTTTTACCACAGGTGGAACTTCATCAATTGGCGTTGCTTTAAAAATAGTCAGAAAGGCTACAGGGAGATTTAAGATTATTTCTCTATGGGATTCCTTTCATGGTGCATCCTTGGATGCAATTTCAGTGGGTGGGGAAGGACATTTTCGCAGCAATATAGGCCCTTTGTTGCCCGGTTGTGAGCATGTTATGCCTTTTAATTCCTATCGTTGCACCTTTGGATCCTGCCAGGATTGCGGTCTGAAATGTATTGATTATATTGAATATGTATGCAAATGTGAAGGGGATATTGGTGCGATTTTAATGGAACCTATTCGATGTACGGATGTCCAGATTCCACCCGTTGAATACTATGTGAGGCTTCGGAAAATTTGTGACGATTATAATATTGCATTGATATTTGATGAGGTGCCTACTGCATTTGGGCGAACGGGAAAGATGTTTGCTTTTGAAAATTACCCCATTGAACCGGATCTATTAGTTATCGGAAAAGGTCTTGGCGGTAGTTTATATCCCATTTCTGCAGTTTTAGCTAAGGAAAAATTTAATGTTTGTCAAGAAATTTCATTAGGACACTATACCCATGAAAAATCTCCATTAGGAAGTGCTGTAGCATTAGCTCTTATAGATACCATAGAGTCTGAGCATATCTTAGCCCATGTAGGGGCGTTAAATGAGGTTTTCACAAGGAGATTACACAAGATGAAAGAAAAGTTTGAGGCAATTGGGGATGTACGGATTATAGGTGCCCTTGCTGCAATCGAGCTTGTTAAAAACCGTGTAACAAAAGAGAAAGACACGGATTCAGCGGAAAAAATATTGTACGAGTGCCTAGAAAATGGACTGAGTTATAAAGTTTCACAGGGAAACGTGTTGACATTGGCACCACCGCTGATTATAACTTGTGAAGAGCTTGAAAAGGCACTTGACATTGTTGAGGCCGCAATTTTGAACGTGATTTCATGATCAGGGCTTGTTCATTGAAAGCATGCGACGAAACTCGCATGTCTACGATACGTTTTGGAATTGGGATGCTCTCCCAGGGTATGAAATGGATCAGTTCTAATAGGAGTAATTCCCATGAATTTCCATTTTAAAACCGAAATCCCTGCTATAAATACCAGGGATAAAGCGGTTGCAGTTGTCAATCAAATGATTTATAATGATTAAAATCAGTGGCGGTGTAAAATGACAACATCTGATACAGAATTTATTGGATTTAGAGGCGGAAGAAACTTACCGGTCTGTTGGGCACTATGTAGTTGTCGCACAGAAGAAAGTCTATTCTGCTGTCAAGGCAGACGGGAGGAATATAAAAATGGCATCACAGCCCATTTATCAATTTTATGCAGAATTAAAAGATTATAAACCCAAGATATGGCGGCGTTTTCAAGTGAGCAAAAATAGTACGATGGCAAGGCTTGGCTATATTGTCATGACGATGTTCGAAATGCAGGCGAGTCATTTGTTTTGCATTGATGTAATGTATCGCAGGAATTTTTATCAATCTATGTTGAAATTGTTTTCGGCTGAGGAGGTAGAAAAACTATTTCCACCAAGTGAAATCAAAGAAACCTATCGTTATGAAGTAAAGAATGAGATGACGGCTGATTTTGACGATGATGAAGCGGAAAATGCGGTGGGAGTTAAGCTTTCACATACGGTATCAAATAACGGCGATGAAATGGTTTTTTCCTATGATTACGGCGATGGATGGCAGGTTGCCATTACACTTGAAAAAATCTTTGAAGACAAAGAACTGCCTGGAAAAGAATTGCCGCGTGTTCTTGAGGGTGAAGGTTATGGGATTATTGAAGATTGCGGCGGAACGTGCGGTCTTGAGGAAATGGCGAAGACTTTCAAAAATAAAAGAGGAAAGCAATACAGAGAATTTTGTGAGTGGCTTGGGATTGATGAACTGGATTTGGCGGCGTTTGACTTGGATGATATGAATTTTAGACTGAAAAAAATTCCTAGAATTTATGCCAATGCATATGAGTTTGGCTTAGAGCCGACAAAACAATCGTTGAATCTGCTCATGAGAAAATATAAGAAGTAAATGAAAGCCTATAAAATCAATGATTTAGGGCTTGACATTATAGAAAGGTGTGATTGATATCAGCATGTTTATGTGAAACCCATTTAAATAAACGGATATTACAATTAAATATTTTCATACGTGCACTACAACAAAGTGCAGTTTGGTTTCCAAACATTGACAACTTACAAGGGGCAACTTATAATTAAGGTAAACATGAGGATTGGACACTTCATATGCAAAATCAGGAAATATTGTTTTACACGTAATTCACAATACGTTATAACCCCAACCATCGACTTCATAGGAGGTAACTCAAAATGAAAAGTAAAATCATATCCGTGATCCTAGCTCTAACCTTAGTCCTATCTACCACATCTATAGCCATGGCAACAACCACTTCACCAACAAAATCAGTGAAGATTTTTGTTAATGGGACAGCCGTTCAGTACAATAACCAAACAGGCTATCCCTTTAAGGATGCCAATAACCGTACACAAGTTCCATTCCGTCAAACACTAGAAGCATTCGGAGCTGAAGTTGACTGGAATCAGCAAACACAAACTGCCACAGCTAAAAAGGGAAATATCATAGTAAAAGTACCCATCGGCGTAAACTTTATCTTAAAAGACGATAAGCAAATAGTAAATGATACGGTTGCTGTGGTTCAAAACGGTAAGACATATCTTCCGATTCGGGTTGTATTTGAGAGCTTTGGATTGCCAGTAAATTGGAATGAGGCGGAACAGAGCGTTATAATTGGCAGTGCAATAGGGGCGGTGACTGCTGAGAATGTAGCAAAGGTGAAAAAAGATCTGCTAACTATGTTTACAGCGCATAGTAAAATCGCCAATTATGGAGAATCTACAGCAGTCTATTATGAATATAACGGAAAGATGAACCACGAGGAATTTGAACACTACTTTAAGCAGTATGACAAGGATGTGATTCTTGCTGCCGCAACCGAATTTATGATGGAATACGGAACAGGCCTTACCATTGAGAATAGGAGTATAAAATTTGCGATAAGCTATGGAGAAAGCGCCAGTTGTGATTTGGTATTTGTAAGATGCAGGAACGGAGGTTTTGACACAGCAATTGGATATGCATTCAGATAACAGATTTGTACTATGCAAACACTGCCACGACCCCTTTAGGCGGCTTTGCAAACTGCACATCACCATCTATGTAAATTAAACCGGCACCATTATTTGATTGGATACTCATGTTCCCGCTACTTTGAATTTTTAAAGCTTTGCCATTGATGGTAGAGATAAACATCCTTTTCACCGCATCGGGATCAGCTCCAGTATCATCATATCGAATATAACCATACTGTTCACCATACTGATCATACACGCCGAATTCACTTCTAAAGAATTCTTGTTGAACAATGAAATTTGTGGTATTATGAATTTGTTGAAATATTTTGAAAAATCGTGATGAATCTACAGCCATGGGTTAAAATGAACTGATTGGATTGCTCCATGGAATCAAAGATACTTGAGAGGTGCTCATTATGGAAAATAAAAATACACGGATACAACTTTTTAGCATAGGAATTGCTGTTTTGTTGCTTGCTTTTCTACCATTTAAGATCTCATATTTTATTATCATTCTTTTCATTGTTAGGATAGCCATCTTTGTATGCCCCACAAAAGGTGGAAAGACACCGTCTTTTGAGACGTCTCAAGAAGCCCTATTGGTTGTAGATATGCAAGAGGCTTTGTGTGGAAAAGATGGAATTTATCCGGGGAAAGAAGCACTGATAGACAGGGTAAATGAGATGATTGGACAGGCCAAACAACAGGGTAAAAAAGTCATTTATGTCTGTCAAGAGTTTCGCTCATGGGATTTTATTTTTTGCTTTCTTATCTTGGGAGGCCGTCTTTTAGAAGGAACAGGGGGAACTTCCCTTTGTACCGATTTAAACGCTTCCGGAGATGCAACCTTCATGAAGCATAAGGAAGATGGCTTCTCCTGTGTAGCCTTGCAGAGATATTTAATGGATTGTAAAATTGATAAGATTTCTGTTGTTGGTGTAGATGCGACGGCGTGTGTTTTAAAAACAGCCTTAGGCGCTGCCAATAGAAACTATCAAGTGACCGTTCTTAAGGACGGTATCCTTAGTGGGAATCAACGTGCCACCAATGGTGTATTGAAAAAGCTTATGAAAAGAGGAATCGCCGTGTCTTAAATTCCATTTGATTTCGATTGTATAACTTTTGCACAGAAAAATTGAATAAAACCGAGAATTTATTCATTTACATCTTTTTCATTTGAGTGTATAATGAAAGTTAGGAAGTCCTTTGGGGAATTAGCTCAGCTGGGAGAGCGCGTGGTTCGCAATCACGAGGTCAGGAGTTCGATCCTCCTATTCTCCACCAAAATCTATGGGGGCATAGCTCAGTTGGTTAGAGCGCATGCTCGACAAGCATGAGGTCACCGG
>JAVVUJ010000132.1:0-5152 GCA_036653195.1 Anaerovorax sp. | reverse complement strand
CTACAAAATAAAATAAAAACCAAAATTTTCACGAAAACAGGCCTTTTGAAAATTTTCACTTGAAACTTTCATCCTATATTGAAGAGATGCTTGAACGTGTTGAATCAAAAGAGAATCCTCGATTTGATTATTCAAACCGAGGATTCTCTTACTTCTTAAACTTGCAACAGATTCTATTTTCAGATATCTTGCCTAAATTCCGCACTCTGTGTTTGATGTTACTTTGCGTTCTCTTCTACAAACTTCACAATGTCGCCTACGCATTGAAATTTCTCTGCATCTTCGTCAGGCACTTCCAGTTCAAATTCGTCTTCAATAGCCATAATAATTTCAACTGCATCCAAGGAATCCGCTTCCAAATCCTTCATAAGATGTGTTTCCATATTTACAGCTGATGCATCAACGCTTAACTGTTCAACGATTATTTCTCTTATTTTTTCAAATGACATTTTTTCTACCTCCAAATTATCAAGCAATCAATCATATTTTTATACATGCTCATTACGTCAAAACCATTATAAGTGACAGTCCTGACAACTGCAACAGTTTTTTTCCAAATTTAAGTATTTATTTTTTCCCACAACTGATATTTCTCAGCCAATTCTACTTTTGCTTTCTGCAATTCTTCATCCATTTTAGCCAATTTTTCATGATTGGCAAAATTTTCTTCCTTACACATATCCAATTCTAACCTTTTAATTTTCCCCTCTAAATTGTCAATTTTTTCTTCCACATTGACCAGTTCCCGTTCTTTTCTCCGCTCCTCCGCTTCCTTTTCTTTTGCCAACCGGCGCGCCTCTATGCGTTGCTCTTTTTCCGTCAAATTTTCCTTTATCATCCTATTTGCCTGAACACTGCCGGCCTTTGACAACCCCTCTAAGTAACTCTTTCCGCTTCCCAAGGATTGTTTCTTTTCCATATAGTAATCATACCCGCCCAAATAACTGTTCAGCCCATCCCGGCTTAACTCCATAATTCTGGTAGGCACCCGGTTTAAGAAATACCGGTCATGGGATACCACGATCAAGGTACCCGGATAATCCAATATGGCCTCTTCAAAGACTTCCTTTGAAGCAATGTCCAAGTGATTGGTAGGCTCGTCCATGAGTAGGATATTTGCACCTGAAAGCATTAATTTCAGCAGGGACAAGCGCGCTTTTTCTCCGCCGCTTAAAGAGGAAACTTGTTGAAAAACCGTATCGTTTTTAAAGTTGAACCGCCCCAACATGCCCCGAAGCTCCGTTTCGCTGTACAATCGATAGGTATCGTGCAATTCTTCTAAAACAGTTCCCGTGGTTGACAGCAACGCCTGCTCTTGGTCATAATATCCAAAGGCCGCATTGTGTCCCAACTTCACATAACCCGTGTCCCCTCGAATCTTATCCATGATTATTTTCAACAGCGTGGTCTTCCCGATTCCATTGGGTCCTACAATGCAGATTCTTTCGCCTCTTTTGATGTCCAAATCTACATTTTGAAAGAGCAACCGCTTGGTATTTCCCACGCCAAAACTTTTAGAAAGGTCTTTTGCCATGATCACATCGTTGCCTGTCTGATAGTTTTGCCGAAAGGTAATTTTCATCTTGCCGGTTTTAGGCTGCGGTCTATCCAACCGTTCCACATGTGAAAGGCGTTTTTCCCTGGATTGCGCCCTCTTTGCCAACTTTTCGGTACCATGCTGCTTAAATCGCCGGATAATCTCTTCTTGGCGCTCCAGTTCTTTCTGTTGCCCTTCATATCTCTTTAATTCGTCAGCTTCTCGCATTCTTTTTTTCTCTACAAAGGCTGTGTAATTTCCCTCATATGTAAAAAGCCTGTGATTCTCTACTTCAAAGATCCGATTCACCGTCTGATCCAAAAAATATCGGTCATGAGAAATGATAACGATGGTTCCCTGATACAGTTTTAAATACTGTTCTAACCATTTTAAGGTTCCAATGTCCAAATGGTTGGTGGGCTCATCTAAAAGCAACAAATCCGGCTTTTTAAGCAACAACGCTGCCAATGCCAATCTGGTCCGCTCTCCGCCGCTTAAAAGTGAAATCTTTTTTTCAAAAAAATCATCCGTAAATGCCATGCTATTTAAAATACCACGCACTTCGCTTTTATATCCAAACCCATTTTTTCTCTTATACGCCTCATGTAAATCGTCATACTTGTGCAGAAGCAATTCTACCCTTTCTCCCCTTAATGATTTCTCCGATATTTCCTCTGACAAACTGCTCAGCTCCGCTTCCATATCTATGACAGGCTGAAAAATAGACAGCATTTCTTCATAAACTGTTTTTTCGGAATGAAAGTTGTCACTCTGTCTCAAGTAGCCTATGGTGGTATCATTGCTTACAAAAAAATCACCGGCACTTGCAGTCAGCCTGCCCGCCAAGATGTTTAAAAGAGTCGTCTTTCCTGCTCCATTGACACCGATAATGCCAATGCGATCCCCTTCATTAATATGAAAGGACACATTGGTTAAAATTTCGTCTACACCATATGTTTTTGTTAAATTAGTCGCTGAAAGTATAATCATTCTTTGTTTCCCTATAATGGCAAATTAGGATGGGCGTCCAATGTAAGGTCGTCCACCATCCCTGCCTTGTATTTGTAATATGCTGCACAACCGATCATGGCTGCATTGTCTGTACATAAAATAAGCGACGGGCAAATCAACTGAATACCTGCCTTTTTGCAAGCTGCGCCCATCATTTCCCTGAGTTTGCTGTTTGCTGCCACGCCCCCTGCCAAAACAAGTTTCTCTTCTCTTTTTTCAATGGCCGCTCTCATGGTTTTCGTCACAATCACATCCATCACTGCTTGTTGAAAGCTGGCAGCCACGTTGGCAATATTTACCGCCTCACCCTTGAGTTTTTGTGTATTCAAATAATTCAGCACGCCTGTTTTAATGCCGCTGAAACTAAAGTCTAAGCTGTCTTTTTCCAAGTATGTGCGCTTGAAATATACGCTCTTGGGATCCCCTTCTCTGGCAATTTTGTCAATCAAAGGGCCGCCGGGATAACCCAACCCCAAAACTCTGGCCACTTTGTCAAAAGCTTCCCCCACTGCATCATCTCTGGTTCTGCCCAATACATGATACCCATTGTAATCTAAAACTTCTACAATATTGGTATGCCCTCCCGAAACCACCAAGGCCATAAAAGGCGGTTCCAGATCTTCATGTTCTATGTAATTTGCACTAATGTGCCCTTGTATATGATGTACCCCCACAATTGGGATATGATTGGCGTAGGAAATGGCCTTTGCCGTAGCAAGACCCATGAGCAAAGCACCCACCAATCCGGGACCTTCCGTAACACCGATTAAATCCACTTCTTTTAAATCCACACCTCCTTGTTCCAACGCCTGTTGAAACACGAGATTGATATTGTCCAAATGGTGTCTCGACGCAATTTCGGGGACAACACCACCAAAGACTTTATGTACATCTATTTGTGAAGCAATAATATTGGATAAAACCTGACGACCCTCGGCAAGCACCGCCACCGAGGTTTCGTCACAGCTGGATTCTATTGCTAAGGTTATAAATTTGCCGTCTTTCATGATTTAATTACTCCATTCTTTGGAAGCCCTGGTCCATATTTGTAACGCATTGATTATCTGCAGTCAGATGTCTGCAATTTTCGCAAGATTGATAATTGATCATATTAAAGGTGCTCACATCATGTCTTCTGGAAAACTTACTACATCGGGAAGCGACAATGGTCATATCGTCCCTGTAGTCATAGGCATCTTGATAGGGTGTTCTCTGCTGTTCACTTGAATAAACTTGTGTATTCATAGGTTCTACCTCCATTCTCACATATTGGTATTATCCCTGACACCCTTCCGTTTTATTCATAATAATGGCATCTTCCTGATTATCCCCATAGTATTTTTTTCTTAACCCGGCAGCTTCAAAGCCAAATTGTTTATAAAGACCTATAGCCTTTTCATTGGAAGCACGCACTTCCAAGGTATAAAAGTTGACACCCTGTTTTTCCGTAAAATCCACCAGAACCGCCATCAAGGCCTTTCCAATACCGCGCTTTCTGTAATGAGGATGCACCGCTACATTGGTAATATGCCCTTCATCGCCCACTTTCCAAAGTCCTGCATAACCTACAGTTTCTCCATCAATTTCAGCTACAAGATAAAGTGCCAATTGATTTTCTTCTATTTCTTTCTGAAAAGAAGCTCTGCTCCAAGGCTGTGCAAAACACAGTTTGTCCAGTTGGGCCAGTTGGTCAATATGATCACGCTCCGCCTGTTTAATTTGCAGCTCTTTTCCGGATATCCTTTCCGCTACGCTCATATTGTAAGGTCCTCGTCCAATTTGGAAGCAGCCTTCTCCTGTTCTTCCTTTGCCCTTAAAGAGTCCTCTAACTTTCGTTGTGCTTCTGCCTTTCTCAAATAAACAGGTTTTAAATCAAAAAAACTTTTGCACCTTCCCTGTTTGTACAATTCATAGGCCAATTTTGCCACAGGTGCCGCATGTTGATTTCTCGCATTTCCTTGGGCAAATTCAATTTGCTTCTCTGGGTTTCCATTTTTTGAACACTGTATGACCCATGCCAAAATTTTTTCTTTGGAGACCTCTATACCATCTCCAAAAAACCGAATGGCTGAATAGGGTTCTAAACAAGTCAAAAGTTCCTCCAACTCATAGGCATTGGCGGGTATTTTTTCTGCCCATTGGTCGCTGCCATCTTCTCTGCACCCTTCCCAACTGTAAGCTGCGCTGTACACCTGGTTTCTTCTGGCATCAAAAATAGGACAGAGCAAGATGTCTTTTGCCGGTGGTTCTTCTGCATAAGCAAAGGTTTTCAGGGTGGGAACGCCTATGGTTTTGATCCCCAAACACTGTGCCAACGCTCTGGCAGAAGAGACGCCGATTCGAATACCCGTAAAGGATCCCGGTCCCTCAGACACTGCAATACAAGTCACATCGCCAATTAACACTGCACATTTTGTCAAAAGTTTGTCGATCATTGTCATTAAATTTTGCAGATGATTCAACCGCTGCTCAGAACGTTCTTCAAACACAATGCCTTTCTCATCAATCAATGCCACCGATGCTTCCGCACCGGTGGTCTCAATAGCAAGTATATAAAATGGATCTCTTTCTTTATTTACATGAACTGTCATCATTTGCTTCCTT
>JAVVUJ010000131.1:0-5177 GCA_036653195.1 Anaerovorax sp. | reverse complement strand
GCAGAGATTATTAAGAAAACAGCCTTTAAGATCACTCGTGTAGGACAGCTCGTAGGCGCAGAAGCCGCTGCTATGCTTGGGATTCCTTTTGGTATCATCGATCTTTCACTGGCACCTACACCTGCGGTAGGTGACTCTGTTGCTCATATTTTAGAAGAAATAGGCCTGGATATGTGCGGCGCTCACGGCACTACCGCTGCTTTGGCCATGCTAAACGACGCTGTAAAAAAAGGCGGCGTCATGGCTTGTTCCAATGTAGGCGGTTTATCCGGCGCATTTATTCCTGTATCCGAGGATGCCGGCATGATTGCCGCCGCCAGAACCGGCTGCCTGACCATTGAAAAATTAGAAGCCATGACCGCAGTCTGTTCCGTAGGATTGGACATGATCATCATCCCCGGAGATACAACGGCAGAAGTCATTTCCGCCATTATTGCCGATGAAGCGGCAATCGGAATGGTCAACTCCAAAACCACAGCGGTAAGAGTCATTCCCGCTATTGGAAAAGTGCAGGGCGAAGAACTGAACTTCGGAGGACTGTTGGGTTACGGGCCTATTATGAAAGTCAACACCAGTTCCCCCGCAAAGATGATTCATCGAGGTGGCAGAATCCCCGCTCCACTGCAAAGTTTAAAAAACTAGCAAAATAACAAAACAGCAAAAAGTAGCGAAAACAGCCTGGGAAGATTTTTCACATCCTCTTCCCAGGCTGTTCTATTGTTTAATTTCTATTTTTTTCGTGGAATTCGTAGTCTCATCCCATCCTTCTTTTATTTGTAAAGGGGGAAGCTTGCACAAAGTTCTCTTACGATAACTCTGGCCTCTTCAATCTTCCCTTCATTTTCAGGATTGTCCAAAATTAAAGCAATGGCTTCAGCTACCTTTGCAAACTCGGCTTCTTTAAATCCACGTGTAGTCATAGCCGGCGTCCCAAGTCGGATGCCACTGGTTACAAAAGGACCGTTTGGATCTTCGGGAACCGTATTTTTATTGGTGGTAATGCCTGCATCGTCCAAAATCTTTTCGGCAACCTTGCCTGTAATCTGTTTATTGGTCAAATTCAGCAATACCAAATGGTTATCCGTGCCGCCTGAAACCAATTTAAAGCCTTTGTCTAAAAGACCCTTTGCAAGAGCCTGTGCATTGCGCAATACTTGTTTTTGATATTCCACAAATTCCGGTGTAGCCGCTTCTTTAAAACAAACGGCTTTTCCTGCTATAATGTGCATCAATGGACCGCCTTGGATGCCCGGGAAGATGGCTTTGTCTATAGCTTTTGCAAACTCCTGCTTGCAAAGAATCGCACCGCCTCTTGGCCCTCTCAGCGTCTTGTGTGTTGTCGTCGTTACAATATGTGCATGTTCAACGGGATTTGGATGTACCCCTGCCGCTACAAGTCCTGCAATATGTGCCATATCTACCATAAGAAGTGCACCCACTTCGTCTGCAATTTCTCTGAATTTGTCTGCCTCTACCGTTCTCGCATACGCGCTTCCGCCGGCAACAATCATCTTGGGTTTGTGCTCTTTTGCAAGCCTCCGAACCTCATCGTAATCCACAACTTCCGTCTTGCTGTCTACTCTGTATGGAACAAAATGAAAGTATTTTCCGGACATGTTGACTGGGCTACCATGTGTTAAATGGCCGCCATTGGACAGATCTAATCCCAATACCGTATCGCCCGGTTCTAAAAGCGCAAAATAAACGGCAATGTTGGCACTGGATCCCGAATGTGGCTGCACATTTACATGTTCGGCATTGAATAATTTTTTCATTCTTTCAATGGCAAGCGTCTCCACTTCGTCCACATGCTCACATCCGCCATAATACCGTTTCCCAGGATAGCCTTCTGCATATTTATTTGTCAAGGCACTACCGCAAGCTTCCATGACTGCAGGGCTGGTAAAATTCTCCGAAGCAATCAGCTCAATTTTGTTTTCCTGCCGATTCATTTCCCTCTTGATGGCTTCCTCTACTTCAACGTCAACTTTTTCCATGTTCGCAAAATACATATTCTTTTTTCCCTCCCGATAAATTATGTGAATTTGTTGATTTATTACATTTATCCTTCAATTTTTATTATGTGGATAGCCTATTATATATAATCTCTGCCAAATAATCAAGTTTTTACGCAATTTTCTCCAAACTCATCTGCAATTTTTTCCAATTTAAGGACAGAATCGGACACAAAGGGTTTTTAACCACAGTTTTACAACAAATCGGAAAGTAATCTGGAAACGGATTCTTTAAATTTAATGATCAATGGCCTATGTGTATAGGATTCCTTTGTCAGTTCTCTGCACAATTTCATGTCGTCTTCATAGATAGTTTCCAATTCTTGGGTAACCTGTTCATCATAAATAAAGGCATTGACCTCAAAGTTTAATTTAAAACTTCGAATGTCAAAATTTGCAGAGCCCACCGAGCAAACTTCATGGTCCACTGCAATGGTCTTTGCATGGAGAAATCCATTTTCATATATGTAAATTTTCGCACCCATATTGACCAAGACACCCACATAATAGTAAGTCGCCCAGTACACAAACATATGATCCGGTTTACATGGAATCATAATGCGCACATCCACGCCCGAATATAGAGCCATAATCAAGGCATCCATAATGCTGTCATCGGGCACAAAATAAGGGGTTTGAATGTAGATATTCTTCTTTGCCGAACAGATCATCTTTAAATAGCCTTGCTTTACCTCTTCTTTGATGGATTCCGGTCCCGAACAAACAATCTGTACACCTGTGTTTCCTACTTCTTCAGGTTGGTCATAATAGGCCTGCGCCATAGCCACTTCTTCCTTGGATGCAAAGCGCCAATCCAGCAAAAATCTGGCATATAAATCCTGTACACTGCTGCCTGTCATCCTTAAATGGGTATCTCGCCAGTACACGAATTTTTTTACCTTTCCTAAATATTCGTTTCCAATATTGTATCCGCCTAAATAACCGATTCGTCCATCGAATACCACTGTTTTTCTGTGATTCCTATAATTGAGTTTCATATTTAAAAGTTTAAACAGGGGTTTGAAAAAAAATGCAAAAGTACCACCTGCCTCTTTAAATTCTGCCAACCTTTTTTCTGAAATTTGTCGGCTTCCTATGGCATCCAATAAAAGACGAACTTCTACGCCTTCCTTTGCTTTTTCTGTCAATGCCTGCAATAAAGCTCTCCCTGTTTCGTCATATTTCACAATATAATACATGACGTTAATGGATTCTGTTGCCTTTGCAATATCATCTAGCAGAGAGGCCATCAGCGCCTCTCCGTCTTTGATAATGGTAATTTGATTATCTTGTGTAAAAAAAGCATTTGCATGATTTTGATTTAAACGAATCATATCGATCCATTTCCTTGCGCTCTGATTTGAAAATGTAAAGGATCCCTTTGACATGTCTTGAATCTGTTCTTCCATTGCACCGGAAAGAATTTCCGCCTCATACTTATTGATTTTAAAAATTCTTTTACGTGCAATATTTTGTGAAAGAAATATGTAGAGGACAATGCCCACCAAGGGGATTAAAAATAAAATCATAATCCAAGCCAAGGTAGCCGAAGGATTTTTCCTTTCCAAAAATATAATGGTTAGGGCAATAAGAAAATTGACAATAAAAAGTGCAGCAATCAAATAGGATACCTTAATCAGTGTCAAAGTGAACATGTTTCCCTCCATAAACGAAACTGAGGGACAGCTCCCATAGAAGAAGAGCTGCCCCTAAATGACTAAAGTAAGACTTCCAGTTTTGCTTCCAACTCTTGTTGGGGCAATGCACCTGTAATTCTTTCTTTTATTTCACCGTCTTTAATAAAAAATAATGTAGGTATGCTCATCACTTTATGGGCAATGGCAAGCTTTCGATGCTCGTCTATATTGACTTTGCAAATTTTCGCTTTGCCTTCATATTTTGCTTCCATATCTGCAAGAATCGGTGTCACCATCTTACAAGGGCCGCACCAATCTGCGTAAAAATCAACAAGTACGGGAATCTCAGCGTTCATCGCTTCTTGTTGAAACGTTTCATCCGTTAAATTTATCATCGTTTCCTCCTCTTTTATCTTCTGAAAATGGTAAGTATTACTATATAGATAGTATACCACCATCTTATTTTTTTAACCAATGCTGCTTATAAATATTTTTCTCCATATCCGTAGTTTTCAATGACATAATCCAAATCTTTATCACCACGGCCGCTGCAGCAAACAAGGATGGCTCCTCCATGATTTTCTCTGGCCATTTTCATGGCGTAAGCGATGGCATGAGAACTTTCAATGGCGGGAATAATGCCCTCATATCTTGAAAGTTTAAAAAATGCTTCCATGGCTTCCTCGTCATCGGCGGTCACATAATTTACTCTCTTTAAATCTTTTAAAAAGGCATGTTCCGGTCCAACACCGGGATAATCCAGACCACTGGCGATGGAATACACGGGCTGAGGAGAGCCGTCTTCTTCTTGTAATAAATAGCTTTTAAAACCGTGAAGCAATCCCTTTGTTCCATACTGCATAGTGGCAGCATGCATACCGTGTCCCGGTCCTTTTCCCAAAGGTTCAACGCCGTAAATATCCACAGGATCGTTTAAAAAAGCACTGAACATTCCAATGGAATTGCTCCCCCCGCCCACACAGGCTAACACAGCGTCCGGAAGGTTTCCTGTCATTTCAAGGAATTGCTCTCTGGCCTCAATGCCGATAACCGCTTGAAAATCTCTGACCATCAGTGGAAAGGGATGGGGTCCCAAAGCAGAGCCGATGCAATAGATGGCATCTTTATAATCTCTGGCATAGGCATCAAAAGCCGAGTCTACAGCCTCTTTTAATGTTTTCAATCCATGGGTAACAGGCACTACTTTTGCACCTAGTATTTTCATTCTGGAAACATTGGGTGCTTGTTTTGCAATATCCACCTCACCCATATGAATTTCACATTCAAGACCGAAAAATGCGGCAGCTGTAGCCAATGCGACACCATGCTGTCCCGCGCCTGTTTCAGCAATAAGCTTTTTCTTCCCCATAAATTTTGCAAGAAGGCCCTCTCCCATACAATGGTTTAATTTATGGGCACCCGTATGGTTTAAGTCTTCCCTCTTTAGATAAATTTGTGTGGTTCCTAAAAGCCTGGATAACCGTTCACAATGATATACCGGTGTAGGTCTCCCCTGAAATTCCTT
>JAVVUJ010000130.1:0-5240 GCA_036653195.1 Anaerovorax sp. | reverse complement strand
GGTCACGACCCAGTAAAGCCGAATCCTCCTACGGTCATTGAGGATGACGAAACGCCTCTTGCAGAGGGACCAGTAGAGCAACCAAATGTGCCCAACATGCCGGAAACACCCAACCAAGTGATTATGAATGAAAAAGTTCCTTTGGCACAACTGCCAAAGACAGGCGGCGTCGGCACCTTAGGATTCCTAGGCCTTGGAGTAATCCTTGCAACATTAGGATGGACACGTAAAAGAAAAGAAGATTAATAAAATTTCACAATAAAATGAAAAAGATGAAATGAAAAAGCAAAAGGAACGGAGAACCCGTTCCTTTTGTGTGATTGTGCGCCATATTTGCAATAAAAGGAAAATTTAAAAATTGCTTTTTCCAATGAACGGATGTATAATTTAGATAGTTATAGACTGAAAGTTCATCTCGATTAAAAAACAAAAAGGGTGTGTAAATATGAGTGAAAAAGGCGGAAATTTCTCACCAGCAAAGATAGATCAGCGTGAAAAATACAGTGAATTTTTACCAATCAGAGTCAATATGTTGGGCAGGTTTTCTTTATCCATGGGTGGTCAAGTGATACTTGAAGACCAAGGTCAAAGTAAAAAAGTGTGGAATCTTTTTGCCTATTTGATTGCAAATCGCCATAGAGTTTTAGGTCCTACGGAATTATTGGATCTTCTGTGCTCTGATGAAAGAAGCGACGATCCTTCAAAGGCAGTGAAAAATCTGGTCTACAGATTGCGGCGTATTCTCAATAATAGTCCCCTTCCCAAGGCTGATTATATCGTTCAAAAAGGTGGTATTTACAGGTGGAATGAAAAGATTCCATTGGAGGTGGATGTAGATTTGTTTCAGCAAAAATGGAAGGATGCCAAGAAACTTTACCTTGATGACGAAAGTTCTTTGCAAAACTATCTTGAAGCAATCAGCCTCTATGAAGGTCGATTCCTTCCGCGTTTCATTTATGATGAATGGACAGTGAGTCTTGCTACCCAATACCAAAGAATTTTTATGGAATGTGTTTCCAGTGCCTTTACGATTATTGAAAAGCGAAAGGGATATGAAGCCATTATTCCCATCTGTGAAAGAGCCATTTTGATGGATCCCTTTGACGAAGAAATTTATACCATTTACATAAAATCTTTGACAAAGCTGAACAGGCAAAGGGAAGCGCTCAATGCTTATGAAGCGATTACCGACAAATTATACTCCGAAATGGGTGTCAATCCTTCTAAAGAGTTGACCCACCTTTACAAAAGCATGTTGAAGACCTTGAAGAATGTAGAAACCGATTTGATTTCCATCAAAGAAGACTTAAATGAACGGCGTCAGGCAGAAGGTGCCTATTATTGCGAATATGAAATTTTTAAAGATTTGTACCGATTTATGATGCGAAGTGTGGAAAGAAGCGGCGAATCCATCTATATCATGCTTTGTACACTGACCAATGAAAATGATGGGATACTTGATGTAGAGGCGGAACATGTGGGGAAAGCCATGGAAAAATTAAAAGAAGCTATTTCGCAAACGTTGAGAAAGGGAGATGTATTTGCCAGATACAGTTGCAGTCAATATGTTGTTATGTTACCCAATATAACTTGTGACAATAGTGAGATGGTGGAAGAGCGCATTGCAAATGCCTATAGAAAACAATATGCAAGTAAGTTTGTAAAACTTCATTTTAAATTGCAGCCACTTATTTCAACATGGGAGTAAAGGAGGAGGAGATGAAGAATAAAAAGGTAAAAATCCTGGCTTGTGCATTTTGCAGTGTCTTAATGGTGGGGCTGTTTTTTCTATTTCCATGGCAAGAAACAAACGTTGACAGTGCATACAGTGCGGTGGACATTAAGGATGAGGCAGTGCCCCTGTATGACAAGCCTGTCGCCCCGAAGGTACTGACGCCTGTAGCGTCGGGTGCCACGGTATATGAGAGCAATCAGGTTGTGTTAGATGCCTCTAACAGTGCCCAGGGTTATGTGATGATCAATTATAAAGGCAACAATGGAAAGATCAAGGTACAGGTGACCAAGAGCGGAAATGAAACCTATACTTATAATTTGAATGCAAGAAAAGTCTATGAGGTGTTTCCTCTTTCCGAGGGGAATGGAACCTATACGATTAAGGTGTTTGAAAACATTTCGGGAACACAGTATGCGCAGGCATTTAGCAAAGATATTACCGTACAGTTGGCCAATGAATTTTTGCCATTTTTATATCCAAACCAATATGTCAATTACACGGCGGGTAGTCAGACTGTAAAGACCGGCATGTCCGTGACGAAAAATGCAAAGACGGATGTAAAAGTGGTGGAGAGCGTGTACAATTACGTTGTCAATGGAATGACTTACGATAAAGCAAAAGCGGCCAGCGTAAAATCGGGATACTTGCCCAATGTGGACAGTGTACTAGCAGCAAAGAAGGGAATCTGTTTCGATTATGCGGCGGTCATGGCCACCATGTTACGCACCCAAAATATTCCCACCAAGCTGGTTGTAGGCTATACGGGGGATGTTTATCATGCTTGGATTAACGTCTATCTTGAGGGATCCGGTTGGGTTAATCAAATGATTTTCTTCAATGGATCGGAGTGGAAACTCATGGACCCCACCTTTGCATCGTCGGGAAAGAAGAGCGAATCCATCACAAAGTATATCACAAACAGTGCAAATTATAAACAGAAATACGTTTACTAAGGGTAATTGGTAAGGGAGATTTATATGACAGCCAAAGAAACATCTCTTTTTTGCTTGGAGATATCACTATTGTTGGAAGCGGCCATTGCCCTTGATGAAGGGCTATACACCATGGCGGAAAATGCGCCTACAGCCGAGAATAAACGACTTTTAACCGGTGTGGCCGGAGATTTAGAAGGTGGCATGCCCTTTTCGGAAGCATTGGAAAAAACGGGGGCATTCCCTGTATATATGGTAAAAATGGCACAGGTTGGGTATGAAACGGGCACGTTGGATCAGGTGATGGGTGCTTTGTCCACCTATTATGATAAGGAACATCAGTTGGCGAAATCCATAAAAAGTGCCCTTACGTATCCTTTGGTGATGGTTTTTATTTTATTGGTGGTGTTTTTTGTTTTGCTCACCAAGGTGATGCCCATATTTGAGGGAATTTATGAGCAGGTGGGGTTGCAGCTTTCCCATGTGGCAAAGAGTGCCATAGGCATAGGCGGCGTTATCAGTGGGGTGTTGCTTGTGATTTTGGTGATGGTGGGGCTTGTGGCATTGTCCCTTGGAATTCTTGCAAAAAAGGGGAAGAGGGTGCAGTGGTTTGAAAATTTGATTCAGGCGGTGAAAGAGAGAAGCAAACTGGCTGCGGCTATTTCCAAGAGGCGCTTTACCTTTGTGATGGCGTTGTCTATAAAGAGTGGATTGGCCACAGACAAAGGCCTTGAATTGGCTTTGGATTTGGTCAATGAAAAAAAAGTAAAGGGTATGATTAAAAGATGTAGGACAAACTTTGATCAAGGTATGGATTTTTATGATGCCATGAAGGACGCGGCATTATTTGGTGCCATGGATTTGCAAATGCTAAAGGTGGGCAGCGCAGCCGGCAGACTTGATGTGACCATGGAAAAACTTTCCATACGCTTTGAGCAACAGGTGGACGATTCCATAGATCATATGATTAGCCGATTTGAACCTACGGTTGTAGCGGTTTTGGCGGTGATCGTGGGGATGATTCTGCTTTCCGTTATGATGCCCCTTGTGGGAATTATGTCATCCATAGGTTAGGGGAATACGATGAAGAATTATGTAATTACGTTGCTTTTGTTCCTCTGCGTTTTCGGATTTTTTCTGTCGGGTGTGGGTATGATCGGGGGAAAAACGGACAAGGAAGGTGCGCAAATTTTAGAGGATGCCCTTAGAAGGGCATCTGTGCAGTGCTACGCCACAGAAGGCGTTTATCCACCTTCTGCAGACTATTTGGTGGCCCACTATGGGATTCATATTAATGAAAGCAAATATACAGTTAGATATTCGGGATTTGCATCCAATTTAATGCCGGACATTACGGTTATTCGGAAGGAGATTCAGCAATGAGCGGGTTTAGACAAACGGGAGGCAAATATACCAGTGTTTTTTTTGTTATCCTGCTGTTCTTTTCGTTGATTCTTTGCTCCTTATTTACGGTGCTGATCGGTGCCCAGGTGTATGAGAATATTAATGGGCGTATGGAGGACAACTTTAGAGGGCAGACTGCCCTTTCTTACATTTCAAATAAGGTGAAGCAGGCAGACTCCGTGGGTTCGGTAGCCGTAAAGATCATTGATAATACGCAGGTTTTGGTTTTGGAACAAGTGCTGGGTGATGCTGTTTACGAAACGAAAATTTACTATAGGGATGGCCAAATTCGGGAACTTTTCAGTAAAAAAAACGCAGGTTTGGGACTGGAAGCCGGCATTGAAATCTTGCCATCTAAAGGGCTGACATTTACAGTTGTCAACGATCAGCTGATAGAAGTGAAGGTGGCAGATGCGTGGGAAGAACGGATGCTCTTAAGCGTAAGAAGTGAGGCAGGGATTCATGAGTAGAAATGCATATAGAAAATCGCAGATTATTCTGTTGGAATTTATCATTGTGGTGCTTTTTTTTTCCATATGTGCGGCTGTATGTGTGTCGGCATTTGTGAAAGCAGACTACCTTTCGGCCAGTGACAGAGAAAAAAACAGAACGCTCATAGTCATGGAAAGTGCGGCAGCATGCGTAAAATCCGTAGAGGGAAACAACGCCCCAGAGGAGGCGGGAAACCTTCTGGAAAAACAATTGGGTGCGGTGGCAAAGGATGATGGACAGGGGCAAGGTGCAACCTATGTGATTCATTGTCGAGAAAAATTTGAAAAGGTGCAAAGGGGAGAAAAAACCCATCCTGTATACATCCATATGACCTTTGAAAACAACATGCTGACGGCGAAGATTGAGGCGAATAATTGTGATCCATTGATTGTAAAAAAATACATTTCGGTTAAGGAGTAGTGTATGGCAAGGGAAAAGAATGTTGGAGGCGTACAGATTGGCACTTCGTTTTTAGTGCTTATTTTTGTGGTGTTGGCCTTGGTGGCTTTTTCGGTGCTTTCGTTGATGAGTGCTTTATCTGATCACAGGCTTACGGAAAAAAACCAGGCTGCTGTTAGGGATTTTTATGTAGCGGACAGCGTAGCAGAAGAAAAACTGGCAGAAATAGACGGTTGTATTATAAAGGCAGCAAAAATGCAGGGTGGTGAATCTGCTTT
>JAVVUJ010000129.1:4172-5296 GCA_036653195.1 Anaerovorax sp. | reverse complement strand
AAGCTTACATAAACATCTTCTCCACGTTGTATTTCTGCTTTGATTTTTTTCACATCACTTTTTACCTGTTTGGCATTTTGTGGACACACTAAAAAACATTGGCCACACAAAACACATTCACGTTCAACAATTTGTGCTTGCTCATCGCTGATTTTTATGGCTTTTATGGGGCATTTTCGTACGCATTTGTAGCAATGTTTACAGTTTGTCTCTTTAAATTGTATAATACCCATGTTTGTCTCCATCTTGGCAAAGGGTCGAAAAAAACGACCTGACTGCCCTATCTTTTAAGGTGTTAACGTGGGAAAAGTGCGAAATAAATTTCACACTTTTCCCACGTTGGTGCCATGATTTTTTTTAAAACAACGTGTGCTAAAAAGAAAATCGCAGCAAATATATTTCTAATTTATTTGTAATGGAGCAAATCGTGGGCTTTGTGGCCACTTAAAAGTCCATTATACAGCATAACGGCTGTGGGATTTTCACTGGATATTTTAACGTTTGCCATGCGATCGGCTTCGTATATACCACTGCCTCTTTTTTCTTTAGCACCTCGTTCTGCATAAGGCTGACCGGCACCGCAGATACAACCGCCGGGGCAAGCCATGACTTCAACAAAATCATATTGGATTTCTCCGGCTTTGATTTTTTCAACCAACGTGTTTGCGTTGCTAAGACCGCTGACAATGGCAATCCGAAGTTCTCGATCTCCATAAGGAACAACGGCTTCTTTTACCCCTTCAAATCCTCGAACACCTGTAAAAGCAATCATTTTCAAATAGTTTTTCGCTTCATCGCCCATAACGTATCGAACAACTGCCTCTGTAACGCCTCCTGTGACGCCGAAGATCATACCGGCACCACTGGCGATACCAAATGGCATATCTACTGCTTCAGGCAGTATTTGAGAAAATACAATACCTGATTCTCTGATCATGCCGGCCAATTCTTGTGTGGTAATGACGTAATCAATGGACTGTTGGTCATCATATTTAAATTCTTCTCGTGCCGCCTCATATTTTTTTGCGGTACAGGGCATAACAGCCACCACTTTTGTTTTCTTTGCTTTTTTCTTTGGACTGTTTACTTTTGCATGTTCCTTTAAAACAGATCCAAACATCTGC
>JAVVUJ010000129.1:3601-4162 GCA_036653195.1 Anaerovorax sp. | reverse complement strand
TTACAGCTAGACAGCTGGTCCATGATATCCGGGTGGTTTAATTCCGCATAACGGAACCAAGCGGGGCAACAAGATGTAAATAAAGGTAATTTATCCCCTCTTCTCAACCGCTGGATAAATTCGTTGGCCTCCTCAATCACAGTCAGGTCGGCACCTGTAGCCGTATCGTGAACTTCATCAAACCCTAATCGCTTCAAAGCGGTTACGATTTTTCCCATCACATTGGTACCGGCAGGAAGTCCAAATTCATCTCCTAAAGCCACTCTCACTGCCGGTGCAATTTGCGCCACAACGACAATATTGTCATCATAAAGATCTTCCCAAACTTGTTTGGTATCATCTTTTACAACAATGGCACCTGTGGGGCAAACGGCTGAACACTGTCCGCAGTTTACACAATTACTCTCGGCAATAGGCATATTAAACGCAGGGATAATGGTCATATTAGAACCTCTGAACGCAAAGTCAATGGCACCTACTTTTTGAATTTCAGAACACATTCTGACACAGTCTCCGCAGAGAATACATTTATTGGGATCACGGATGATCGAGCGGCTGCTT
>JAVVUJ010000129.1:0-3591 GCA_036653195.1 Anaerovorax sp. | reverse complement strand
ACATTTGTTATTGTCACGTAAAATGGATTTAGATGAGGCATCTTTTGGAACCCACGGGCTGTAATTTTCGTAGCGCACTTCTCGAATTCCGAATTTTTGTGCCAACTCTTGTAATTTGCATTTAAAGTTCTTCTCGCAAGTGGTGCAATCTCTGCAGTGGTCAGCTAAAATTAATTCCAAAATCATTTTTCGATGTTGCTGCAACTTGGGTGTGTTGGTTTTAATTTCCATACCTGATCTTGGAGGCGTGGAACAAGAAGACATAATGTCTCCATGTTTATCTTCTACTACGCACATTCTGCAAGCACCATAAACAGAAAGCTCTGAATAATAACAGAAGGTAGGCAGTTCGATGCCAATTTTTCGAATGATATCCAAAATGTTCTTTTCGCCTTCAATTGGTGCGGGAATACCGTCTATAGTCATATATTTTTTATTCATGATTAATCCTCCTTGATGGCCTTGAAGTTACAGCTTGGAATACAAGCTTCACACTTGATGCACTTATCTTGTATAATCTTAAATGGTTCTTTTACTTTTCCGGAAATTGCATTTACCGGACAGACTTTGGCACATTTGGTACATCCTCTACACAGTGATTCATCAATATAAATGGTTTTTAAAGCCTGGCAATTCTTTGTAGGACACTTTTTATCTACAATATGGGCAATATATTCGTCTCTGAAATATTTCAATGTGGAAGATACAGGACCTGCCGCCGTTTTTCCCAATCCACAAAGTGCGGTAGCTGTAATGGTCTCAGCCAATTCTTCCAACAGATCCAAGTCTGACAGGACGCCTTTTCCGGCTACAATTCTCTCTAAGATTTCTAACATTCTTCTGGTACCTTCTCTGCAAGGCACACATTTTCCGCAAGATTCATTCTGTGTGAAATTCATAAAGAAACGAGCGACTTCTACCATACAGGTATCATCATCCATAACAACCAATCCACCGGAACCAATCATGGCACCTACCTTTTTCAAGCTGTCAAAATCAAGGGGAAGGTCTAAATGTTCACGAGTCAAACATCCGCCGGAAGGTCCGCCGATTTGTACGGCTTTAAATGTTTTTCCGTCTCGAACGCCACCGCCGATATCAAAGATAACTTTACCCAACTTGGTACCCATGGGTACTTCAATGAGTCCGGTGTTTACAATGTTTCCTGTTAGCGCAAAAGCTTTGGTTCCGGGGCTTTTTTCAGGTCCGATGGTCTTGTACCAAGCGGCACCTTTGTTTATAATCAGCGGTACATTTGCAAAAGTTTCTACATTGTTTAAAAGTGTTGGTTTGCCGTAAAGCCCCTGTTCTACAGTTCTTGGAGGTTTTACTCTGGGCATACCTCTATCTCCTTCAATAGAAACCGTCAAGGCACTGCCTTCTCCGCAAACAAATGCGCCGGCGCCTTTTACGATTTTAATATGAAAGCTAAAGTCTGTACCTAGAATATGTTCCCCTAAAATACCGATTCTAGTAGCGTCATCTATGGCAATTTTAAGTCTCTTAATGGCCAGGGGATACTCTGCTCTGACGTAAATATAGCCTTCCTTTGCACCTGAAGCAACACCGGCTACCATCATGCCTTCCAGCATTTTATGTGGGTCACCTTCCATGATGCTACGATCCATGAATGCGCCAGGGTCTCCTTCGTCACCATTACAAACCACATACTTCGTAGATTCTTTTTGGGCTCTTACCTGTGTCCATTTTCTTCCGGCCGGAAATCCGCCGCCCCCTCTTCCTCTTAAGTTGGCATCTGAAATGATTTTAATGATTTCTTCTCCACTAATATCAAATAAACACTTTTCCAATGCTTCGTAGCCCCCATAAGAGATGTATTCTTCTATGGATTCTGCATCAATTTGGCCGCAATCTTCTAATACCATTCGTTGTTGATGTTTATAGAAGGGAATTTCTTCTTCTGTTGGGAAGAATTTTCCTTCATTTTGATAGACCAATCGGTTTACAATTTCATTTTTTAAAATGGATTTTTCCAGAATCTCTTCGCAATCTTCAAGTTTTACTTTAAGGTAGAGTAATTTCGCTGGTTCGATTCGTAGGAGAGGACCCATTTCGCAAAATCCGTGGCAACCACTTTGCTTTAATCCGACACAGTCTTCTTCTTTTTCCTCTTTTAGCTGTACATGACAGGGAATGTTATTTTCTTCAATGAGCGCTTTTAATCTAGCATAGATTTCTAAAGAGCCTCCGGCTACACAGCCTGTTCCTGCGCAAACATAGATCTTTTTTTTCTGTTTGTTAAGTTCACCTAAAAAGTGTTTCCTCATGGTGATCAGGTCTTCTCTATTTTTGAGTGTCATTCGCTCTCTCCTCTCTAATTTCATTTAAAAGTGCTACTGTTTTTTCCGGCGTCATGGCTGCATAAACTTTGTCGTTGACCGTGATTACAGGCGCTAAACCGCAAGCACCAAGGCAAGAAACGGTTTCCACCGTAAATGCCAAATCATCGGTTGTATGTTTATCTGAAGATAGGCCAAGTTCCTTCCGCAACGCATTTAAAATGGGGATAGATTTTCGAACGTGGCAAGCTGTGCCATCGCAAATTTTAATAATAAATTCTCCTTTTGGTGTTAAGGAAAAATTTTCGTAAAAAGTTGCAATGCTGTAAATCTTGGCAATGCTGACTTTTAATTTTTCTGAAAGATAAGGGAATACCTCTTTGGGAAGGTATCGATATTCTTCTTGAACATCTTGTAATATGGCAACAATTGGTGGATTCACCCCACCGTGGTTGCATATAATTTCGTCTAATTTCTCATATGAAATTTGAATTTCCATTTAAAAATGCCTCCTGCTAAATGATTTCTCTCTTAAAATTGGCTTCGGATTGTTATTTTTTTAACGTTTTAATCTTACACTATGTGCGTTATTTTTTCAAGTAAAATCTCTGGAATTTAAAAAAGTTTAAATTTTCAAACTATTATTTAAAGTCTATTTTTACGATTTTATAAGAATTTATTCTTGTTTTTTGTCAGTTATTTATCCATATTATTACAGAAAATTTGTGCGAATTTATTCTTAATTTTTAGCAATAAAAAAGCGTGAATTTATAGTTTTGTTAATAAATTCACGCCCAAATGGACTCAATGGAGGAAGACTATTCTATAATGACGCCGTCTTCGTCTACTTTTAATAATTCATCCACCATGGCATCATCAGGTGGCAAGGATTCTTCCGGGTCATCATCGCTGGGTTTGGGCACAATCAAACTGGCCTTTAAAGCTTCTTCCATCTTGGCCATCACTTCTTTGTTTTCTTTCAGATAATTTTTCACATTATCTCTGCCTTGGCCAATACGATTTCCATCAAAGCTATACCATGCACCCGCTTTTTCCACCAATTTGGCTTCTACGGCACAATCCAACACATCGCCTTCTCGAGAAATGCCTTTTCCATACATAATATCAAATTCTGCTTGTTTAAAAGGCGGTGCTACTTTGTTCTTTACGATTTTAGCACGAGTCCGATTTCCCATAATAGAATCTCCTGATTTAATGCTTTCAATTCTTCTTACATCAATACGCATGGTGGAATAAAATTTTAAAGCTCTACCGCCAGTAGTTACTTCAG
>JAVVUJ010000128.1:0-5305 GCA_036653195.1 Anaerovorax sp. | reverse complement strand
GAATTTACCGGGATTTAAAACCTATAGTAATGAACTACACATTAAACAAAAAGTGGATGACGTCTCCATCTTTCACAATATATTCTTTGCCCTCGGAGCGCAGCAATCCCTTTTCTTTTGCAGTGACTAAGTTGCCGCCGCAGGAAACTAGGGTGTCATAGGCTACGGTTTCGGCACGGATAAATCCTTTTTCAAAGTCCGTATGAATCTTTCCCGCAGCTTGGGGGGCTTTGGAACCCTTTGTAATGGTCCAGGCACGCACTTCCGGTTCGCCGGCGGTTAGGAAAGAAATTAAATTTAACAGATGATAAGAGGCGCGCACCAATTTGTCCAAGCCTGATTCCGGAATATTCAATTCTTCCAGGAACATGGCCTTTTCATCATCTTCAAGTTCGGAAATTTCCGCTTCGATCTTGGCACAGATGACGATGACATCCGATTTTTCCGTGGCTGCAAAGGCTTTTACTTGCTTTACATAGTCATTGTCCGGCAGAGATACGTCGGTTTCCGAAACGTTGGCCGCATAGATAACCGGTTTGTAAGACAGAAGATCCAAAGACTCTACAAACTGTACTTCCTCTTTCGTCAGATCCAAGGTTCTTGCAGATACACCGGTTTCGATGGTAGATAGGACTTGATTTAAAAGGTCAAGCTCTGTTTGTGCCTGTTTGTCGGCCTTTAAATTCTTGCCGGTACGAAGAATTCTTCTCTCCAAAATTTCCATATCGGAAAAAATTAACTCCATATTGATGGTTTCAATATCTGAAATAGGGTTAATTTTCCCGTCTACATGAACCACATTTTCATCATCAAAACATCGAACCACGTGGACGATGGCTTCAACCTCTCTGATATGCCCTAAAAATTTATTACCAAGACCTTCACCTTTTGAGGCACCCTTTACAAGACCGGCAATGTCATAAAATTCAATGGCTGTGGGAATGGTTTTCCTGGCTTTATACATATCTGTCAAAACTTTTAGTCTGGGGTCAGGAACCGTTACAACACCTACATTGGGTTCGATGGTGCAAAAAGGATAGTTGGCCGCTTCTGCGCCGGCTTTTGTAATTGCATTAAAAAGTGTACTCTTCCCTACATTTGGAAGTCCTACGATACCTAATTTCATGTAATAATTCTCCTTCTAAAAAGCAAATTTAATAAAATAATCTGCTGTGCTGTTTTATTTTTTTCAGTTTCAAAATATAAATGATTAAGAATGTAACAAATATGAGCAAGCTTAACACTTGGGACTGTTTAAAAGGACCGAGCATCAGACTGTCTGTGCGAAGCGCTTCCACGAAAAATCGTTCAAAGGAATAGAGAATGCCATACAGGAGGAAGGTTTGTCCTTCGAATTTCCGTTTGTTGTCAACGGCCAGTAAGACAAAAAACAACAAGAAACACCAGATGGATTCATACAAAAATGTAGGATGAACGGCTTGACCATCTACCATAATCGCCCAAGGTAAATTTGTGGGGCCACCATGGGCTTCGGAGTTGAAAAAATTTCCCCAACGACCGATGGATTGGGCAATGGCCAGAGAAGGTACCACTAGGTCTAAAAGAGCCAAAGGCTTGAAATTCCAGATGACACAAAGTACGGCGGCAGCAGCTAACCCGAAAATAAGGCCGCCATGTATAGCTAGGCCACCGCCTCGAAGGTTAAAAATCTGCAACGGATCACTGGCATAGTATTGCCAACTGAACAGTACATAATAAAGGCGTGCGCCTATAATGCCCACAGGAATGCAAATCAGCACAAAGTCTAATATTTTCTCTCGGGGAATGGCGTGTAATGGTGCTCTTCTGTAGGTGATAAAAACGGCAATCACCATTGCTAACGCAATAAGAATGCCATACCACATAATATCCATGCCAAATAATGTAAATGCAACGGGATTGGGTGCTGTCATAATGAATCATCTTGTACAGTAAAATAATGGGTGCTTTTTCTGTACATTTTCCTTTCTATATTGGTTTTAAATTAGTTTATTTTTTGGCTGCATTGAAAAAAAGGTACATTTTTGTGCCATGTTTCCTACAATGTTGCGCTTATATGATATATCTATTCATTATATAACAAAACAGACAAAAAACACAGTGGAAAATTTTCAATATTGTCTTAAGAAATTGTTAAGAAAATAAATCAAATACAAGTATTGACATTATTGGGTTTAAGTCGTATTATACTACTAGTACAGTGCTACAAATAGGAAGGGAGCATAACGGAATCGGTGAAGAGAACTGTAGATAGGGCGAAAGTGGACAGAATTTGTAAGGGAAATCGTTAAGAAACGGGGGAGTAGAGAATCGTGAAGAGAAAGAAAAAAATCATCATCATTGTTATCGTGATTGGGGTGGTTGCCGTGGGTGCAATGGCTGTTTTAAAGATAACCGGTGGATCCGGTGAAACAGGCATGCCGGTAAGCACAGCAACGGCAGAGATTCGGGATGTTGAAGAAGTCGTCAGCATTAAAGGTGTCATTTCGGGATCGGATGTTGCAGATGTATCTTCATCCACAACTTATGAAGTAAACTCAATTTTGGTAAAAGAAGGAGATCGAGTTAATAAAGGACAGCTTTTGGCTACTTTAGACGGGGGAACCATCCAATCCGATTACAACAAGGCTGTTAATTTGTTGAATCAGTCAAAGTTCCAGTATGAAGCGGCGCAGAACCTTTATAATGAAGGTGCCATTTCTCAAGAAGAGTTGCTAAAAGCGAAAGTGGCTTATGAAAACGACAGTACAACGGTGAACTCTTTCAGCAATTTGGATCAGACCAACGTGAAAAGTCCTATTACAGGAACGGTTACCAGAGTGAACACCTCTCAAGGTAGGGCGGCCAATGACACAAAAAATAAAGAAGCCATGTTTGTCATTGAGGATTTGGCCAATTTGCAGATGAAAGTGAAAATCGGAGAATTTGATATCAGTAAAATAGCCAAGGGACAGACGGTGAAGATTACGGCAGATGTTATGGGAGATGAAACGGTGACAGGCGTTGTATCTACTATTGCACCCACCGGAGAGTTAAAAGACCCTGCTTCAAAAGAAATGGTGGTTCCGGTTACCATTGATGTGAATAAAGGAAATACAAAATTAATGGCAGGCGTTTCTGCAAAAGCAGATATCCTAATACAGAGAAGTGAACAGGTAGTATCCGTTCCTATTGACGCATTGATGGAAGATCCCACTACCGGAAAAAATTACATATTTTTAGTAAAAGATAAGAAATTGAAAAAAACAGAAGTTGCCTTAGGTGTAGAGGGAAACTTTACCGTGGAAATTCGCACTGATAAAGTAAAAGCCGGTGATGTTGTGGTCTTGAGCCCGACTTTTGACTTTACCGATGGGATGTTGGTTTCAACGGAGGCAGATATGCAACAAGCCGGAGGAAAAAAGAAGGGGGCAAACTAGGGTGGAAACAGGGCATGAGGGAAACCTGATAGAAGTGGAAAATCTATGTAAGGTTTATAAAAACGGAGAAGTGGAAGTGGCAGCTCTTCGGGGGATCAACTTAAGTATTAAAAAGGGAGAATTTGTTGCCATTATGGGCGCTTCAGGTTCGGGAAAATCTACGCTGATGAATATTTTAGGTTGTTTGGACAGACCTACGGATGGGCATTATTTCTTAGAAGGGATTGACGTAAAAGAGAAGAAGGACGATGAACTTTCCTTTGTTCGAAACCAAAAAATAGGGTTTGTATTTCAGTCTTTCAATCTTATTTCAAGAACCAGCGCTTTAAAAAATATTGAACTGCCCATGATTTACGGGAAACTTGGCGCAGAGGAGAGAAGGGCGAGGGCGTTGGAACTGTTGATTGATGTTGGGTTGGAATCCCGGGGGCATCACGTGCCCAATGAACTTTCCGGGGGACAAAAACAGCGGGTTGCCATTGCAAGAGCGTTGGCAAACAAGCCACCCATCATCTTGGCCGATGAGCCCACGGGTAATTTGGATTCCCAGTCGTCTGTGGAAATTATGGAAATCTTTACAAAGTTAAATCGTGAACAGGGGAATACGGTAATTATTGTAACCCACGAGCCGGACATTGCCCAGTTTACAGACCGTATTATTACATTTAAAGATGGGGAGATCAAAAGCGATGTTGTTGTTTGAAAATATAAAACTGGCACTTACAGCCATTAAATCCAACAAAATGCGTTCCTTTCTTACCATGCTGGGAATCATTATAGGAATTAGTTCGGTCATTGCAATTACCTCCATAGGAGACAGTGCCAAAGCTGTGTTGAATAAAGAATATGACAGCTTCGGAAAGAATTATTTTATTGTCTATCTCAATTGGGAGATGACAGGGGATTATGTAGAGACTTCAGATATGATCATGCCGGAGGAGATAGAGGCCGTCAAGGCACGGTTTCCCAATGAAGTGGGTTATATTGCACCTATGCTTTCGGCAAACACAGAGACCACCGTGGGGCGTGTAAAGGGGAAGTTGAGTATTTCAGGTGTAGCAGGAGGTTATACCAACTATAAAAAAATGAATATTTTGCATGGGCGAATGATCAATGAGACTGATGTCAATAGTGGGCGTGATGGAATTGTTATCGACAAAGAGGCGGCGTTGCATTTTTTTAACAAAGAAAATGCAATAGGGGAACGCATGCCTGCCACCATCAACGGAGAGGTCAGAGATTTGGTTGTAGTGGGTGTATACGAAATAGAAAAGAGTATTTTTTCATCCATGGGTGGAAATGGCAGTTATGCAGCCTATGTGCCTTACAGCATTTTAGAGACAGGAGACGGATCCACCACCTATTTAGATATGTATGGAAAAGAAGGCACAGATGTGGATCTTGTGGGAGGAAAAGTAACTTCTTATTTGGAGAAAATTAAAGATAAGCCAAAAGGGTATTATAAGGTAGAGACGGTTCAGGCGCAACAGGGTATGATGGATCAAATGTTAGGGACCTTGTCCTTAGCCATAGGTGCCATTGCGGCGATTTCCTTGGTAGTAGGCGGTATCGGCATTATGAATATTATGTTGGTTTCTGTAACGGAAAGAACCAGAGAAATTGGAATCAGGAAATCCTTAGGGGCAAGAACCCGTGATATTTTGCAGCAATTTCTTATTGAAGCCATGATTATTTCGGCTATCGGTGGTCTCATGGGAACCGGATTGGGCATTGGCATTGCAGCCATTGGCATGAGCTTTGCGAAGGTAGCTGTCATCATCAATCCTATGGTGATTGTTATGGCTGTCGTATTTTCAGCCATGGTGGGTATGTTCTTTGGGCTGTACCCCGCCAGAAAAGCGGCCAAACTGGATCCAATTGAAGCG
>JAVVUJ010000127.1:0-5333 GCA_036653195.1 Anaerovorax sp. | reverse complement strand
GTCTGCCGCAAATAGGACTGCTACCAGTATAATCGCTCCATATATAAATTTTTTCATCCGCTTCCCCCAGTACTCTATTCATCCTAATGATTAAACTTTTTCACCTTTGACTCATGAGAATATTGTCTCAGAATTTCAATATTTTCGTCAAGCCAACTACCTCGCTTTGTAATAAAAGTTTTCAGCTGCATCACCGCTTCCTCGTAACTTTCCAAATTTCTTTCGTCGGGCATCAGCTTGTTGTATCCATCCAAATTTTTCACATCATAACTGTATCCCCAAACCTCATCATTGCGTCCTACAGCATCCCCCAAGTACCCTACGGTCTCATCTATAAAACCCTGAAGGTATTCCTCACTGAGCACAGTCTTCCGCAATTCTTTGTAACGACGTATCACCGCTTCTGTAAAAGGTGGATCCTTGAGCAACATCACGTATCTACTTCTGGAAGGGAAGGCAAAAGAGTGAAACCCATAGCTTTCTTCCATATAATTATCACAGGCATTGTTAAAATCCCAAACTGGTCCAATGGCAATTTTGCCCCTAATATCCTTATAAAAGTAGGTGGAAAAAATGCCCGCATCCATATTTTTAAAGAATTCATTGATTACCATATAATCTACAAAACTATCCCTGTTGATTTTTCGCTCATAGCCACAATCCTTTTGGTTAAAATCATAAGAATATAACATTTTTTCAAACCGACTAAAGTCTTTCTCTATGTACTCTTGGATTGCCGGCGTTAAATTTTTTTTAGAAGGATATTCAATCATGGTGGTGGTGCCCAGATTCATTTTCATGGCGTACTTTGAAAAAGTATCCAGCTCTTGATCCAGTCCCACTTCTCGGTCTGCTCTGATAATATAGCTGGAAAAAGGATCCGTTGGGTTTGCTTTGGCAATATCCACTCGATCCTCCCCGCGTGTGACCGTTTCCATAGCCACATAGACCCCTTGATATACCCCATTCATATAGAGTTCACAAAGGCGAACCTCCGGTGTACTTTCCATGATTTCACCGGAAATGCTCATGCACAGATAATTCCGAATCAAGGTTTTGTCTAAAAAAGGACCATTTAGCACCCATTCATCATGCTTTGGCATCCCCATAAAAGAAATTTTATTTTCAGTGAAATCCTTATGAAACAAGCTGATCTTGTAAGATTTTTTATCAAAATATATAGAAGAATTGCCCCTATATTTAATGATTCCACCACTCTTTTCTGTGGGTGTATCCGTCACATGATGATTCACGCCAACCTTATCAAACAATTTTATGGTGGCCTCTGTCTCGTTGGTCACGGCGTGTTTCCCCGGTGTTTTCGTTAAAGTCAAAGGATCCCCATCTATGGTAATGGATACCAGCGGCAAATGGGTGCAAAACACATCTTTTTTATGATCCGTACAAGCCTTTGGTTTTTGCTCCTGTATCTGTTGATGAACCTTCTCCGGCCTGCCTTTCTCAATACCCTTGATGATCCCACCGGAAAGAAACAAAGCGAAAATGACCACAACGCAAATCAAACGATTCCTCATAGTTCATTGCTCTCCTTCCTAGGAAATATCATCATCCTGCACAACAACATTGACATACTGGATGTTGCCTTTGTCATAAAGCAAATCCGTAATGCTGTTTCCTGTCTTTATAGTATTTTCATACATCTTTCTTGAGATTTCATAAATATATTCTGTACTTTCCGGCGTGGTGTTTTTCACCCGCATTTTAGCGGTTCTTTGAAACACTTGAAATACGGTGCCTTCCACTTCCATTTCCACATTTCTGTCCGCTCTGATAATTAAAAGAATGCGGTTGTCATTTTTAACTCTGCCCAAAATTAACAACAGTATAAAAATCGCCGTGGAACCTATGGTTGCAATCATATAATCTCCGGCACCACAGCAAATTCCACCTACAATTGCCCAAAATATATAAGCCGTATCTCTGGAATCCTTGATGGCCGTTCTAAATCGAACGATGGATAATGCACCTACCATACCAAGAGACAAGGCCACATTATTCCCGATAACCGTCATGACCGTAGCTGTTAAAACAGTCAGCATGATGAGGGAAACGTTGAATTTTTTACTGTAAACCGTTCCCGTATGGGAAATCCAATAAGAAATATACACCGCCAATCCGATGATGACAGCAGCAAGAATATGAAATGCCACCTGCTGCAAAGTAACTGTTTGACTCTGTTCAAAAAAATTTAATATGTATTCTCTCATACTCGCTTCTCCTAAAATAAATACTTCAATCCAACACTTCTGCCCAAGCAATATTTGCTGACAGATTCACTGCTCTTATTACAATCTCTAATCATATTTTGTATATAGCTGAGTAAAAACCCGTTATACTTCACCTCTAGAACCACCCGATCCCCACTCAATATAGGATACAAGGGCAATGTGGCAGAGAACACATCAAAAGAACTTTCCGTCCCGGTAAGTTCACTGTCAAAAGTCACCCGTGTTTTGTTTTCTTTGGCAATAAAGGCTCTTCTTCTATACTCCACCACCGCCTTCGGCCTGTAACACTGCATATTCATTATGGCGAAGCACTCCGCAGCAAAAGGATCGTTATAGCTTAAAAGTACCGAATAGCTACCCTTTGTCAGCTGGATTGCATGGGCTCGCGTCAACTTTAAAGACCGCTTTAACTGCTCTGCTCCCTGTTTTTGCTTCATTTCCAACATGGCAAAATCTCCGGCAGGATCGTAAAGCCGTAAGCGTATTTTTCTTCTGGTTTCTATCCCCTCTTCTTTATCAAAAAAATCCTGATTATTCAGGGTATCAAAATATAAAGAACGAATCCGATACCCTGCAGGATGATCCCCGTTATGTGGATCCTGCGCCAAAAAATGGCTGATATAGCCGCTCTGTTTTTTACTTTCCATCAAAGAAATTAAAAACTTGTGTTCTTGTCTGAAAACCTGTTGCAAAGCGAAACTCCCCCTTCATATTTCCCACGCAAAATCAAAAAATTTCACACTTTTTCAGCCCAAGGCTGAAATCCCGGCACGCCACTTCAAACATATAGTAACTACATACCTATAATTATTATATCATCTTATGCAATTTTTTTCTTTGTTTTTTTTCAAACTTTTTTTATTTTACTGAATTTGTCTGTTTTTTTACCGATATTTTACTTATTTTCACTGTTTTTTCCAAATTTCTTTCCTTTCTGACAAAGCCTTTGGAATTTTTATCCGCTCCCCCTCTGTCGTCTTGTTAATTTTACAATTTTAGGGTATACTGATTAGTAGAATATCATTTTAAAAAGGAGAAAGTAAAGATGGATCACAGAGTAAAAAAATTAGCCAATGGACTTGTCCACTATTCATGTAATATACAAAAAGGAGAAAAGGTTCTCATTTCTTATGAAGGTGCCTGCACAAAGCCATTGGTAAAAGAACTGATTAAAGAAGTCTATGCAACAGGGGGCTTCCCCTATACAGAAATTCGAGATTCTGCCATTACCAGAGAAGTGCTCTTAGGTTGTCAACAGGAACAAATTGAATTTATGAATGACTACCAACTGGCACAAATGAAGGGAATGGATGCTTATATTGCCATCCGTGCCGGTGCCAACACAGCGGAACTTTCCGATGTTCCTTCCGACAAACTAAACCTGTACAATAAAATCCTGCGCCCTGTCTTAGACTACCGGGTGAATCAAACAAAGTGGGTGGTTCTACGCTATCCAAATGAATCCATGGCACAGCTTTCCAATACCAGTCTGGAAGCCTTTGAAGATTTTTATTTCAATGTATGCACACTGGACTACGGCCACATGTCTACTGCCATGACACCATTGGTAGAACTGATGAATAAAACCGATAAAGTACACATTACAGGACCCGGAACCGACCTACGTTTTTCCATCAAAGGCATTGGTGCCGTCAAGTGTGACGGTGAGCGAAACATTCCCGATGGAGAAGTGTATACGGCACCTGTAAAAACTTCCATGAACGGAACTATTTCCTATAATACGCCTTCCGAAGAACAAGGTTTTACCTATGAAAACATTGTCTTTGAAATCAAGGATGGAAAAATTATCAAGGCCACTGCAAACAATACAGAACGAATCAACCAACTGTTGGATACAGATGACAGTTCCAGATATTTTGGAGAGTTTGCCATAGGCGTCAATCCCTATATTTTACACCCTATGAAAGATACTCTTTTTGACGAAAAGATTGCCGGCAGTTTCCACTTGACGCCGGGTGCTTCCTACGAAGATGCCTTTAATGGAAACAAGTCCGCCATACACTGGGATCTTGTCATGATTCAACGCCCTGAATACGGCGGCGGAGAAATTTGGTTTGATGATGTGCTCATACGAAAAGATGGCCTCTTTGTTCCAAAAGAACTCCAAGGCCTAAATCCTGAAAATCTTAAATAGCGTAGATACCCCTTGTGTCAATGTTGCTTTTATGCAACACATTGGCCACTCTTTGTATGGCATCTGTTTTTAAATAAAGTCCATAGCCGCATGAGCGCATCAGCTCAGGCGGCAATTTTTTTAAAGTAGATCTGATCTCATATTCTTGTAATTTTTCCTGTGCGTAAATCGCCTTATAAAATGAGGAAAAGGCTATGATATACTCTTTCATTTTACTGTACTCCCTCCCTTAGCATTCGTATGTACAGCTCTGTCAATCCTGCCGCTTTCACCTCATCTTCGGCAAGTAAGGGATATCGATTCACTTCTTTTCCATTTTGAAAAACGATAAATTCACCGATTTTTTCCATTTTTGCAATAGGTGCCTTTAAATTTTTATCAAATACCGTTTCTCCCGTAATGCCCTTTTCTTTTCACTTTTTAATGAAAATAGATACATCTGAGGCGACAGCCCCATTTATTTCATTGGGTATTGCCTTATCCAAGGCCACACTGCCCATGGACGTACCCTTTTCAGCCAATTGGATGGCATCATAGTTGGCAAATCCATAATCCAACAAGGTTGCCGCCTCTGCAAACCGCTCCTTTGTGGTGGCCGCTCCAAGAATAACAGCGATTAACGTCAATTCCCCTCTGGTAGCCGATGCGGAAAGGCAATAACCGGCCTCTTGGGTAAATCCTGTTTTAATACCATTGGCACCATCATAGGTTTTAATCAGCCGATTGGTGTTGGTCAACCCAAATTCAGTTTGCGGCTTTCCCGGCAACCCCACACGTATTGTGGTTTGCCATGTGGTAAACCATTTTTTTGTTTCCTCATGCTTTACCAATTCTCTTGACATCAATCCGATATCATATGCGCTGGAATAGTGATTTGCTACAGGTAATCCATTGGTATTGACAAAATGGGTGTCCTTCATACCCAACTG
>JAVVUJ010000126.1:0-5333 GCA_036653195.1 Anaerovorax sp. | reverse complement strand
CTCTATGCTGATTCCAAATCAAACAACCAAAGGGCGTCTGGCCTAACATGACCACACCACCATCATATAACCTGCGTTGTGGATTCAACCCGCTTTCCAACGCAGCGGTAGCGGTGACCATTTTAAAGGTAGAACCCGGCTGTACCGGTGTTCTGGTGGCAATATTATATAAAGGTCTTGCACCCATAGGATCTCTTGGATTTTTACTCTGCAATAAATCCCAATTTTCCTTACTGATACCCGTGGCAAATAAATTGGGATCAAAATCCGGATAGCTGGACATGGCCAATACTTCACTGGTTTTGGCATCCAATACCACAACGGCACCGGAATTGGCTTTTCCCATGGCTTTTCCAAAGGTATAATTGCCCCATTTACTCTGATAGGTACCCCCTCTTGGAAGTGCCGTTAACGTTTTTTCCAGCGATTCTTCTGCTATCTTTTGCAATTCCAAATCAAGGGTGGTTGTCACATCTTTTCCCTTTGTAGGCGCCTTGTTATCAATAACCTTCACAAGTTCTCCAAACGCATTGACCTGTACATTTCGGACACCGTCTGAACCTTTCAATTTGGATTCAAGTGATTTTTCAATTCCTTCCTGTCCCACCATATCATTTGCATCGTATCCTTTTTCTTTATAATAATTCTTCTCGCTCTCTGAAATCTTCCCCAAATAACCCAATACATGGGCTGCCATACTCCCATTGGGATAGGTTCTGATGGACTCCGCTACAATTTCCACTCCAGGCAAGGCATTCTTTTTTTCTTCAAAAATAATGATACTGTTAGAAGAAATCCCGGCAGCAATCTTTGCCGGCATATACTTTTTATAGCCTTGTGAAGACAATTCATTACGGATTACCATAATCTTCCGTGCCTCATCATCGGACACATCCCCAGGAATCTCAAAGTATTTTCGCAAAGCATCAAAAGCCTCTCTTGCAGACATATCATAATCTAAAGAATAACGACCCAAAAAACTTTCTTTATCCAATTCTTTTGTATATTTCATGTTTTTTACCGAAATAGGTGGATAAATTCCATAGGTGTTTTGCAATTGGGACTGTGCTTCATACTTATCTAATCCCGGATTCAAATTGTTTCTGTTCTTTAATTCTTCAAAGGCCTGCTCTGCAAAAAAATTAGTAGGCATCCCTTCGGAAGCCAACCACTCTTCAATCTCTCTCTGATACGTATAATAAAACTCTCCATTGGCGTCCGCTATAATGGGAAAATTGTCAAAATATTCATCCCCATTTTTTTCCAATACATCAATTAAATCGGAGGACACCTTATTAATCTCTTTATCTGTCAAATCTCCTGCACTAAAATAAACGGTAAAACTAGGTGTATTGGTTGCCAAAACCCTACCATACCGATCTAAAATTTCACCTCTTGGCGCAGAAAGTCGAATGCTTTTTACACTTAAACCATCTGCCTCCGCACTCCAACTGGCACCTTGCACAATGGTTAATGCGAACAATCTAATTCCCAAAACAGCCATCAGAACAAAGACCAATAATACAAGTTGTCCATTTCTGCTTCTAAGTAATTTATTCATAGCTTATAAATTTCCCCTTAAAATTTTTATCTTCCTTATGTCGAATGACTTTCCTTGCAAAAATGCTATAGAGAATCATAACAACAACAATATTATAAATAATCAAAATAGGTTGCACTTTTAATATGACAAGAGCGCTGTAGGAAGCGCCAAACACAGTAGAGATGCACCCATATAATAAACTGTACACCAAAGTTCCCCCAATAGTGGTGCAAATTATTGATAAACGATTTTCCTTATTGACAAGCCCCTGTAATGCATAGACGCCCATTGCCACTAAAAAATAAGACCCGGCCGCCACGCCTATGGTCTGCGAAAAACAAATATCCTGAAGCAATCCAAATAGAATGGCAAACACAAAACATTGATAGTTATCAAATAGGAAGGCAAAAACAATCACCAAACACAAAATAATGTTAGGCGATACACCCCCTATGCGCAAAGGCATCATAATGGTGGATTGCAAGATAAATCCAATAAAAAAAATAATAAAAGAAATGGGGCTTTTCAAGGGAACCTCCAATACTACGCTTTGGGTATAATAATAATAACTTTTTGCTGTGTTTTTAAGTAGGCTGCCGGTTCAATCTCTACTGTTTTCAATAAGGTATCACTGTTTTTCTTGACTTTCACAACTTTTCCAATGGGAATCCCCTCCGGATACATACCCATACCCGTGGTTATTAAAAGATCACCTTTTAATATGGTAGCCTCGGGATCCAGCATAAATCCGCTAATCCCTCCTTTTCCATTTCCCGAAAGGATGCCAACTAAATTCATATCCCGAACAGATTTGAAACTAACGGAATTGTTCTCATCAACAATAGACATCACCTTTGCCCAGTTGGGTCCAACATCCATGACTCTTCCAACCAAACCTTTTCCATTAATGACCACTGCATCTTTATAGATGTTCCGGTCTGTTCCAACATTTACAGTAAAAATGTTAAACCAATCGGATCCATCCATGGCAATAACATCCCCTGTCACATATTCATAATTATTTCTAATGTTTTCATAATTCAAAGACTGAGAAAGTTCACCTAAAATTTTCAACTCATTTTCAGTCAATTTTAATTCTATCACTTCGTTATTCAACTTTGAAATTTCAGCTTTTAATTTTTCGTTTTCCTGTAAAACTTCTTTAAAATGAAAAATACCTCTTGTGGCATTCTTCAACCCTACACCTGCCTTATAGAAAGGCTCCTGTATTTTGACAAGCACATTATTGATCCCAATGCCCAAAGGCGAACTGCTTCCACTATTTCCATAGGAAACTGCCATAACCGTCAGCAAAGCAATAATTATGCATGCTATAATCGTCGCTTTCTTATATTCCCTAAGCCATTTCATTTATCCTCACCATTTGCCATTTCTCTTCTATGTTTATCTGTAATTTGTCCTATTTTTCGTATGTGTATGAATTTTTTCTATATACGAAATACTAATTCCCGTACCTTCTGCAACCGCTTCCAACGGGTTTTCAGCCACAACGGTTTTCATTCCGGTGTGTTTTTCAATAAGTTTATCAAGCCCGCCCAACAAAGCACCGCCACCGGACAGAATAATGCCTGATTTTGATATATCCGAAGAAATTTCGGGTGGCGTTCGTTCAAGTGCCGTTTTAATGCCATCCACAATAACCAACGCCGGTTCTTCCAAAGCCTCAACCATATCCAGACTGTTGACCGTAATGGCCTTGGGCAATCCCGACAGCAAATCTCTGCCAATCACTTCAATTTGCCTATTTTCAAAATCAAGATGATCCTTGTAAACACACCCTACAGAATTTTTGATTTCTTCAGCTGTTTTTTCTCCAATGAGTACATTATGCACCCTTCTCACATATTGTACCACAGCTTCACTTAGTTTATCACCGGCATGTCTAAGAGACACACCCGTTACAATCCCACCTAAAGCAATAATTGCAATATCGGAAGTTCCACCGCCAATATCTACAATCATACATCCCTGGGGATCATCTACCTGCAATCCCACACCAATAGCCGCTGCCAAAGGTTCATCCAAAATATACACTTCCTTGGCCCCCATCTGCCTGATTACTTCTTCCACTGCACGTTTTTCCACCTCAGTTACACCTGCTGGAACGCCTACTACAACTCTCATCTTTGTAACCGCGTTGACCTCATTGACAGACATGCTGATAAACTCTTTCAACATAGATGCCGTCATTTCAAAATCCGAAATAACGCCATCCTGGAGAGGTCTGATCACTTTAATATGTTCCGGTGTCTTTCCTAACATGTCTTTTGCCTTGTTTCCTACGCCAACAATCCGTTTCGTAGAAGAATCCATAGCAATGACAGAAGGCTCATTTAGCACAATGCCCTTTCCTTTAATATAAATCAACGTATTTGCAGTTCCTAAATCTATTCCTACATCTTTGGTGAACAATCCCATTAACATCATATACTTTCTCCCTTTCATATGAGCATCTCTTCTTTAAAACTTAAATATTTTCCATCACCGATAATCAAATGGTCAACCACTTGAATTCCAAGCAACGTACCTGCCTCTACCAATCTATTTGTCACATCTATATCCTGTTGGCTAGGTGTCGTATTTCCACTGGGATGATTGTGTACCAAAATAATGGATGCAGCGCTCTTTTTTATGGCTACACTAAAAACTTCCCTGGGATGAACAACGGAACTGTTCAAATTTCCTACAGAAGTTTCTTCAATCGTGATAATTTCATTTTTTGAGTTCAACAATAAGATTTTAAACATTTCTTTTTTCAAATAGCGCATTGTCTCTATAAATAAACTTGCTACCATTTCAGGATTGCCAATTTGCACTTTTTTCTCTTTTGGTTTCGTAGAAATTCGCTTTCCTAATTCAATTGCCGCAATAATCTGAGTCGCCTTCGCAATGCCAATCCCCGGTATACTGCAAAGTTCCTGGGGTGAACATTCAGTCAGATAGGTAATTCCACTTTTTTCTAAAGATAAAATCTTTTGAGCCAAATAGATTGCAGATCCTTCTTTTGTCCCACTCCCAATCAAAATCGCCAAGAGTTCCGCATTTGATAAACAGCCTTCGCCTTGATTTATCAATTTTTCTCTAGGTCTTTCTTCCTTCGGAAGTTCTCTAATCATGGTTCCAATTTTTTGTGAGTTCATCAGTTTTTTCTCCTATATTCCCCAGGAAAAAACCGTACAACAAGCACCTTGTATAATACCATTTTCAACAAGAAAATACAAGGGTTTTTTATGCGTCCATGCACTTTTACCCTTTATCCCACATATACCTGTATAGAGCCATTAAACTAAATCTGAAAGGGGCAATCACTATGAGCTTATCTTTACTTTTTGCATCTCTATTCTTGTCAAATCCAATGATGCTTTTGGCTTCCTACGTTTCAATCGGGAATTCTTTCCCGAAGCCATTGACGCCTGAAGAAGAGGCCTATTATCTATCCCTTTATGAAAAAGGTGACGCTGAGGCAAAGGATATTTTAATTGAGCACAATTTAAGGTTGGTGGCCCATATTGCAAAAAAGTACGTAGGAAACGGCAGAGATCAAGATGATTTAATTTCAATAGGAACCATTGGACTCATCAAATCTGTCAATACATATAATTCGCACAAAGCGGTTAGACTGGGAACCTATGCCGCCAAATGCATTGACAATGCTATAGTATCATAACGGCTCTAAAAGAAAATGATGTTAAAAGTGATGGTTCTTTCGGTGGAAGACAGCTTTCCGCTGGATAAAATGGCTCTTGTGGCGCAGCTTTTGGAGATTGAT
>JAVVUJ010000125.1:0-5336 GCA_036653195.1 Anaerovorax sp. | reverse complement strand
GGTCCAACTGCAAAGGCACCGATAAATATAGGAATATCTGCCGGATCATAGACTAAAAAAGGTGCCGGTGGAAACGGGATTCTGATAAGCAAAACCAAAACCAAGGATATGGCACACAGCATGGCCATCTTGATCAATTTCACCGTTTTCTTGTTAACATTTGTATTCATTTTCAAATTCCTCCTTATTTGAGACGCTTTTTCGGTGTCTCGGCGTGCGTGGAATCTGTCAGGTAGCGTATTTTTTCGAAAAAAAAACCCAGAATCGCTTCTAGGGATTTGCGCACATAAAAATTTTATGAAACCGCGTTTCTTTCATCCGGACTATACCGTCGGTATGGGAATCCAACCCAACTCTGCCTTTCGGCTCGCGGACTTGTCGCCAATGGGCATTACCGCCGGTGAGGAATTTAACCTCGCCCTGAAACAGATTAATAAATATAAAGTCTACTTCACTGTCAAAGACAGGAATAAACTCACTCTTATTGTATCTTTTTTGAGAAAATTGTCAAGTTATTTCTGTCATTTCACCATGATCCTCTCAAGGCTGTCATCCTTTCCAAAAGTGAAGCCCTGCCAATAAATAAATGCTGCACACAGTCTCTTTTTTACATACAGAAAAATAAGTTTCATTTTTTGTGTTATTATGCTAATCTGTAGTAAAAAGAATTGCAAGTGCCAACGGCAGAACGGGAGGTTGTATGTTAGATAAATTTCGCTTGTCCTTAATGAATGACATTATTTATAATATTTATGTTACCGACGATTTAGACACCATGAGGGTACATTTTCTCAATATGTTGAATTTGATCGTTCCATATAAGGCCTCCAGTTTTTATCTTGCATCAGAGGATAAAAGCCACTTATTGGGAAATCCTGTTTCCGTGGGTTTTTCTCATGAAGAATTGCAACTTTACCTTAACAAATATGAGCAAATCGACTATACCAGATGGCTTTTCACTACAGGGGAAAATATAGTGTATCGGGAATCTGATTTTTTTGACGATGCAAGAAGGGAAAAAGAGGTCTATTTTCAAGATCTGAAAAATGGAAATCGAATATACTTTTCCGTACAGATGGGGCTGGCCTTCCATCATCGTTTTCTTGGAGTAATTACCTTATACCGCTCTCGTGAAGAAGAGGATTTTTCAGGGGAAGAACTGGAAATTTTAGAGTTAATTATGAAACATTTAAGCTTAGCTCTGCACCGACATCTGCCTTGCCCCCATGCTGAAACCCTCAAGGAGAAAGATGAAAATAATATGGGTGAATATATTATGAAATACCATTTAACCCTTAGAGAGGCTGAAATATTCACCCTTTTACGAAAAAACAAAAGCAATGAGGACATATGCGAAACCCTTTGTATCAGCCCTCACACCCTTAAAAAGCACCGTAGTAATATTTATCACAAGTTAGGCGTGCAAAATAAATTGGAATTATGCACCATGAAATGAAAGGATTTACCTGTTCTTTACCCTACAACAGTGCTTTTTTATTGAAAGATATTATTCTTGAAAAACAATCCGCCCATCGACAATAGTCATGATAGTTTTACAGTTCTGTATTTCAAATTCCGGTATTTCAAAAGGATTTCTGTCTACTACTACAATATCTGCCAATTTTCCCGGTTCCAGCGTGCCTAATTCCTTTTCCCTTCCATACACGTAGGCTCCTTCCGCAGTATATGCTCGCAAAGCTTGAGTGAGAGAAACCTTTTCTTCCGGATTGATGCCCGATGGATTTCCCGCCGAATCACATCTTGTTACTGCCGCATAAACCGAAGGAAACGGATTGAAGTCGATGATGGGATAGTCCGTTCCGAAAGCCACATGAGCGCCGCTTTCCATTAACGTTTTATGAATCCATTCGTATTTGCTCCTTTTTTCACCCAATCTTGCAATCTTTTCATTGGCATCTAAAATCAAATGGGACGGTTGCATGGAAGCGATTACGCCCAATTCTGCAAATCGTTGAATGTCTTCCGGAAGAATGGTTTCTATATGCTCAATAGAATTTCGTATTTCTTTGTAATTACCGGGGTTATTGTTTTCCGCATTTGACTGCTCAAAAGCGTCCAAGGCAGTATGCACAGCACCATCCCCTATTGCGTGAAGCCTCACACCCAACATGTTTCCATTTGCCTGTGTAATGCGTTGGGCATACGTTTTTTCCGGATTAATCAAAGCCCCTCTTGTATTGGGGTTGTCTGAATAGGGTTCCGTTAAATACGCTGTATAAGTGGAAGTTACACCATCCACAAAACTTTTCAGCCCACTGATTCTGATCTTTTCGCTTTCCAGTTCTGCACAATATGCCAAAACATCTTTGTACTCTTCTATGTCATCCAGACCTAAGTGCAAATGAATCCGCAAGGTAAGGGCATCCATCTTTTCCAGCTCTTTCAAAACACTACACGAATATTTCGTTCCCTCATCAAGCCCACTGCTTGACATATCGCCCACGCTAGTCACACCACAAGAATGAATATGCCCTATAAATTCTTTTTGGCAAATCAGCATTTGTTCCGGCGTAAATGTCAACATTTTCTCAATGGCCGGTCTTGAAGCACCTACCTCAAATAGCATTCCATTTAATGAACCGTCCGAAAATTTTCCTATTTTTCCCGAGGCGAGAATTTCCCCTCCTGTAATGCCCGATTCTTCCAACGCTTTGGTGTTCACCCACATGGAATGGCCATCTGCACACATTAAATAAACAGGTGTATTGGGAAATGACTGATCCAACAATCTGCAATCAGGAAGCGGCGCACCTTTCCAATTGGATTGGCTCCATCCGAAACCTGCAATCCTCTTTGCTTCAGGATATGCTTTGGCAAATTCCACTAACATCCCCACGGTTTCCGCTTCTGAGGTGGCACGACATATTTCTTTGCAAATATAGGAGCTGGCTATAATTGCACCCATAAAATAATGGGCATGGGCATCTATAAAGCCGGGCATGATCATACGATTTCCAAAGTCTAGGATCTTTGTATCACTGCTATAACTTTCAAGTGCAACCGCTACACCCTCGCCCGCCAGCACTTCTGTAATCAACTTTCCCGTTATGACAACGGCACCTTTCTCCGGCCTATCTTGCAATCCTGTAAAAACTGCATTGCCCTTCACTATTAAATCTGCTTTTTTCATGCCAATACCCCTTCCGTTTTATGCGGTTTCCCTAAATATCTGCATTCCTTAAGAATTAAAAACAATCCAAGTGCACCTGCCAAGGCATCTGCAATGGGCTGTGCAATCCAAATGCCCTGTACACCCATCATAGAAGACAGGATCAGACAGATGGGCACTGTGAAAATAATAATTTTGGAAATGCCATTTAATAAGGCAAGGCCGGTACGTTCAACGGACTGGAAATACCCTGCGGCAATTTGCGAAATGTTTCCAACGGCGTACAACAATAAGTAAACCCTGATAATATCCACTGCAACCGGAACCAGTACAGGATCATTTCCCGCAAAAGCAATCACTATATTCTTTGCAAACACAAGAACCAAAAGCACCGCAACTGCCATAATCGCTGTGGATTGCACCAACACTGCCTCCAATACTTTTTTTACACGAAGATATAATTTTGCCCCCATATTATAACTGGCAATGGGCTGCATGCCGCCTGTGAGTGTGGATCCAAATATGGAAAGAATGTATGCAACATAGGCATTGATAATCCCAAAAGCCGCCACATTTATTTCCCCGCCATCATAATTTACAATCAAATTATTAATCAAGATTGTAGCCGCTGTCGCACAGATGGGCATTGCAAAAAATGGGAACCCAATCTTTACAGCCTTCCATAGAATCGAAAAATCCGGTTTTAAGTTTCGAAAACTTAATTTTAAAAGACTGCTTTTTGCCTGCAAATAAACAAATATAATGCAAGGTCCTCCTACACATATTACCCATGGAATTGCCGCACCTTCCATACCCCAATTCAGCTTGACCAACATAATATATTCGGTGGTTATGGCAGTAAGGGACGAAAGTACCAGTGTGATTGCTGCCGCTAAAGGTCTTTCATCAATTCTGGCAAAGGCACAAGCGGTTGAGCCAGCTATACAGAAAGGAAATCCTATGAAGTACGGAAGGGCATACGCTCTGGCATTTGGCATAATTTCGGTGGTTGCCCCCAACAACAGCAGAAGTTCATCCAGGAAAATCAGTGCCAGAAGGCTTAGCATTGCTGCGAAGGCAAAGGCACTTACAATCACTGTGTTGTACACCTTGGCTGCCCCCTCCAAATCTCCGTTTCCTTTTTTTACTGCGGCAACCGTAGCTCCGCCACTTCCAAAAAGGCTGACAAACGCCACCGTTATCGTCCAGAGAGGCGCAATAATCCCAATGGTCGCCAGACCCATTGCTCCCACGCCTGCCCCTACAAAGATTCCGTCAGCAATGACAGAAGATGCTTGAAGCACCAGCCCAAACAGTCCCAGTAATGCGTATTTCCAAAGAAGTGGAACGATGGGTTTTGTGGCAAATTCGCTGTCACTTAAAACTTGAACATCTTTTTCATTTTTCATTGTTTCTTAATCCTCCTCATTCACTATTTTTGTTTTATATTATCTGAATTTTTAGACGGTCGCAATTGCCCCCATGGCTACTCTTTCTACTTAAAAGTAGTTGGCGCTACTCATTCCATACTCCTTTTGTGCTCCAAAATGTATACATAAAGGCGCAACTACAGCATCGCAACCCAGTGGATGTGCACCTTTTATGTTCCAAAATGCATGCGTAAAGGGTGTATAAATAATACACCCTTGTTTTTTTGCGCAAAAAAAAATAAAAGCCAAACATTCCACACTGCTTCAGTGAACTATTTGACTTTTATTATAAACAAACTATAAGAATAGGGATCCGCCATTGTCTGTGAATGCGGAAAGGTTTTCTAAACTTCCATCCGACTGCAAATCCGGAACAAATGATTTTCTCAACTCCCAAGATCATTGATTTTCAAATGGCGGGAATTGGATGGTGAATTTTCTTCCTCATTGATCAAATTGCAACGGTATAGATTTAACAATTGATGAAAAATTTGTTGCAGCAAATGCTAAAGGTGTTTCAATTGCCATAGGTAAGGTTGCAACGTGGTAGAAACAATAAAGGACTTGGTTGTGATAGCAGTCGGATTAGTCACCCTGGTTTCAATTGTTCATAGGCAAGGTTGCAACTATATTATGGAAGTTTTAAAACGGTTTTTTAAAGGGTCAGCCCTGGTTTCAATTCCTCATAGGTAAGGTTGCAACAGTGAACGCTAATATTGACAACTTATTTATAAGAAATCGTTTCAATTCCTCATAGGTAAGGTTGCAACCGTTTA
>JAVVUJ010000124.1:0-5451 GCA_036653195.1 Anaerovorax sp. | reverse complement strand
TCACCTGTTGATTTTTGCAAAAGACAATTGGGCGAAGAATGGGGATCCCGTTACCATGTGGTTCTGGATGGAGATAAAATCCAAAATCAGCAAGCCAATCTAGCCATTCGAACCAGATTAGCGGGGGACTTTATTGTACCCAAAGGCATGACAGGAAGAAAGAAGTTGAAGAATTTTTTTATTGACGCTAAAATTCAGAAAGAGCAGAGAGATAAAATGCCACTTTTGTCTTTAGGCAGTGAAATTGTATGGATTGTAGGCGTTCGGATCAGTGAAAATTATAAGGTGGATCAGGGCACGAAAAACATACTTGTGCTTGAATATTTTAAAAACATATGATAGACTACTACAATGGAATTTGTGTATAGAAATAGGAGGATTAATATAAATTGAATAAATTAGCAAAAAATTTAGGTGTGTATATAGCCATATTTCTAGTTGTGCTATCACTGGCTTGGATTTTCCAGGGTACAGCGAAGACAGAAATAAAAGAAGTTGACTTTGGAAAATTGGTAACCTACTTGCAGGAGGAAAAAGTAGAAGCCATTAAGATTGTGGGTACGCAGGTAAACGGTACGTTAAAATCAGGGGAAGACATTGTGTCCTATGCGCCGTCTATTGTAGATATTAGTATTATTGATGAAAAATATGTTTTTCCCCAGCTGGAAACGGGAAAATTAAAAAAATATGACGGGGAGAAGGTGAAAGAACCTTCCATATTCATGTCTTTACTGCCCACCCTTTTGATTATTGTCGTATTTATCGTGTTCTGGATGGTATTTATGAACCAAGGTCAAGGCGGCGGTAAGGTGATGTCTTTCGGGAAAAGTAGAGCCAAGCTGCATAAAGAAGGTGATTTGAAGAAAATTACTTTTAACGATGTGGCGGGATTGGATGAAGAAAAGGAAGAATTGACGGAAGTGGTGGACTTCTTGAAAAATCCCAGAAAATACAATGATTTGGGTGCCAGAATTCCAAAGGGTATTTTGCTTGTAGGGCCTCCGGGGACGGGTAAAACTTACCTTTCAAAAGCGGCAGCAGGAGAAGCAGGCGTGCCTTTCTACAGCATCAGTGGTTCTGACTTTGTGGAAATGTTTGTAGGCGTAGGGGCTTCCCGTGTAAGAGATTTGTTTGAACAGGCAAAGAAAAGTTCGCCTTGTATTATTTTTATAGATGAAATTGATGCAGTAGGCAGAAAAAGAGGCGCAGGATTAGGCGGCGGACATGATGAAAGAGAGCAGACATTAAACCAACTTTTGGTAGAAATGGACGGGTTTGGAGAAAACAGCGGCATCATTATTTTGGCTGCCACCAACAGACCGGATATCTTAGACTCTGCATTGTTGAGACCCGGCCGATTTGACAGACAAGTTGTCATCGGCATTCCGGATATAAAAGGCAGAGAGGCAATCTTTGAAGTGCATTCAAAGAATAAACCTTTAGATGATTCTGTTAATGCAAAGATTTTAGCGAGAAGAACACCGGGATTTACACCGGCAGATATCGAAAATTTATTAAATGAGGCCGCCTTGCTGACAGCAAGAAGAAACGGCAGAAAAATCAGAATGACGGAAGTGGAAGAGGCGATTACAAAGATTATTGCAGGTCCGGAGAAAAAGAGCCGTGTCATCAGCGAGGAAGAACGAAAATTAACGGCCTATCATGAAGCCGGTCATGCAGTTGTGGCAAGACTTTTGCCCAATACCGACCCGGTTCATCAGATTACGATTATTCCAAGAGGCAGAGCCGGTGGATTTACCATGGTGCTGCCGAAAGAAGATAAGTATTACAATACGAAGACGGCCATGGAAGAGCAGATTATTCATCTTCTGGGTGGTCGAGTCGCTGAGAAATTAACACTTCATGACATCAGTACCGGTGCCAGCAATGATATTGAAAGAGCTACAGAAATTGCAAAAGCCATGGTTACAAAATATGGCATGAGCGACAAGATTGGACCTGTTAATTACAGTTCTTCCGATGAAGTCTTCCTAGGCAAGGATTTCTCTACGAGAAAAAATTTCTCCGAAGAGATGGCGTCTGAAATCGATGGTGAAATTAGAGCGTTAATTGAAGATGCGTATTCCAAAGCAGAAAAATTTCTGTCAGATAATATTGAAATCCTTCACATTGTAGCCAAGGGGCTTTTAGAACTTGAAACCTTAGACGGAACACAATTTGAAGATTTATTTACAAAAAAGAAAAGCGTGGAGCAGTTGGTAGATGAAATGTTCCATACGGAAAAAGCCATTAAAGAGGCCAACGCCATGGAAGCTGCCGAATTAGCAGAAATTCTGGCGGCGGAAGAAGCTGAAAAATATGCGGATTACGCAGATTTAGTCGATGATGACGATGAAGAGGCAGATCAGAGGGGCAAAGAAACAGAGGCATAGTTGTTTAAGTGAATAAAACCCGGCAAAAATGAGACACTTTGTGTTTCTGATTGTTGGGTTTTTATTATTTAAAAACAAATCCATGTGGCTATAATAAATAGAATCGGTCACCATTGGATTGCCCATTGTGCATTGTGCACTGAAAAGCGATCATGGACAGGCAGATCCAAAAGGAGGGAGTCTGGTGAAAAAAATTACAGATGAAGTGATGTTATTGGTGAAAATGGCTATGGGATGTGTTCTGATCAGTCTGGCCATTAATGTGCTGTATATCCCAAATAAATTGCTAGGTGGCGGTGTCAATGGAATTTCCATGTTGGTTCATATTTTCACAGGGGCAGATACAGGATTGGTCTATTTTATTTGCAATGTGCCTATTTTTATTATCGGGTTTCTGGCATTGCCCAAAAAATTTATGATTTATGCCCTTTATGGGTTATGCGTATTTTCTGCGGCATTGTCACTGACCGCAGGGTTTTCTATTAATTCAGACAGTCCTCTTTCTACCATTCTTTTAGGTGGCACAATTTATGGCGTTGGTATGGGGCTTGTTTATGGAGCCGGTGGTTGCACCGGAGGTATAGATATTATAGGAAAAATTGTTTACAGAAAATACGCTGTCAGTATAGCCACTGTAGGATTTGCAATCAATTTGGTTGTAATCAGTATATCCATGTATTTTTTCGGTGTAGATATCTCCGTGCAAACCCTAGCAGCCATGTTTGTAGCATCTAAAGTTTGTGACTTTGTAATTGACGGAATGAATCATAAACGGATGGTGTTTATTATATCGGAAGACAAAGATGAAGAACTGGCAGCGGGCATCTTAGAAGAATTGGGCAGAGGTGTTACCATGTTGCAAGGGGAAGGCGGCTACACAGGAAAGAAAAAGAAGGTTATTTATTGCGTTATCGGTGCAACACAAGTGGCACTTCTAAGGGAAGTGGTGAAGAAAATTGACGAGAAAGCATTTGTAACCATTACAGAAACAGCACAAGTCTATGGAAACGGCAGAGGCTTTTACAATATGAAGGACGATTTATAGGTAAGGTTGTAGTTTTTTGCTACTTTTCAGAGATTTGTTTGATTTCTTGCAAGATCATAGGATAGAACAAAAAAGTTTGTGTTTTTTGGAGAAATGAAAGGTGGTTTATGATATACTATTCTTTGTTAGAAAAAAAGACACGGAGTATGTGAAGTCATATATTCAGAAAATAGCCAAAGGAGATCAGGCGTATGGAGAAGAGAGTGTTGCATCATAGGTTGCCCATGGTTATAATCCTCGTTGTTTGTGGGATTTTATGGATGGGGGCGGCAGGCAATTCAAGAAATTTAGTGTTTGCAAGTCAGGGAGACGAGAGGGCAGCGCCCACAATTATCGCACATGGGGGTGGTATATATCGGGAATTTGAGACAAGCAATTCGGTAGAGGCTCTTTTGAATGCAATAGAAAATGGCATTACGTTGATTGAATTGGATTTGAGCTTGACTTCAGATGGAAAGATCATTATGCTTCACGATTGGAACAGAACGGTTGAACATTATTTGGGAGATGGATTTGATAAAAAACTATCCCTATCTCAATTTGAGGCAGAATCTATTTTTGGAACTTTAGAGCCTTTAACCTTTGATAAATTGACAAAGAGTATGACTAAATATCCAAATATAAAAATTATTACGGATACCAAAGAGGATACCTTACTTATTTTAGAAAAAATTTCCACGGAATATCCTGAATATAGAGATAGAATTATACCGCAAATTTATGATGAGGAAGAATGGCTTCCGGTGAAAAATATGGGGTATGAGGACATTATTTTCACCGTGTACTTGCAGGCGGAACCAAAAGCAAAGGAGTTGGTAACCTTTGCAAAAGAAAAGCATTTATATGGAGTGACCATGCCTGATTATGAAGCGAAAAAAGGACTTTGCAAGGCTGTTTCATCACAAGGAATCCCCGTATTTGTACATCCTGTGAATGGAATGGAAGATGCCAGGTTGTTTATGGACATGGGAGCAACGGGAATCTATTCGGGAACCCTGTTGCCTGAGGAGTTTCAAGGATTTGAAAAAAATCACTATTTAACCGTGAAAGATGAAACCGGAAAGTTTATAAAACTGACAGATGCAACCATAACCATTGACAAACCGGAAAACTTGATGAAAAATCCCAACTTGAGACTCATGGGGCTTGAAAAAGATGAGAAAGCGCAGGTTTCTTTGGATGACCAAGGGAAAAAATTGACCATTACCGTCTTTTCCAAAACCGGTGAGGAAAAAGGCAAACTGACCTATTCTATTTGTATGTTTGACGGGAAGATGCGTATCGTGGAAAATGCCTTGGGATACCGACTGGAGGCTGAACAAAAACCAAAAGAGTTCCAAGAGATTTTAGATGAAAAAGATGAGTATGGACAAGTTATAGATGAAGAGGTGCGCACTATTTTAGAGTCTTCCTTGATTGCAAAAACAGGAGAACATATTTATTATGGGGATGGAAAAGGGTTTGTATATAAAAACGGGCAAAATTTTTTCCCCGTTAGGGGTGGAGTCAATGGGCGATTTCAATTGCCTTTGGCGGATACCATGACCGCTTTAGGGGCAGATTCCGTTTATATGACAGATTACAAAGATTTGGTGATTGCTTATGAGGGGGAACGATACACAACTTCTCCCAATAGTTATTATTTAAGTAACAGTTATCAATTATTCAGACTGAAATCACCCACCACTTTGTATTTGAGAAAATTTATGGCAGATCCTGAATTTTTTTGTGTGATTACCAAGAGATCTTTTATTGCAGCAGATGGAGTCGTCATTATTTTGCCAAAAGGTGTTGCGGTTTCAAGAGATTTAGAAAAACAACTGTTGGACTATGGAAAAAAGCTTTTTTAGGTAAAAAATTCCCAACAAGTTGTGCATTGGGGTGGGATGTGGAAAAAAATAATGTATATGAACTTTTAATAGAAAAATATAAAGAAATATAACTCCCTAAACATATGGAAAGATGCTATACTAATCATAGTGTGATTTATAATAAAGATAAATGCATGTGTCT
>JAVVUJ010000123.1:0-5512 GCA_036653195.1 Anaerovorax sp. | reverse complement strand
CAAAGCTCGCTCCAAATTAACAGGGTTACCCATTTGCAACGCACCAAGAGAAGAGCGATCCAAGGTTTCGTGCATGACATCTGCAGTAAATATATTTTTGCTGAAATCGGTCACTGTCAGGCAAACCCCGTTGACGGCGATGCTGTCACCCACGTGTAAGTTGGAAAAAATCACCTGCCCCTGTATGGAAAGGATAGAGGATTTTGCTCCTTTTTTTATGGTTTGCAAGGTGCCCATTTCTTCAATAATTCCCGTGAACATTTTTTACTACCTCACTTTCGATTAAAATATCAGAGCCAATCTGTGTAATGGTGCTGTTTTTTAAAAAAAAGGCCTGATCAGGATGGGGAACGCCCAAACCACTTACAGGAGACTTGGCCTGTAAACCACCAAACAGCTTGGGGGCAAGATAGGTCTGTACGCTGTTTACCAGACCACTTTCCAGTGCCGACCAATTTAGGGCTCCGCCGCCTTCAAGGAGGATGCTGTCAATTTTTTCTTTCCCCAGTTTTACCATAAGTGCATGGAGGTCCATGGTGCCATTCTTTTCTGAAACGGTTATGATCCGACAGTTTGCTTCCAGATAAGGTGCCTGCTTGGTCATATCGGTACAGCAGGTTCCAATAATGGTAGGCACCTCTTTTGCAGTTTTCACCAGCTGGGAGGAAAGGGGCGTTCTTAAATGGGTATCGCAGATAATTCGAATGGGGTTTTTGCCCTTTTCTATGCGGCATGTGAGCAAGGGATCATCGGAAAGAACCGTACCGATTCCAACCATAATGCCTGTATAGCGATGCCTGTCTTCATGAACACGCCTTCTGGCCTCTTCGCCTGTAATCCATTGGGCGTCTCCTGTGTATGTGGCAATTTTTCCGTCCATGGTCATGGCATATTTCATGACCACAAAGGGAAGTCCTGTTTGCACATAGTGGAAAAAAACAGGGTTTAGGGCATCACAAGATTCCTTTAAGACCTGTTCTACCACTTCAATGCCATGAGCTCTCAGGGCTTCTACACCTTTACCGGAAACCAGAGGATTGGGGTCATGGGATCCTATGCATACTTTTGCAATGCCACTCTCAATCAGGGCTTCTGTACAAGGAGGGGTTTTCCCATAGTGGCAACAAGGCTCCAAGGTGACATACATGGTGGCTCCTTTTGGTGAACTTCTGCAATTGGCCAAGGCGTTGCGTTCGGCATGAAGTTGTCCGAATTTCTCATGATATCCTTTGCCGATGATCTCCCCGTTTTTTACGATGACAGCACCCACCAATGGATTGGGACTGACAAAGCCACAGCCTTTTTTTGCAAGTTGTATGGCCGACTTCATATACTCATTGTCGTGCATAAAAATCCTCCTGTGATCATGTTCACGCTTACAGGTCCCAAATGGGGTGGCGTCAGCTGACATCTGCCCATATCAATAGCCAAGGAACCTGTTTGTTTGCTAAAAAAAAATACCTTGAACAGAAAAGTTCAAGGCAAGTTAACAGGCTGGTCGCTCATGGCATATCCCTACGTGATGATCCGGAAAACCCGGAAAACCCTGCTGCTCTAAAAAAAACTCTGAAATGATTAAATCATCTCAGAGCAATAAAGCAAAGATATGCACAATCGCTGTGCGAAATCTGTTTTATCTTCTTTCATCCAGACTATACTGTCGGCCTCGGAATCACACCGAATCTGCCTTGCGGCTCGTGGGCTTTACCACCGGTAGGGAATCACACCCTGCCCTGAAGATTGTATTTTGTTGTTATTAAAATACTATCACAGAAGAATAGACCTGTCAATTGATAATTTTTCTTATGGCTTTTTTTGAATAACCGTGATAAAATCATTCTGCGTACGAGTGTGCCGTCATGTTGATCTTGGCTTCATTGTCAACGTGTTGGCACACCAAAGACTCAAGGAGGTTGAGCATAATGAAAAGTAAAAATATTTTAGTGACAGGATGTGGTCTTTTGGGCGGAACGTTGGCAGGTGTGTTGTCGGCGCAGATGCATAATGTGACCATTATTGATGAGAATCCGGATTCGTTTCGAAAGCTGCCACCTGCATATGGTGGGTTTAAGGTGACGGGAGATGCGACAGAAGTGAAGCTTTTGGAAAAAGCCGGCATTGAAACAGCAGATATGGTTATTGCCACCACTGAAAGAGACAATGTGAATTCTATGGTTGGTCAGATTGCAAAGACCGTGTATAATGTAGCGGAAGTGTATATTCGGCTTTATGATGTGAGCAAAGAAGAGATTTTAAGTGATACGGGTATTCAGGTAATCCTTCCATCTAAGCTTTCTTTGCAAGAATTCCAGGTTTTAAGCGGCATGGAATTGAAGGAGGTATAGATCGTGAATATTGTGATTGCAGGTGGAAAAAGTAAGGCGGATTTTCTCATAGAAGCGTTGCTGAAAAAGAAGCATAAACTGATCGTGTTAAACAGTGATGAGGATTACTGTGAATATTTAACACAGACTCATAAAATTCCTATTTTTTTTGGAGAACCTACGAAAATCTATAATTTAGAGGATGCTGGGGTGCGTGGCGCCGATATTATCATTGCGCTTATGCCTCGTGATTCAGATAACCTGGCCATATGTCAGGCGGGGAAACGATTGTTTGATGTGAAGCGGGCGGTGGCCATTGTTACCAACCCCATGAACGTAGAAATTTTCAAAAAGCTTGGTGTAAATACAGCCATCAGTGCGACCTACTATCTGGCCAATGTTGTCGCTGAAGCTTCAACGGCAGATAATTTTCTGAAAGGAGGGTTGGATGAGTATGTCATCGGTGGGCAGTATGAACAGCTTTAAGAGCATTTTATCTTATGTTGGCACGCCTGTCATGTGGACAGGCGCTACTTTGTTTTTACCCTTATTTTCCCTGCTGTTTTTCCCCAATGAACAGGGGTGCATGAAATATTTTATTGCACCGGCTGTCATTTCCATGCTCATAGGCTACGGATGCACCAAAATTGTGCAACGTGAAAAAAAGGTGAGACTCAGCAAATATCAAAACGCAGTGATTATTACACTTTCTTGGAGTCTGGCTGTGGTTATTTATGCCATGCCTTTTCTTTTGACGGGGGAGTACACCATAACCCAGGCTGTATTTGAATCTACAAGCGGCTGGAGTACCACAGGGCTTTCTGTTATGAATGTGGATACTTTGCCTAAAATGTTTCTTTTACATAGAAGTAATATGATGTTTTTCGGTGGTGTGGGCATCGTTTTGATCATGATTTGTTTCTTGCCGGGCACCTATGGAATGAGCCTTTTTTCGGCAGAAGGGCATACAGATATGCTTTTGCCCAACTTAATGAAGACATCCCGGTTAATCCTTGCCATTTATTCGGCTTTTATCACGCTGGGTGCCGTTCTTTATGTGATTTGTGGCATGTCGGTGTTTGATGCAATCAACCACTCCATTACCGCTATTGCTACGGGTGGTTTCTCTACCAGATCCCAGAGCATCGGCTATTATAATAGTCTTTCTATTGAAATGGTCACCATATTTTTAATGCTTTTGGGGACCATCAGCTTTATGGCGCATGTCAGTTTACTTATGGGAAAATGGAAGACATTTTTCAATAATTCGGAGATGAAAGCCACGGCCGTAATTTGTGCGCTCAGTGTGCCCATTGTGGCCTTTGCATTTTCTGCCCACGTAGAGACTTCCCTTTCCGAAGGCTTTCGAGTTTCGGCGTTTCAAGTGGTTTCCGCTTTGAGCACCACGGGGATGCAAACGATACCGGACTTTAATGCCATTCCCTCGGCAGGATTTCTCATATTGGTGGTGCTTATGCTTGTGGGTGGACAATCGGGGTCTACCGCAGGCGGAATCAAACAATATAGGGTGGTCACCATGGTGAAAAGCATGTACTGGGAGATTCGAAACAGTTGCAGAAACAACCGATTAAGACAGGTGGAATATATTACAAAACCGGGCAGTGACAGGCTGGTAACGCAGAGCATGAAAGCTGAAACAGGGCTGTTTATCTTTGTGTACCTGTTGCTTTTCGCATTGGGCGCACTGGTGATTACGTTCTTCGGGTATTCTGTTGATCAGGCTATTTTTGAAGTGTCTTCCGCTATGGGTGGTGTAGGTCTTTCTGCGGGCGTTACAGCGGCAGATGCACCGCCGGTGGTTCTGTGGGTATTGATTATTGAAATGTTTTTAGGAAGATTGGAAATTTATGTGGTACTTTTCGCAGTTGTAAATACATTTAGAAGGAATAAAATATAAGGTTCATTTGACGTGGTGGCTGCTGTGTTCTTCCACATGTTGCATAATTTTTTCAAAGGTTTCATCGCTGATATCGTGTTCGATTTTACAGGCATCCTGGGATGCGACTTCCGGGGTGACACCTAGTTGGATTAAAAAATTTGTAATAGACAAGTGTCGCTCATAGATGCTGTCGGCAATGGCCATTCCTGTCTCTGACAAGGTAATGTAGCCGTCGGAATTTATGGTGATATACTCATTTTCCCGAAGCTTTTTCATAGCAATGCTGACGCTGGGTTTGCTGTAGTTTAGTTCGGTTGCAATATCTATGGAGCGAACGGCGCCAAGGCGTTCTTTTAATATTAAAATGACTTCCAGATAGTTTTCAGCAGATTCGTGAATGTTCATATTGAGACCTCCTTTATCTTCACAGATAAACCTATCCTAGCATATTCCCACCCGTTGAGCAAGAACTTTGGAATTTTCAAACAACTTATTTGGGGTGAAAAATAACAAAACAAAAGGGCTGTAAAAATCAGCCCTTTTGTTTTTAGGATGGGAAGTTATGGTGTATTTTATTAATCTTCTATAAGATCATCATGGTCACCGTCGTGATCTTGGCCTTCGTCATGATCGGCATCTTGTTGATCATCATGATCGTCTTTGTCGTCGTCCGTAGGGTCATCTTTGTCGTCATCAACAGCGTCATCTTTGTCGTTGTCTGTAGGGTCATCTTTATCGTTGTCTTGATCATCGTCATCTACGTCAATACCATAGGCACTCAACTGGCGATCCAACTCATCTTCTTTTGTATCTAAAATTTGATCTTCTTTTTCAATTTGGGCCTTTCGTGCTTTAAATACGTCAGCACTGATTTCCCCTTTTTTGTAAGAAAGTTCTAACTGATCTTCCTCTAAGTCTAGCCTGTTTTCTTTGATGGTTACGTCTAGCAATTCTTTTGTCAATTTGTCAATCTCAGCTTGCTCTGCTGTTTGGGTTGTTGCAGATGTCACTGTCCCTGCGATGGATGCTGCGGAATTTGGTGCCACAGTTGCAGATGTTACGCCATCAGGAGAGGGTGTAGTAGCAGCGAAAGCGGTGCCACCCATAGCCATGATTGCAGCCAGTGTAAATGCGGTAATGTTCCTCTTACTTCTCTTCATTTTGTTTTCCTCCATTCGTTTTTTTGATTTTGGTTAACTTTTATAGGTTAAGTATAGAAGGTGAACATTAAAGGGAGATTAGAAACGAAAAATATTTTTTAATCTTCATTTCATGTTGTACCATCATA
>JAVVUJ010000122.1:0-5569 GCA_036653195.1 Anaerovorax sp. | reverse complement strand
GCACATGCTACTTGTCAAATGCAGCAAAGGAATTTCTATTAATAAAGGATGAAAGGAAGGTGGCGTTTGAAATGTTTCATAACCCCATCGGTGCCTTTCGCAGAAAGGCAGAATATACTTATGAATCAAATCAATAAAAACCCAGCCATTTTAATTACCGGTGGTGCCGGATACATTGGAAGTCACACTTGCGTACAGTTGCTTTTGGCAAATGAAAATGTCATTATTGCCGATAATCTGATAAACAGTAATCCAAAGGTTCTGAATCGGATCAAAGAAATCACAAAGAAAGATTTTAAATTTTATCCCATTGACCTTTGTGATGAAGAAATGGTAAGAGAACTCTTTGAAGACAATGCCATTAAAAGTGTCATTCACTTTGCAGGCCTAAAGGCTGTAGGCGAATCCACGGCTTTTCCCTTGAAATATTATGATAACAACTTAAAATGCACGTTAACACTTTTGAAAATGATGGAAAGGTTTCATGTCAAGAAATTGGTTTTCAGTTCATCTGCGACCGTATATGGAGATCCCCTTACGGTACCCATTACAGAAGATTTTCCACTGTCTGTAACCAACCCTTACGGATCTACAAAACTGATTATTGAAAATATTTTAAAGGATGTATATAAAGCCGATCCCACTTGGCAAATTGCAATTTTACGGTATTTTAACCCTATAGGTGCCCATGAAAGCGGTTTGATAGGCGAAGATCCCAATGGAATTCCAAACAACCTCCTACCCTATATTTCCCAAGTAGCCGTAGGAAAAATGTCTCATCTCAATGTGTTTGGCAATGACTACCATACGGAAGATGGCACAGGTGTGAGAGATTACATTCATGTGGTGGATTTGGCTGATGGCCATTTGGCGGCTTTGAAAAAAATAGAAGAAAATCAGGGACTGCATATTTACAATTTAGGCACAGGAAAAGGACATAGTGTCTTAGAAATGGTGTCTTACTTTGAGAAAGTGTCCGGTGTAAAGATTCCATACGAAATAAAAGAACGCCGAGCCGGCGATATTGCGTCATGCTATGCCGACACATCAAAGGCCAGAGACGAACTTCATTGGTGGACAAAAAAGAATATTGAAGAAATGTGTAAAGATACCTGGAATTGGCAGAAAAAAAATCCCAAAGGTTATGCCTAACCCTGGGGTTCAAAACAGAAAACAAGGATTGGTGAATCAGCACGTTCATGGGCTGACTCACCAACCCCTATGACAGATAACGTAACAAATCAATTTCCCTGCATGGCATTCATTGCCTTGTTAAACATGGCGCTTCTGTTGGATGATTTGATAGACTCATATTCGGCTTGATACTGTGCTACAATGGGCGCCGGATCAATACCTTCCGCTCTCAGTTGGGTTTCCATCTTTCCAATAATAGCCGCAAAACTGCCATCTATAGTGCTTTCCAAAGCTGCCACCTTTCCTAAATATTCCGAAGCCAAGGCACTTTTTGCTGTAGGTGTTGCTTTTCCCTGTGCTTTCAATGACATCCACTCCGACCGGCCTTGCGCCAATAGAGAATCCAACATAGCAAACGCTTGATTTTTCTGTTGGTTCATAACACCTGTATAATTTTGAGACATGGTTTGCAATAATTCTTGCTTCCTTTGGTCTTTTAATTTTGCCTTTTCTTCATCAATAATCTTTTGTTCTGCAGCCGTCAACGCACTGGGGACAGGCTCATTGGAAGCTCCATCTGCAGACATTTTGCTTTTTTCGCTTTCCTGCTTATGATTTTTCGAACCACTTCCACCGGTTAAGCCTGCAATCTGATCCATTTGAGCCAATAGTTTCTCTGTGAATGCCTGACTTTGCTTGGATATTTCAGCAGCATATTCTTTTTTTTCATGAGAATTTGCACTTAAGTAAAAAAATAGAAATGCGGCAAGAATGATTCCAACCAATAAAACTGCCATAAGGATGATGATTCTTTTCTTTTTTTTAGATTTGTTCTTTGTTTTCATGTTAAATTCCTTTACTTGGTAGCGTCTACGTCCTGCCCTTTCCTTGGTCTGGTCAGCCATAAAATGACAACCAACCCGATGACAAAGGTGACCATACAATATAAAATATCCATGCCTGTTGGAATTCCGGGAAAAACTTCCATAAGAGAACCCAACATAAACCCAATAATCAGCATATACGTAAATTGAGGGTGACGTTTCATTTCACGCTCTAACAGTTTAGCAGATAAAAGCGTTCCCACAATAACACCTATGGCAATGGGTGCCAAATAAGCCACATTAAAATCGGAAATGGCCTGCAAGGTTAAATCATAGATACCCAAGAGCAACAACAAATATGAGGCGCTGATTCCCGGTAATACCAATGCAATGGCAATGGCAACTCCCGCTACCAACAATGTCAAAACAGCTATAAAATCCAAATGACCTTGAAAATCCAACAGACCTTTTGGAAACAAAGTAATTAAGTAAGCGATCCCTGCCCCTACGGCTACTGCCCCTATATTTCTGAATTTTACAGAATCCAACGTTGCCTTTTTATATAAAGGCGGAATGCTGGCAATAATTGCACCCAAGAATAAAAACATCATGGGTTTATGCCACAAATTCAATGCTTTTAGCATTGGGCCGGACAAAATCAAAACCCCTACAATCCCGGAAATCCCATATTGCAAAAGCAAAGTACCATTTGCCTTCCAATTTTCTCTCAAACAGCTCACAGCATGAATCAAGTCATCATAGATGCCGAGGACAATTGCCATGGTGCCACCACTGGCACCAGGCACCAGCATAGAAGCCCCTATTGCGAATCCTTTTATTAGTTTTGTAAGTAAACGTTCTTTCATTCATACCCCTTAAATAATTTAACTGCTTTCTGTGCAATGACCCTCTGAAATATTATAACAGATGTCGGACACGTATCCTAGAGAAAATTATGCGATCCACACAATTCTGTTTTTCTAATTCATTAATTTCACCCGTCTATACACCCAATATCCAATCAGCGCACTCAACGTATTCAGTATGACATCATCCACATCCGGATATCTATAACCGGGTGACACCACCACGCAAAGAACCAACTGCATCATTTCAATAAAGAGAGCAATCCCCAAACCCATAAAAAATATAGATTTCCAAGCATTTAATTTGTCAAACAAAATGGGCACCAGAATCCCCATAGGTGCCAGCATCAAGGCATTTCCAATAAATGAAAAAATATCATAGGATGATGCGAAAATAGTACGCATTTCTCCATGAAAAGGGATGATGTTGTATCGAAAGGTATCTGCGCCCCCAACAAACTCAAAATTAAAATGTCCCGGTAGCAACGTCACCGCCATAATCGCCAATAAATACCCACAGAAAAAAATCTTTACTAGCTTGCTTGTATGCATATTTAGTCTTCCCTTTCGCCTATTTTCTCCATACCATTTTATCCACAATTCCCGTATAGCTTTGTATGATCTTCACGACTTTTACAGAAACATTCTCGTCCACATAATTTGGAACATCCAACCCATACTCTCCATTTCTGTTCATTTCAACGGCAGTACTTACTGCCTGTAAAACCTGCTCTGTGGTAATACCCGCAATGATAAAGTTCCCTTTATCAAGAGCCTCCGGCCGCTCCGTGGAAGTTCTAATGCAAACTGCAGGAAAAGGGTTCCCCTTTGACTGGAAATAGGAGCTTTCCTCTGGTAGCGTTCCGCTGTCTGAAACTACACAAAATCCATTCATTTGTAAATGATTATAATCGTTAAAACCAAAAGGTTTTAATTGTCTTACATTTTTATGAAACTGAAATCCTCTATTTTCTATAAATTTAGCCGAACGCGGATGTGTGGAATAGATAATGGGCATCTCATATCTTTCTGCCAATGCATTGATTGCATTCATCAAGTTGAAAAAATTAGCTTCCGTATCAATATTTTCTTCTCTATGTGCAGAAAGGAGAATATACTTTCCCTTTTCAAGCTTCAATTTTTCAAGAATAGGGCTTGCTTTTATTTGATCCAAATTGCCACTTAATACTTCTGCCATAGGAGATCCTGTAACATACGTTCTTTCTTTGGCAACACCCTCATAGTTCAAATATCTTCTTGCATGTTCACTGTAACACATATTCACATCGGCGATATGATCCACAATTCTTCGATTGGTTTCTTCCGGTAAACATTCATCAAAACATCGATTTCCCGCCTCCATATGAAAGATAGGAATATGAAGTCTTTTGGCTGCAATAGCGGACAGACACGAGTTGGTATCACCTAAAATCAGCAGTGCATCCGGCTTTTTCTGTGTCATTATTTGATAGGATTTCGCAATAATGTTTCCGATGGTCTCTCCCAAATCCTTGCCTACTGCGTCTAAATAAAAGTCCGGCGCCCGAAGGCCCAGATCATTAAAAAACACTTGATTTAGCTCATAATCATAATTTTGGCCCGTATGAACCAAAATTTGGTCAAAATATCGGTCGCATTTTTTAATGACAGCTGCAAGACGTATAATCTCCGGCCTTGTCCCTATAATCGTCATTAACTTTAGTTTGTTCATCATGGTCTCCTTTACCGTCTTTCTAACAATCCCACCTTAGCCTTGCAGTGCTCTTGCTTTTTCTATAACTCCAAACTTTATCCTATCAAAATTTACCCATTCATAATAGGTTCCATAATCAAATGAATATCTATCTTCACATATCTCACAACTCCTGAAATACCAGCACTATACTACAATAAATATTGTAAATCTCACCTCCATGTTTACTTAAAAAGTCTCTTAATATATCTTCCTCTATGCACTCCCTAATGGCTTTTTCTATGGCTTCGTCTTTTGATTGGGTAGGCCTCATGTTTCCCGTTTTTCTTTTAGGTTGGTCTTTAACTGGTTTTTCCATTCCATCTTCGACTGTAGCCATTTTCCCATTCTGCCTTGGATTGCCCTCGGCTTTTCCATTTCATCTTGGATTGTGCTCGGCTTTTCCGTTATGCCTTAGTTAATCATTTATCTGCCATTTACCAGAACGACGATTTCCAACTCTTTCTATAAAACCCTTCTCTTGTAATCGAGGAAGCATTCTCTTTATTGTTCCTAATGTAATACCTGTCATTGTCTGCATCTCTTTTTGTGTTGCATCTGCTTTAGTACGAATTGCTTCAATTACTTTCTTTTCATCTTCGGTAAGTGAATCAGTCGCATTAGTCGCACTATTAGTCGCATTAGTCGCAATTTTTTTTGGATTAATGACACCATTCGCATCAACGTCAGCTACTTTACGATACAGATTAACACGAAAATCGCTGCCCATATCTATTAGTTCTGGTTCACGAAGTCCATATTCTCTCGTTTCTTGGAACATTTTTGGGATTCCACTTCCCCAGGCTTCTACTACATTCATATAAGAGAATGCAACTGCAATTCCTTTATTTCGGATTTTGGATAAACCAGTTTTCATTTTCTCAATGGTAATTTCATTATCCAGCATACCAGGAGAAGTGACTTCTAAGCGGTCATCAAATAGTGCTACTTGAATCTTTTCTGAAAATTCATTGCTCTTTCCATCCAATAACATATAACCATTCGTAGGATGG
>JAVVUJ010000121.1:0-5682 GCA_036653195.1 Anaerovorax sp. | reverse complement strand
CTTCCTACCCCTCCCAAAAGCAAGGCTGAAAGGATAAGCGTTTTTTCACTTATCCTCCATCTTCCCCTTATGGCGTTGCTTTTGTCAATTCCCATCATGGCAAAAGTAATCATGTTCCAAATCAATATTAGTTTCATTTTTATAGTATAACAAAATTTCACCCATAATTAAAGAATTTGTTTTAACTTTGCCTTTTGTTCTTCAATAATCTTATTTCGAACCGTCTCCACCTGTAAGAAATTCATATTGGGAATATAGTAACTTTCCAATATATCATGGGTCCTTTTGGCCAATCCAAAGGCTTCCCTTGTCTTTTTCATCAACACGGTAAATAATTCTTTACTATCCTTGAGAAAGTTCAAATCATCCCGAGACAAGTCGCCTGTATTGGCACGATACGTAAACCAAGGTCTTCTGTTTTCAATATGGTGAAACTCATTTGAAGTCACCACTGCCAACTTCAGATCCGGAATCACCACATGCTCTAATTTCTTTCCCGGTTTCATAGGACAATAATACCCTTCCACGTCAAACCCTCGATATCGGGCGCTTTCTGCAAATATTTCAAGCATTTTACCTACATCCACACCCATTTCCGCCTCTATCACATAGACCCTTTCACAGTTATCTATCAATGTATTTAAGTAATTGACAAAACCATTACAGGTAATGGCACTGGCAAAATATTTTTTTTCCGTTCCCAAATTTGGTTTAATCTCTTTGTGTGCCAATTCATCTCCGATTAATTGGGCAAATTTTTTATAGGCTTCCTCTGTCTTTACCGTTTTTCCCATAATTTTGCTGATATTTTCATGAAGTTTTCCCGCACAACCCAAATAATTATAGGCGATTTCGTAAATTCCTTTTAGTTTTTCATTGGCATTCATAATTTCAAACTTGTTTAGCCGTATACCATCTTCACACCAAAAATCACCCAGATGAATGATAGAATCCACCGCACCCGGGTTAATAGGGTCGATTACGTGAGGGCTGGTTCCATCCACCAAAGCCACCTTCAGCTTCTTCAGAACAATCCCATCCAGGGAATCGCTGTCTGCAGAACAGTGTAAAAAATCCACGTCTTCCCCTTCCTTGAGAAGTTCTTCGCCAATCTTCCTCATAAAGGTTGATTTTCCGGTGCCCGGACCACCTTTAATGCAGATGATTTTTTCGGCCTCCTTTTGTCCCAATATGTAGTTATAATAAGAAAAAAAACCCTCAGGTGTGTTATTTCCCAAATAGTATTGTCTCCTCTTTCCAACAGTCCCTTTTGTCAAACTTCTTTCTGTCATTCCATACTCCCCTTTCAATTCATCCATCTATACTATGCTAAGAAAGGTTCTTTCGTGCATGAAACAAGAATAGACACGGGCAGCTTAATTGAAGCAACCCATTCAAATGGGCATGAATGGGAAAATCCCAACTGGCATAGCAAATTATAAATGGTTCATAAAGAAACTTTTAAAATCTTCCTTTTTCTATTGACAAAGGAAACGGGAGATGGTAAATTAAGAAAGTACACAGAGTTAGTCGTTTCTAACTCTAAATTTTAGCCGTTGGGTTAGTTGCTTCTAACCCGTTTTTAAAGCAATATGGTTCGTTAGTTCTAACTGAATATTTTTACAGTGTGGTCAGATAAACGGGGCCTTAGATCTAACTGATAGAATGGAGGAACAAAGATGCCTTTAACAATGGCTTTCATAGGTGAAAAAAATGTGATTCGAAAAATTACGGGCAAAGACGACGTACGCCAACATTTGGCCCAACTTGGATTTGTAGTAGGCAGTGAAGTGACTGTGGTTTCCCAAATTTCCGGCAATATGATTTTGTCGATAAAAGAAAGCCGCATAGCCTTGGATAAAACCATGGCAAATCGCATTATTGTCTAATACACGCCCCTGATTTCTAGGGCAAATCCCTTGCAATGTCTGCTAAAATACCAATGAGATTCCGTGAGAAAACGCTGCCTTCAGACAGCATTTATACAACCAATCGTTAATAGAAATGTAATAACAGAAAGAGGACACAAAATGAAAACTTTAAGAGATGTGCAGATAGGCCATGGCGCTTACATTGAAAAACTTCATGGCGAAGGAGCTGTAAAGCGCAGAATTATGGACATGGGTATTACCAAAGGCACCCTTGTCTATGTACGCAAGGTCGCACCTTTGGGAGATCCCATTGAACTCACCGTGCGAGGCTATGAACTTTCTATTCGGAAGGCCGATGCGGAAATGATTGAAGTGAAGTAAAATAAAGCTTTGCCATAAAAGCCACAGCAGGAAGACTGCTGTTTTTTTAGAAATTTAGTTAGTTTAAGCTAACCAATGTTTTGAAAGTTTGAAAGGAGTGTCAAACGTGACCATTAAAATAGCCCTTGCAGGCAACCCAAACTGTGGGAAAACAACCATGTTCAACGATTTAACGGGCAGCGCCCAATATGTGGGCAATTGGCCCGGCGTTACAGTAGAAAAAAAGGAAGGCAAGTTGAAGGGACACAAAGATGTTATCATACAAGATTTGCCCGGCATCTATTCCCTTTCGCCTTACACTTTGGAAGAAGTTGTAGCCAGAGGATACCTGATCAATGAGAAGCCCCATGCCATCATCAATATTGTGGACGGCACAAACATAGAAAGGAATCTATACTTGACCACCCAGCTGAAAGAGTTGGGAATTCCACTTGTCATGGCCATCAATATGATCGATGTGGTGCGAAAAAACGGAGATGAAATGGATCTTGTCAAGCTAAGCCAAGGGCTTGGTTGTCCCGTAATCGAAACCTCCGCACTGAAGGGAATCGGATCCGTAGAAGTGGCCGAAAAAGCAATTGCCTTGGCGCAGAATCAAATTCTTACTGAAATGCCTCATGTTTTCAACGGCTCTGTAGAACATGCACTTGCCCATATTGAAGAATCCATAGAAGATAAAGTGGACTGCAACAGCCTCCGCTGGTTTGCCATCAAGCTATTTGAACGAGACGAAAAGGTTCTTGGGCAACTAAATTTGGATCAAGAACTGCTGGACCACTTGGAAATGCATATTGAAGCCTGCGAAAAAGAACTTGACGATGATGGAGAAAGCATCATTACAAATCAGCGATACACTTATATCAGCCAAGTGGTTGACACCTGTGTAAAGAAAAAATACCGTGCCCAAGGCACAAACTCCGACAAAATTGACCGCATTGTAACCAACCGATTTCTTGCACTCCCCATCTTTGCGGCGATTATGTTTCTCGTCTACTATATATCCGTCACCACAGTGGGCACTTTTGTGACGGATTGGACAAACGACACCCTGTTCGGAGCATGGATTCTGCCTACAATAGGCAGTTGGATGGAAAGCGGGGCTGTAGCTCCATGGCTCACCGGTCTGGTCGTCTCCGGCATCATTGGCGGCGTCGGTGCCGTACTGGGCTTTGTTCCGCAAATGTTGATTCTCTTTCTCATGCTGTCTATTTTGGAGGATTGCGGCTACATGTCACGTGTTGCCTTTATCATGGATCGAATTTTTCGTAAATTCGGACTTTCAGGCAAAAGTTTTATCCCCATGCTCATCGGATCCGGCTGTTCCGTACCCGGCATTATGGCAAGCCGTACCGTTGAACAGGATCGTGACCGGAAAATGACCATTATGACCACTTCCTTCATTCCCTGCGGTGCAAAGATGCCCATCATCGCTTTGATTGCAGGCGCACTCTTCGGAGGGGCATGGTGGATGGCACCTGTGGCCTATTTTATGGGCGTGGCTGCTGTCATTGTTTCCGGTATTATTCTAAAAAAGACAAGGATATTTGCAGGCAATCCCGCACCATTTGTCATGGAATTACCCGCTTACCACACCCCCACACCCAGCACTATTTGGCGCAGCACTTGGGAACGGGGTTGGAGTTTTATAAAGCGCGCCGGCACGGTTATTCTACTGTCCTCTGTAGCCCTTTGGTTCTTGCAGGCCTTTGGCACCGTAAATGGCGTATTTCAAATGGTGGAAGACAACCATTCCAGTTTGTTGGCCACCATAGGACGATTCATTGCACCCCTGTTTGATCCCCTTGGTTTCGGTACTTGGCAAGCATCTGTGGGTACTTTTACAGGACTCATTGCAAAGGAAAATGTAGTCGGTACTTTCGGTGTACTCTACGGCTTTGCTTCCGCAGCAGAAGACGGTATGGAGTACTGGGCCATGATAGCCAAAGACTTTACCCCGCTATCTGCCTTTTCCTTTATGACCTTCAATCTCCTTTGTGCCCCTTGTTTTGCCGCCATGGGCGCCATCAAGCGGGAAATGAACAGCGCAAAATGGACCTGGTTTGCCATCGGTTATTTATGTGTGTTTGCATATACCCTTTCGTTAATCATCTACCAACTTGGTCTTCTGATCACAGGGGGCGGCTTCACCATTCTAACTGGGGTTGCATTGGTGCTGTTACTGGGTTTTGTCTATCTTCTGGGATTCAAACGCCCATACGAAGAGACGGTGCTCTCCAAAAAACAGAAAGGAGTCGTTACAAATGTTTGATTTTATAGGAAATAACCTATCCAATCTTCTCGTAGGCGCGCTGGTTTTCGCAGGAATACTAGCCGCCTTATGGAAAATAATCCGAGATAAAAAGAAAGGAAAAAACACTTGTGGATGCAACTGTGCAGACTGCCCTCAGCGCAGAACAGCTTACCTGCCACCTACAAATTGATAGGTGATTTAACCGGTGATTCTAAACAAACTGAAGGCCGCAATACAGACCCTGCCGGCTCTTTCCATGCACATCTTCTTGAAATTTGCGGCGGTGTTGCGGTGTCAATATACCCAAGTAGAAATGTAGTAGCGTTACGTTGACAGTGCAGTGACCATAGCGCAAGTTCCGGATTAGGATTCCGACTTTTGGGTATTCTGTCCTAGTAAAGGACTATTTGAGTCCGGTATAGCCATGGCCAAAATGCTGTATGACAATAGTCCGACCCCTGAAAATAAAAAAAACAATCGAACAACAGTCGCATTACATCCGAAGTATTGGGCAATACCGCCACAAACACCTGCTATAATTCGATTGCTTTGGCTTTTACATAACATATTATATCCCTGATTGGATTGATATGAATTGCCATTCTTTTTTTTCAACACGCTACCTTTTATTACTAAAATAGTAATAATGAATATCCCTAACAAGGTAATTAAAGGTAATAAAGATAATAATAACGTAGCCAATTTTCCCATCATTTGTGCTCTCTTTTCTTTTTTTCAGCATCCCAACTATAGGTCTTACTCAAGCATTTTGTAACACTACTGTCATGTATCGTAGATATTTAGCTTTACTACAGCATCCTATTTGAACGCTACAGTAAATGTGGATACAAAGAATATGGCTTTTCATCCTTACACACAACAAGTCTTTCCGGATTGTATGGAAGTTCAATTTTATATTTTCTTGGTCTTGCCAGACTGGATTCCCACCAGTTATATACTTAGCACCGAACTGGCGCACACCGCCTTTTTTTTATTTTACCATGAAACGGCAATAACAACCAGAAACATTTGGTTAATAAAATTTTTTCAAATTAAAGCCGCAGATTTTATTCTATGCCCTTTGTTTTTTATTGAATATGATACGTCAATATCCAAAGATACTCTGGACTATTTTGGGGATATAGACAAAACAAGAGCCGCTGCATCAACCAAAGATAC
>JAVVUJ010000120.1:0-5690 GCA_036653195.1 Anaerovorax sp. | reverse complement strand
CTCAAATTCGATCTTCCCAGTGCCGCTGATTTATTTACAATACAGGAAGAACGGGAAGATGCTGTGCGTGAGAAAGTGATGGATATCCCAATTATAGATATCACCGATTTTCCCAATCATCCGTTTAAATTAAAAAGGGATGAAGCTTTAATTGAAATGGCAGAGAGTATTAAAGACTTTGGTGTTTTGGTGCCTGCTTTGGTTCGGCAGAAGGAAGCGGGAGGTTATGAAATGGTGGCCGGACATCGGCGAAAATTGGCGAGTGAGTTGGCAGAGAAAAAGATGCTCCCTTGTATTGTGCGGGATTTATCAGATGATGAAGCCATTTTAATTATGGTTGATTCAAACCTTCAACGTGAGCGGATTCTGCCATCTGAAAAAGCTTTTGCGTATAAGATGAAACTGGAAGCCATGAAACGACAGGGTAAAAGGACTGATTTAACTTCTGTGCCATTGGCACAGAAGTTAAAGAAAACTTCAAGAGAGATATTAAGTAGAGAAGTTGGTGAGAGTCAAGATCAGATTCGCCGTTACATCCGCCTAACCGAGCTCATCCCATCAATCCTTGACATGGTTGATGAAAACAAAATAGCATTTCGCCCCGCAGTGGAACTATCCTACCTCAGTGAAAATGAGCAGGAAACACTGCTTGATCAAATGCGCTATGAAGATTGCACGCCGTCGCTTGGTCAGGCAGCTAAGTTAAAACAGTTTTCACAGGAAGGTAAATTAAATGAAGCGGTGATTGCATCCATTTTGCAGGAAGAAAAACCCAATCAGATTGAACAGTTTAAAATCCCTAAAGAGCGGATCAGCAAGTTTTTTCCGTCGGGCACCTCTTCGAAGAAAATGGAAGAAACCATTGTAAAGGCATTGGAGCTTTATCAAAAAAGGCAGAGACAGATGACACGCTGAGTACATGCAAAAAATAAACCAATGAAGTGAGGTTAAAAATAGCTAAGACCAGAGAGAGTAAAAAAGAATAAAACCGATGAAAGGAAAGGTGGAACATATGAAAAGAAATAACCGACGGTTTAGAATTTTAGGACGCATTATTGATGCCGGATATGATAGTGAAAAAGCCATTGTGGCAATGACCATGCACGACATGTTAACCCTACCGGGTATTACAGTGTCAGAGCTCACGCAGCTTGATGAACTCCAAACGAGTATCAGAGCCAATAAGGTAATTATGTTTTTAGCAGATCATCCAGAGAAAAAAGTAACCGCGTTGGAAGGGATAGAAGGTGATAAGAATGATGTTGAAAATGATCTTATTGATTAATACGCAGGACAATGGTGTCATCAATTTTTTAAGGAGACTTGATAGCCGTCCATTTGAGAAACAACGCGCAATCGTTGGTGTGATATGAGCAATGGCTTAAAGCATTGAGAGCGTAAATCATGGTTGAAAAATATAAAACAATTGTTGAACTGTATAATGAAACTATTAAGAGAGTCACAGTATCCCCAGACAGATGGCTATCCTTTTTACAGACCGCCTGTCGCAATTATCGTCTGCCCTTTGATGAGCAGTTGTTGGTACATGCCCAACGCCCCGAGGCAACCGCCGTTTTAACGACAATACATTGGAACCGTCGCTTTGGCAGGTGGGTTAAACCGAAGTCAAAGGGTATTGCCATCTTTGATAAAGAGGCTGATCGTATGCGCTTGAAATACTATTTTGATATTTTAGACACCCAGGAGAGCCGTTATCCAGAGCTGGTGAGAACCGTACCGCTATGGACGATAGAAACGAAGCATCACGCAGAAATCATAGAAACACTTGAAGATCATTTTGGTGCATTGTCACAAAAGGATAGCCTTGAACAGGCCATTAAGAGTGCGGTAGGGATTGCAGCGATGGACAATTATAGCGATTATCTCTTTGATTTGATGCTCGTTAAAGGGGAGTGTACACTGGCTACACTTAAAGAAGTAGAAATAGCTGAGATCTTTAGAGTGCTGATTGAAATGAGAGTTGGCTACATGGTATTAGAGCGCTGCCAGGGCGGAGGGGATCAGGGGGTAGACCGTAGCATTTTTCATAACCTGGCTTATTTTAGTACACCAGAGGCCGTCAACATCCTGGGGTCTGCAACTTGTAAAACTGCTATGATGGTATTAACACCTATTGCAGCGGTAGTGCGCAGCCAACAGCGTGAAGCGCTTAAAAATGGCCGTAGTGTTGCTAAAAGACTAGAAACGCCTTACAATGAACATCAAGAAAAGCAACTAAATGAAAGGAGTGATAATGATGACCATAACCTACAGCAAACAGGGCGATTACCTGTTGCCGGATCTGATGGTGGAAGAAGAAGCGACCCTGATACCGGGGAAATACGCATCTTTGAGAAAGCAATATTTGATGGAACACCACTACGGCTTGTTTCTGAATCTCTTGACACAGGGACGATTGAACGCTCATCTAAACGAGATTCAGAAGACCGCCACGAAACGACTGGAACAGATAACAACCCAGATGATGGAGGAACAGGGCATTACCGAAGCCCTCAAAGCCCAGAATCCCATGGTATGGGTGGGACAGGTGAATACCATCAAAGAGGCAGTGGAGGAACAGATTCTACAGGAATTGATTTACAATTAAACGAACAGCACACCGAAGAGACAGCGCTGTTTGGCTTCCAAAATAATGTAGCGGGATTTGAAAGGGTGCAACATAAACAAAATGTGAAACGACATCAGTATCCTATGGAAGCGGATCAGATGGTGACGGGCAGCCCTAAAGAAAGATACAGAGCCAATATTTCAGCCATCAAACAGCTTAAACAATGCGAAGCCGAAAATCGTTTAGCATCATCGGAGGAGCAGAGGGTTATGGCACGGTATATTGGCTGGGGCGGTCTGCCCGATGTGTTTGATGAAGAACAGAAAGCATGGACAAATGAATATCATGAACTAAAAAATCTTCTCAATGAAGAAGAATACGTAGCCGCCAGAGCATCAACCCTGACGGCTTTTTTCACGCCTCCAGTTGTCATCAAAGCAATGTACCAAGTCTTGGAAAACAGTGGTTTTAGAGAAGGAAACCTTTTGGAACCTGCCTGTGGTATTGGCCATTTTATAGGGATGCAGCCATCTTCCATGGAAAAAGTTAAACTGTATGGTGTCGAATTGGATATCCTTTCCGGGCGCATAGCTAGACAGCTTTATCAGCAATCGCGTATTGCGATCAAGGGTTTTGAACAAACAGATCTGCCCGACAGTTTCTTTGACGCTGCCATCGGCAATGTTCCTTTTGGAGCATTCCAAGTGAGGGATTCACGCTATGACAAACAGCATTTTCATATTCATGATTACTTCTTCGCTAAAACCCTAGATAAGATCCGCCCTGGTGGCATCATTGCCTTTATTACATCAAAGGGTACTATGGACAAAAGCAATTCCTCTGTCAGACGTTACATTGCCGAACGTGCCAATCTTATTGCGGCCATAAGGTTACCGGATAATACCTTTAAAGCCAGTGCGGGAACGGAAGTCACATCGGATATTCTGTTTTTGCAAAAAAGAGACTGTCTTGTTTTAGAAGAACCACAGTGGATTGCATTAAATCGTGATGAAAAAGGGATTGTCCTCAATGCTTATTTTACCGCACATCCGGAGATGATTCTGGGAGAAATGGTGATGGTATCCGGTCCATTTGGCGAAGAAAGTCACTGTAAAGCCATCGAAGGCATTAGCCTTGAAGAACAGCTTAAGAACGTTATACACTATGTGCAGGCCACAATTAAAGGCTATGAACCGGGAGCGGCTGATAGCCTTGAAGATGGAGAACAGGGTTCAATTCCAGCAGATCCCAGTGTTCGTAATTTCTCTTATACGTTAAGTGACGCTCAGATTTATTACCGTGAAAATAGCCAGATGCGCCGTGTGGTGGTGTCGAAAACAGCTGAGAACCGTATTAAAGGCATGATCACGATTCGGGAGGTCACACGAACACTCATCGCTATTCAAACCGACGATTATCCGGAGAATGCTATCACCGCTTGGCAGAATAAACTCAACACAGTTTATGATGTTTATGTCAAAAAATACGGACATCTGACAGAGCGCGGAAACAGAATGGCTTTTTCTGAAGATGGCAGTTATCCGCTGCTTTGTTCCCTTGAAATCTTGGACGATGAGGGGCGTTTTGTGCGTAAAGCCGATATGTTTAGCAAGCGCACCATTAAGGTGCACACGACCATCACCCATGTGGATACCGCCCAGGAAGCGTTGGCAGTATCCCTTTCAGAAAAAGCCTGTGTGGATATGGCCTATATGAAAGCATTATCAGGGAAGTCGGTTGCCGCACTGGTGCAGGCACTAACCGGCAGTATTTTTGAAGAGCCAATGCCAGAGAGAGGTCAAAGTGAGAGGCAGTATGAACCACACTATGTGAGTGCCGATGCTTATCTATCTGGTAACGTCCGTGAAAAACTAAAAGCAGCAATAGTAGCCTCAAGGGTGTCAGATCGCTTTAAACCAAATATTGAAGCCTTGGAAAAAGCGCAGCCAAAGGATTTGATGGCTTCTGAAATCACGGTTCGTTTGGGGGCAACGTGGATCCCGGAAAAAGATATTGAAGTTTTTATGTTTGATCTACTGAGTACGCCACGTTATATGACATGGAATATCCATGTGCACTTTTTACCTTTTAATGCTGAGTGGCATATTGAAGGAAAAAATAGGGATAATGCAAACCTTAAAGTGAGCAGTACCTATGGTACAACGAGGAAGAATGCCTACCAGATTATTGAAGAAACGCTTAATCTAAAAGACGTTAAAATCTTTGATTACAGGGAAGATGCAGAAGGTAAAAAGAAAGCTGTTTTAAACCGAAAAGAGACCACCATCGCACAGGAAAAACAAGAGCAGATCAAGGCAGCTTTTAAAGAATGGGTATGGGAAGATCCAGAACGTCGGGCACGGATTACGGCTTATTACAATGACCACTTTAACGCCATTCGCCCAAGGGAATACGATGGCAGCGTCTTGAATTTTTATGGAATGAATCCAGAAATAGCCTTAAGACCACATCAGAAAAATGCCGTCGCACGGATTATCTATGGTGGCAATACTCTTTTGGCGCACGTTGTGGGTTCGGGGAAAACCTTCACTATGATTACCGCAGCTATGGAAATGAAACGCATTGGTTTATGTCAGAAATCCATGGTGGTTATTCCAAACCATATTATTTCCCAATTTGCCGCGGAGTGGATGCTGCTCTACCCATCGGCGAATATTCTCGTTACTTCAAAGAAAGATTTTGAAACGAAAAAACGCCAGAAATTTTGCGCTAAAATTGCCACCGGGGATTATGATGGGGTCATTATTGGACACAGCCAGTTTGGCAAAATCCCATTAAGCACCAAGCGGCAGCAGCTGTTTTTGAAACGCCAGATCGATGAAATCACGGACAGTATTGTTGAGGCAAAAAGACAACAGGGTGAGCGGTTTACCATTAAACAGATGGAGAAAACACGTAAAACCTTGGAAATGCGGATGAAAAAACTCAATGATCAGCGACAAAAAGACGATGTGGTCACCTTTGAACAACTGGGTATAGACCGCCTTTTTGTTGATGAGGCCGATGAATTCAAAAATCTTTACCTTTATACGAAGATGCGCAACGTTGGCGGTATTGCTCAGACAGAAGCTCAAAAATCATCAGATTTATTCATGAAAAC
>JAVVUJ010000119.1:0-5799 GCA_036653195.1 Anaerovorax sp. | reverse complement strand
GTTCCATCTTTTTTGCCAAATCAATCTCTTCTGCACCGGATAGTAGGGGTACTTTTCCAATTTCTTTTAAATACATCCTAACCGGATCGTCCACAGAGATGCCTTTTGGAAGCGCCGCTTCAATATCCGCTTCCTCTTCCTCCTCGATTAAATCAACCTCCGCAGGAATCACATCATCATCTAATTCAATCAGGTCAAATTCTTCAAGCTCTACTTCTGAAGTAATTTCAACACCCATAGAGGTTATGGTATCATATACCTCGTCCATTTGGTCTTTATCCATGTCTATGGTTTCCAAATGATCCGCAATCTCCTTAAATGAAATCGTACCTTTTGCCTTGGCAAATTCCATTAAAGCGACAACGGCTTCTGCTTTTTTTTCTTCAGCAAGTTCTGTTTCATTGTTGCCCTGTTCCATACGAGCCCCTCTAACAGAGTCTTCATCGCTTATTCTTTTCATGGTTTCCATGTGTTACCCCTCTCTATTTCTTCATATGCTTCTTTTTTTCTTGTATTTGAGCTAATTCACTTAGTAATTCTTTTACCCGTTCTTGGCTGTCCTCTTTTTCCTCATCTATGATAGACAATACCTTAATAATCTCCTCTTCCCGTTTTATAAGATCCTGCCTTTTTATTTCATGGACGCATTCCAAAAAAATCTGTTCATTTTTATCTGAAAGCTGAATATTTTCCAAAATATCCGCTAATACTTCATTTTCAGCAGGCTCCAAATTATCCTTCACTTTGTTCAGATCCACTTCTTCGTGATTCTGATAATTTAATACAATTTCTCTGTAAATCTTTCGTGCCTGTTGGGTGACAAATATCTCTTCAAATTCTTTTATTTTTGGCACATATCCACTATCAACCAACATGAGTTTTATAAAGTTCTTTTCCAGCATGGTACCCATTTCTTTAGGGTTTCTCCACTGTTTTTCCTGGGATCTGAGCCCTGTTGCATTTTCATTATTATTGCCAAAAATTTCACGTCTTATTGCCCCTTCGGTGATTTTCGTCTCATAAGCAATTTTTTTAATATACACATCCGCCTCGACAGGGCTTAATGTCTTTAAAATTTTTGACGCTTCCTGAAGAAAGCTGACGCTTCCATCTACAGTAGATAAATCAAATTTCTCTTTTAAAAGTTTAATTTTATATTCGGCAAAAGGCAGTGCCTCTTCTATTAATTTTTCAAAAGCTTGTCTCCCCTTCTTTTTAATAAATTCATCAGGATCCTTTTCCCCTTGTATTTGCAACACTTTTACTTTACATTGTACATGATGCAAAATGTCTAATCCTCTCAATGTAGCCGCAATGCCCGCTTGATCTCCATCATATGCAATCATTACATTTTGTGTATACCGTTTCAGCATGGCACCTTGGCTGTCTGTGAGTGCCGTTCCCAAGGAAGCCGACACATTGTGAATGCCATGTTGGTAAAGAGAAATTACATCCATATAGCCTTCTACCAATATAGCGGAATTTTCTTTACTGATATCCGTTCTGGACAAATTCAAACCATATAAATTATTTTTTTTTGAAAAAATAGGTGTTTCCGGTGAATTTAAGTACTTGGGTACCCCATCTCCAATGGCTCTTCCTCCAAATCCCACTACTTTTCCCCTTGTATTGATAATGGGAAAGATGACTCGATCTCTGAATTTATCATAATAGTTGCCTTTTGATTTTGATACGAGACCCAACTCCACAAGGACTTCAACATCAACGCCTTGTTTTACAAAATGATCATATAGGCTTGTCCACCCACCATCCGCATAACCGATTCCAAATTTTCTAAGGGTTTCATCTTCCAATCCACGTTTTTTCATATAAGCGTAGGCTGGGTTCTTTTTATTTTTAAAGTTTATATAGAAAAAGGTAGCTGCCTGGCGATTTAAATCATACATGAGGGCCTTTCTATCGTCCTGCTTATAACCGGTGTTTTTTATTTCTATTCCAAGTTCAGTGGCCAATTTTTCAACAGCTTCCGGGAAATCCAAATTGTTATATTTTTTAACAAATTCAATCACATCCCCTGTTGCCCCACAGCCAAAGCAAGTAAAAATTTGTTTTGTTTCGGATACAACAAAAGAAGGTGTCTTTTCATTGTGGAACGGGCAAACACCCTTATAATTGCTTCCTGTCTTTTTTAAGGGAATATGTCTACCTATCACTTCTACAATGTCACACCTATTTTTAATTTCCGCTATGATATTATCTTGAAAACTTGTGCTCACTTATGCTTACCTTTAAAATTGTGAAGTACCTTATGTACATATTCGACATAAGTGATTGGTTTCCTTTTTTTTTTATGAAAATTATACAAAATATATTTTAAAAATTAATCACTTCCATCCTTTCGGCACAAACAATTCTGTAAAGATATTTAGCGCATATCGATCGCTCATACCTGCAATATGATCCTTTACCATTTCCTGCACACCAAACTGCTCAATCATGTTTTGCTTATCCTGTGGCAATGCCCGTGGATTGGCTTCATAGTAATCATACAATATAAAGATCATATGCTTAATCTTTTCCAATTCTTCGTCTTTTTTTACAATATGGCTATGATACACATTTTGAAACATAAAGTCTCTCAACAAATCCATGTAATGAATGCATTCTCCACTCATAGAAACGGTATCTTTGCCATCGCTGTGATCCACCAAGTCTTTGACTAAGGTATCAATCCTCTTACTATGGGTTTTTCCCAATACAGCGATACAATCCTTTGGTAAATTTTCTGCCAAAATCACACCACTCCTCAAGGCATCATCAATATCATGATTAATGTAGGCGATTCTGTCACTTATTTTGACTACCTGACCTTCTAAAGTGGCCGGCACATTGGGGCCTGTATGATTTAGAATTCCATCTCGTACTTCAAAAGTCAAATTCATACCTGTGGTTTCTCCCACAGCATTGGTTCTCGTCTCCAGCACATCCACAACACGCAAGCTTTGCACATTGTGGCTGAACCCACCCTGATGTCTTTCATTTAAAAAATTCTCCCCATTGTGACCAAAAGGCGTATGTCCCAAATCGTGCCCTAAGGCAATGGCTTCTGTTAAATCTTCATTTAACGCCAACGCTCTGGCAATGGTTCTGGCAATCTGTGACACTTCTAAGGTATGGGTCAATCTGGTGCGAAAATGGTCACCTTCCGGTGCTAAAAACACTTGGGTTTTATGCATCAATCGTCTCAGGGCTTTAGAATGTACGATTCGATCCCGATCCCTCTGATACGCTGTTCTCATATGACATTTTTCCTCATAAACAGCTCTGCCCCGACTTTCCGCAGACTTGGATGCAAACTTTGACAAATTGTCATACTCTCTTTTTTCTAAATCTTCTCTTGCGATCATTTCTTTTTCCTCTTAGAAAATCTGTTCAATCAGCAATACGATAATACCGCCCAAAGCCATGGTAATGGGCAATGTAACCACCCAAGCAATGACAATGTTCTGTGCCAATCCCCATTTTACTGCAGAAAAACGCTTTGCACTACCTGCACCCATAATGGAAGTGGTAATGACTTGGGTCGTACTAACAGGTGCCCCTAAAAAAGAAGCTCCTTCAATGACCAAAGCCGCCGCAGTCTGCGCTGCAAACCCATTTACAGGTTGTAACTTTGTAACGCCACCACCCATAGTCTTCATAATTTTCCATCCGCCTACAGAGGTACCTATAGCCATGGTAACCGCACATGCAATCTTTACCCACATAGGCACACCATGACCGTGTTCAAGCATACCGCCTGTGATTAAAGCCAAGGTGATAATACCCATGGTTTTTTGTGCATCGTTGTTTCCATGAGAAAATGCCACCAACGCTGCTGAAAACAGTTGCAACTTTATAAACACTTTGTTTACATTGTGTTGAGACCAATTTTCCAATCCCTTGAAAAGAGAAGACATCAACAAAAAACCAACTAAAAATCCTAACAAAGGTGAGGTAAACAAAGGAATTACCACCTTTTCAAAAACGCCACCCCAAAGGATATGTTTAAAGGACATGGTATAGACGATGGTTGCACCAATGAGTCCTCCAATGAGTGCATGAGAAGAACTGCTTGGAATTCCCAAATACCAGGTGATCAAATTCCAAATAATGGATGCCAGCAACGCTGCCAATATAACGTACTGTTCTAAAGCCACATCCACCAAACCTGTGGAGATGGTCATGGCTACTTTTTCACTAACCAAGGCTCCTACAAAATTCATGACTGCCGCTAAAATAATGGCATTCTTTGCTGTTAAAGCGCGTGTATACACAGAAGTAGCAATGGCATTTGCCGTGTCATGAAATCCGTTGATAAATTCAAAAGCCAACGCAGCTACAATCACACAAATTAAAATCGAACTAGGCATGCTTCATTACCACACCTTCTATAATATTTGCAACGGCTTCACAGGCATCAATACCGTTTTCCAATTGATCAAAAATCTGTTTCCATTTTATCACTTCAATAGGATCTTTCTCTGATTTAAAAAGTTCTGTCAATGCGGCTCTGTATACGAGATCCCCTTCATTTTCCAATCGGTTCACTTCTATAATTTCATCCATTGTGATTCTATTTTTCTTCAAATCTTTCAGATTATCAAATAAAATTTGCAGTTCTTCAATACACTTTAAGATGATGGCCGACATCTCTATGGCCTCCAGTTTTATGTACTTCACATTAAAGACAATAAATCGGTTGGCAATTTCTTCTACAATGTCCACAATATTGTCTAGTTCCTTGGCGATATCATAAATATCCTCCCTATCAAAGGGTGTGATAAAGGATGCATTCAACGCTTTTAATGTCTTATGCGTCTCTTGATCGCATTCTGTTTCCAGTTCTTTCAAACGAGCTACCTTTGCGGGCACGTCCACATAATGATTGACTAAATCGTCAAAGGCCTCGCCTGCAACTTTTATTTTTTCAACCGTTTCACAAAACAAATTAAAAAAAATTTCTTCTTTTTTCTTTACACCTATCACTCTACTACCTCTTACTTTACATAAATTACAACTATTATTTTTTACATCTCATTTTACAACGTTTAAGGAGAATAGTAAAGCATAACTACCCTTGAATCACAGAAAAGAAAAAAGCAGACGGATATTTTTTTCATATCTGCCTACTTTTCATTAAAAAATATTTAATTAAAAATTTAGGCCTTTTTCTATAATCGTACCAAATTCTTTATGTGTTTTCATAAAATGGCTCACTATTTTTTCTTGGATTTCTTCCTCTACAAACATCATACTATCCAATATATTTTCGATGAGATGGTTTTTTTGCAAATCCGATAATCCCTCGTAAAAAGTGCCTGCTTGCAGATATACATTGTATGGATTTGCATTATCATCCCTGTTCCATAAACTTTCACAACTTTTCCAAATAACAGTCTCCCCTGCTTTTTCCCGGCAAAGTTTGGTGTCAAATCTTTTCATAAGGAACCCTAAAAGATAAAGCATCTCCGTCTCAGAAAATTCAATTCCGTTGACCATATGTGTAGGATTGAAACTGATTTTATCGTAATAAACCGGTTGGATTTTTTTCAGTGAAAGTTTACCGATTTTCATACTGGGAATGGATTTTTCCGGCCAAAGTTTTGACACATCTAAAATATTAAAGTCGTACTTTTCCACCTCTTCTTCCCCTATGATTTGCACAGACATTTCATAATGAACCTCTTCTTCTTCAAGTTTGCTGTGTAAATCTCTGCAAGCCACATTGGGATCGAATCCTGCCAAAAATTCAGCTTCCTGTCTTGTAATGGTTTTTACCCCACTTATGGGTGAAAA
>JAVVUJ010000118.1:0-5824 GCA_036653195.1 Anaerovorax sp. | reverse complement strand
TGTATCCAAAAGCTGCCTTGATAAACTAAGGTAGCTTTTTTCATACCATCTCTAGGTTTTTGCCATTTTCTATTGCTATAATAGGATCACATTTTTAGGTTTACCATAATCTATGCAACTGCCAGTAATCTTGTCTGCTGTCCACGATGATTTCCACTTCATGGGTTTTAACCATACCCCCTGGGTAGGTTGCCGTAAACAAGAAGGTTAAAGGCTGGGGCCCTTTTCGTCCCCATTTGTTGATCATGGATGAATCCCAAATGGATCCGGTGTAGATGGTTTCTCCTGTAGCATTTTTTACATTTGTGTTCTTTAAAGTGCTTTGATAGGTGGAATGTCCCACAATTTGTGCTGTGACTCTTTGGGGAACGCCACCGATTTTAGCTTCCAGTTGAAATTTTTCTCCACTCCAAAAAACATTGGTTCCTCTCTTTCGGGGCTCTTTTAATTTTATATATTCGCTGAACGGAATAACACGGTTAACCTCTTCACCGAATTTCTTCACATTGTATTTCTTTCTGTTTTTATCCCATTGGTCTGTATGATTTACAATACCTGAAATCTTCCCTTCCGTTAGGATGATAAATCCATAGGATTTTACACCGGTACCGGCCTGATCTCGCACAGTGCAAACCACCTCATATTTTCCTGCCAAAGCCTTGGTATCACCCCCACCCAAAGCAGCCGTGACAGACCCTGTTTCCACAAGAGGATAGTTTCCTTTTAATCCACCCCCCACATCCGGTGCTGTCATATTCTTTTGCCTGTGGGTGTAAATCAACTTTTTATCTCGATATACTTCTGTGGTCAAATGAACCATGTCTTTTTCCAGGTCATCCACTTGAATTTGTAGGGTAAAGGGCTGTCCTTCCTTAACTTGTCCGGGTACTGTCCTAATAAAGTCAACCCATGGTGCAGAAGCACCGCCTTCAATATAGAAGGTCACAGATTCCACATTGGATTTTTTGTCATAGTCCTTGTACTTTACATGGCCCGACTGATCGCCTGTTCTGTTGGTGTTGTCCTCTTGCCAGTGATTTACCGTATATTTGCCATCCACATAGAATCTGGGAATAGACTTTGCCAAAATAGCACTGGGACTTGCTTTTCTTACAATCTGTCCGTCCCCATCTAAAATAGTATCGGCTTCCGGATGGTCCCCATCATTAAATGGGGTATGGACATATTTCCAATACTGCCTTTTACTAGGATCGTTTTCATAGTCTCGGTAAGATAGATTGTATGCCACCAACTGTCCTTTTTTGTAAATAAGGGGCGTATCTTCCGGCTCTTCTGCCGCAATTTCCACGATTTCCACTTTTCCCGTTCCTTTTGTGATATTCCACCAGCCCTGCCCAGTCTTCCCATCTTCACTGTTGAAAAGGGTCGTATTAATCCACTCTTTCTTTCCCTTTTCCATCTTATACAATTGAAAGTCCTTGATTTCCGCTGCAGAGATCAAGGCTCCCGCTCCTTGCAAAGAAAGCCCCATCTTTTGACTTTCTTCCTTCTTGTGGGCGGCATACTGTGTGATCACGCATTTTACCCCATCAAATTTAATTTCATACAGATCTTCTTCTATGGTTCCGTGGCATAAGGCATCTGCCACGAAGAATTTACTCTTTGGTGATAAAGGCAGGGAAGAAGCCGGCAACACCACCGTCTTTATGTTGCTTAAAGAAACCCAACCGTCCGGTCTGGAACCGTTGTAAGTGCCTTTGTAACAGCTGAAATGCCTTTGCACCTTTTCCCCGGGTCTCACGATTATGGTCTGTTTGGCTGACGATTCCAGAAATTCTCCCGTATTGGTTGCCGGATTATAGGGAGATCCTCTCATCTGACCATAAGTGGCTTCTTCGTAGGTAACCAGGATCACTTCATTGGGTCCTGCGGCTACTTCCAAATATCCACTGGCCGCACCGGTATCTTGAGAGGATCCAATGGATGCACTGTTGCCCGTAATTGTCCAAACAGGGTAGCCTGTTGCCACAAAATTCAACTTTCCGGTAGCTGCAATTTCCAAGGGCACCTCCTTGGGTATTTGTTTTTCATACAATGCTGTTTTAGGCGAACGAAATTCATTGGTGACTTTTGTAAATCCCCCTTGTTTATCGCTCCTTATGGTAGCCCGTTGAAATCCATTGTCCTCTTTTGACAAATAGCCCACCTTCAGATTATCCAATCCAATATACCCGTGGGTTCCGTTATATCCTGCCAGGGCAATCTCATGGGCACCCTTTGGCAGAAAGAAGAATTCATGTTCATCAGGTAAATTATAGGTGTTTCCGGGAATCATTTCCCCTTTAACAACCACATTGTCTATGCGTATGGTGTAGGGGCTTTCTGTTGCTGCGGAATTGCCGTTGCTCCTGAAATAATCAAATTCTACCCATCCATCTTCTTCCATAGTAAATTTTACCCAACAGGAAAAGTCTTCCCGTTCCGCTCTTTTCCCGTAGTAGCCTGAGCCCAATCCGGCTCGATCTCTTAAATAGTAAGAAGTCCAGCTTGTAAAGAAATCCTCGCCACCGGGTGATGAGAAACTCTTTTCCGCTACCACCTTCCCATAAAGCCCTCCTTGTCCGGCGTTTTCTCCTCTCTTTTGTATTTGTGTGCTGTAAAACAAGTCTGTGGCTGCGCCTGTGGGTGTGCCCATCGTGTATTCATACCCGTAAATGGTGTCCGCCTCCATGGTATAGCTTTTTTCAATAGATGCCAAATGGGTATCTCCATTTCCTGTCAATCGCAACACCTTTTCTTTGGTACCGGCTAAATTTTCAATAACCCGATTATATAAATTTTCCACATTTCTATCTGCATCTGTCACATAATTTTTTACCGAAGGATTTTCCGAAAATCTTGTGGCAATGCTAATGCCACGGGTCTCTTCCTCTGTCATGGTTTTCTGCAGCAATTTTGTCCTGGAGGTCATGCCTGTCCACCTATCGTAATTCATATAGGTGCCGTAATACCCGTCTGAGTGACTTCCTATTTCGTCAAAAAGATCGAAACCCATGGTTTCCGGTGTAAAAGAGTCTGTCACATAGGCACCGTCTTTATCTAGGGGTAATGCTATGCGAATATGACGTCCGTAAAGATTTCCACCAAAATCAGAAGTGGATATGCTGGCACCCTCTTTAAGATAAATAGCGTTTTCCTTAGTGTTTAAGGCCGCATAAATAATGGGCTCATAGTTACTCACACCGGTTTCCTTTGAATAAGAGGTTAGTAAGGTACCGGCTAGGTCATATAGTTCCAGATAAAAACTCCACTTTGGGGATTGAATCCGCCCGTGTTTGTCTACATGGGCAAAATACACGTATTTTCCTTCTCCTTTTTCATCTTTTACAAGACCCACCTTGGAAGCCACCATTTCAGATGCCACATTTGTTCGGTCTTTCACCACCGTTTTTTGAGTCTTTGTATTGACAATCCAGAAAAAAGTACCTCTTCTGTTTTGGTCTGCATCGGAAACATCCTGTTTAAAGGTAAGCGTCCCCCGGTTATCCATATCCGTTGGCGTTACTTCTGACGCAGGCCCCTCTGCCCATTCTTGCCGTGGCAACGTAGGCAATCCTATATTTTCAAAGGCTTCTTTGTTTAAATTTAATTTTCCAATATAAAAGGACTGGGCATCTTTTTTTCCAATAAAGGTAGCCTTTCCCCCCTCCAATCTTGTCAACGCCCCTCCTTGATTTTGTAAGGTGCTTTGTCTGCCTGTACTGCCCTCTATTTTTTGCACACCCTTGGCTCCTACGGTAAAGAGATTTCCGCTTGCACCGTAAAAGATGTTTTCGTCCATTACAAAGGGAAAGGTGCTCACCAGCGCTCCTGTGTTGCGATTGAGAACTAGGGTCTTTCCCATATCCTTACAAAGCAAATATACATATTTTTCTTGTTTATCCACCTGAAAGTTAAAATCATTGGACTCGTTCACTGTATAGCGCCACTGTATGGTTTCTGCGGTTCCCTTCTTTTCATCTTTTGCCCTAACAGCTTGGATGGTATGTGGTGCCATGCAAACATCCTGGTAGCCGCTTACCTGCTGACCGGAAGAAACCACCTGATAGACATACTCTCCGTCAAATTTCAGTCCAAAGTGCCTGCAAATAGGGCAGTTTACGGATACCGGTTGTTCCCAACTACCCAGGCTTCCCATGGAGCCTGCATGGGCTCTTGCTTTTGAAAGAATTTGAATATTGGGGTCATAGCCCTTTTCTATTAATTTGGCAGACAAGGTATTGACGGATTGTTCCATGAAGGCTTTTACATCATTTTCCGCCAATATACCAATATTCACTTCCGCTGAAGGCACCGCCTTTAATGTGACTTCCGGCGCAATGTTTATGACTTCTGTGCCGCTTTCTGTCTGTGCTGACAAACAATCGGCTTCTGTAATATATTCTTCCAGTGTGGGTTCATTCCATCTGTCTTTCACTGTCAACCTCACTTTATATTTTCCCACACCCATTTGATGAAACCCAATTCTCTGTTTATTTCCAAAGGAAAAATCTTGATAGCCTTGTAGGTGCTCTACATTGGTATAGGCACTCTGGGCTGGATTTTCCGGTTTTGTTTCCCAAACACGTTGAAGTTGATCTCCATCCGTGGTGGTGCCATCCTCCATCATAAGTGTAGCCACATTCTCTCCTTTATTCCGAAGATGGGTTCCTTGCATGACAATCTGTGGCTCCGGCGGAAGGTCAGGTAAAACCCTAAAGGTTTTTTGCACCGTGTCGGTATCCCCTTTGCTGTCTTTTACGTACACCGTGTAGCGAAATTCCTGCCCCTGGCTTTCTTTGGGCAAACTGGCGTTATAACTAGGCGTCTTTGTAAGGAATTCCAACTGAAAATTTGTCCAATAGGAATCACCGCTGGTTTTATGGGGTCTTGTCTTTATGGTTGCGTTGTTTTCCTGTGGCCTTGCCTTTGTCAGTTGGATGGTTTGGCCTGTGTTTATATCTTTCAGTTCTATGTAATAGTCCACAATGGGCTTATCCGGATAAATTGCCACGGAAATATTCAGCAGTTGCTTTCTATTTTGCTTCTGTATGCCGCCTAAATTCTCCAAAATATAGGGGGTTTTCCGTACATCTATAGGCTTTGTATCCGACAAAGTTTGTCCACTGACCGTTTGTGCCGTCAATTTGACACTGTAATTTCCTCTAAGGGGAAACACCACATCTGCTGTGGTTCTGGTGGTTTTTACAGCTTTACCTGAACCTGATGGCACGGTGGAAAAACCATTCTGAGCCAATCCCTCTTCATAGGCTCTTCTGGCCGAATAATGGATCCCATTCATTTGAAATTCTGATGCATCCACTGCCGCCGCCTTGTGCCCCTCATAGGTAAAGGGGGGCAACTCCAGTTTGGCCATGCCCATCACCTCTCTGCTGTCGGTAATGGTGATGGTTTTCACATCCTCAGCACGCTGTCCCGTATCCGTGGTAAGGGTCAGCCTATAGGTCACCTCCCCTAAGGAAGCTTCCCGTTGTTCTACACACCCCCCTGTGTTTTCTCCTTTTATACCCCTTCCATTCCATGTGGCAACAGGCTTCCAATTTCCGTCTCCATAGTGTTTTTCCAACACCGCCCCTTCTAAATTCAGGCCATTGGAAACCGTAGAACTGTCTGAAACCCTATAACTTTCATTTTGTTTGGCAGAGGAGGGTATGGTCAAGTTGGCATGGAGTTCTCCTACCTCCACAGTCTCTACCACATCGTACTGAATAATAATGGGTGTAAAGTACAAATACCCGTAGTCCTCTGCCCCGAATCCTTTTTTGGATCCTTCCACCAACTGTCTGTAGACTTCCGGTTGATT
>JAVVUJ010000117.1:0-5878 GCA_036653195.1 Anaerovorax sp. | reverse complement strand
AAGTGAAATGGTTTTGTTGCTGTAATGATAAATAATCCTTAATTATGTGAGGCAAAGTAGCATCCGAAGTGGGTAAATCCTGTTTGATTATACCAGTTTATATCCGGAATTTATTTGGTAAATTTTGTAATAGACACCGCCCATATCCAAGATGAAGTATTTTATATTTTGTGCCAATTTCATCACTGCTAACATTTCATTCACGTCCTTTCTTTATTCACGTTTTACGTGTTTATTTCCTGCTCCTTTTATGACATACAGAAGAATCATGAGATTGTTTCAAATGGTAGTTCTGTATATTACAAAGAAGGTATCTGCATTGTTGCTCTTTCGAGTCAACCTGCGTAAATGGAAACCTATGATTTCGTGGTGGATACCTTCTTTGTAAGGCAAGTGGTTATGATTGATAACACGGATTGGTTGTCGTTGCCTTTATATAAAGCAAGTCTCGTGCCAAAAGAAAAAACGTTGCTATTTCAACGTTTCTTCTTTTGGGGTGTGTTGCGATATTGCATCACCATGCAAATCATTGCGCAATTGCAACACCATGACCGCAAAATTCCATGAAAGATTGAAGTCAGTGGAATTCAAAAGACAAAGGAATCCCTTTTATGTGCCCCTTTAAATTTGAATGTGATGTTTTTGTATTTTACGGGACAATGTAGAAGGATGGATACCCAAAACCTTTGCAGCGCTTCTCAGGGAAAGTCCTTTGTTCAGCTGATTTAAAATGGTCTGTTTTTCAAAGGTGTCTACCATAAATTCCAACCCTGTCGCCGGCGCATTTTCTGCGGCAAATTTTGAAATATGCTCGCTGACCACTCTTGGCGGCAAATCTTCCAAGAAAATTTCCTCTGTATTTGTAGTAATAAACAAATATTCAATTAAATTTTGCAATTCACGAACATTTCCAGGATAGGAATAGCTTAAAAGTGCATCACGAGCAGAAGGATTTACCACAACCAGGCGTTTGTACTTTTCATTGAGCCTTTTTAAAAACAGATTGATAAAAGCAATGACGTCTTTTGGCCTCTCTCGAAGAGGGGGGATGGTAATAGGCATGACGTTTAACCGAAAGAATAAATCTTTTCTAAAGTTGCCCAAATCTGATTCCTCTGCTAAATTTCGATTTGTGGCAGAAATAATGCGCACATGGATTTTAATAGGATGGGTTCCACCTACACGGTAGAATTCTTTTTCTTGCAGAACACGCAACAGTTTTGATTGCATGGCCATGGGTAGTTCTCCGATTTCATCTAACATGAGTGTGCCTTCGTTTGCCAGTTCAATAATGCCGATTTTTCCTTGTTGAGCGGCACCTGTAAAGGAACCCGCATCATAGCCGAAAAATTCCGATTCAAAAAGTTCGCTGGGAATGGCTGCACAATTAAATTGGATAAAGGGACCATCATTTCTCAAACTGGCTTTATGAATAAATTTTGAAAGGACTTCTTTTCCCGTTCCTGTTTCTCCATAAATCAGCACAGAACTGTCGTATTTTGCTACCGATTCTGCCAAAGAAATGACCTGCATCATTTCAGGGCTTTCGGCAATGACGCCTTCTGTAGATAGTTGCTTTTCCCTTAAAAGTTTCAACTCTTTGGTAAATTTCATTTCAATAGATTTACTAGCTTGCGCTTGGGCCCTCAGATTCAGCAGTTCATCAATATTTCTTGTATTGGAAAGAACAGCAGCTACGCTCCCATCTGCATTATAGATGGGATTGCCTGTAGTAAAGGCACCCTTTCCTGTAATATATTTATGGGTTAAACTGATAGATTGTTTTGATTCCATAACCAAGAGGGAGACACATTCATTGATCACTTTTTCCTTTAGCATGTTTTTCATGTTGCGCCCCACGATTTCGGACAGGGTAAATCCTGTCGTGCTTAGATAGGCCGGATTGACATATAACACATTGGCGTTTTCATCTGAAATTAAGAGACCGTCTTGAGAAGAATCAAAGACAGATAGCAAGAATGCGCTATCTAAAAGTTTTGAAAAATCTAAAGTACCGGTTTCTAATATTTTTAATACATCTTTATAACTCATCATTTTTATATGATATTCATATAGGCACGAAATACCATATCTTCCTTCCTTCCTTTTTTTTAATCATACAGCTCAGATCTCTTGAAATCTTGGCGGCAGATGCCATGGTGAGCGCATATGTCTATGTAAGTTGATGTTCATTCTATCACAGTTTTCAGTAGGGTTTCAATAAAATAAGCAATCATTATAAATAATGGTGCAAATGGGAATAATCATTGACAAAACATGGGGATTATAATAACATTTTTTCATCATCACCTTATTTTTAGCGGATAGGAAAGAACCTGGATCCTATGAAGGAATTGTAAAGAAGGTGTATGGATTAAAAAAAATGCGGGAGGAAGAAGCATGAGAATATTGGTTATTAGTGATACACACGGTGAAGTGGCAATGGCAGAGACTATTTGCCGCAACAGCAAAGAACCCTTTGATTTGATGCTCCATTTGGGAGATTTTCAAAAGGATGGGATCCAAATAGGAGAAGCAGTGGGGCTACCGGTTATCGCTGTCAAGGGAAATTGCGATGGCAGTCTGTCTTCTTCGGATTATGAAATTTTAGAAGTGGAGTTCGGTAAAATTTATCTGGCTCATGGGCATTTTGACCATGTAAATTACGACTACAAGCAAATTCAATACAAGGCACAGTCCTTGGATTGCAAAGCTGCAATTTTTGGACATACCCACAAAGGTATTTTTGTGGAAGAAAATGGATTTTATTGGCTGAATCCTGGTAGCCTTTCCAGACCTTTGGACGGAAAAGGGCGGTCTTATGGAGTAATTACCACAGATGAAAAAGGAATGACCGGTACCATCCTATACTTATAGAAGCGCAAGAAGGTATCTTCATGGTTGACCTTCATGATCAACCTGTGCAAATAGAAGGAAACGAGGGAAACTTTTTTAAAATTTCGGGAAAGAAAGTTATAAATCAATAGAATGATAAAAACAGTGGAGAGAAGAAACTTATAAAATAGCGGTTGACAGACACTTTTATTTGCTGTAAAATAATGGTAAATAAAAGGAGGGGCAATTGTGATAAAAAGAAAAGTTTTAGTCGTTACAGCACTGATACTCTTAACCGTTACTTTGGCAGAAGGCAAGGATCTAACGCCTGTTTACGGACAAGAGCCTGTGGTGGGCGTCACCTTGGATGGGAAGCTGCTGGCATTTGAACAGCCGGCGGTCAACTTTAACGGAAATGTTTTAGTTCCTATGAGAACTATTTTTGAATCTTTGGGTGCGGTTGTACAGTGGAACAACGATACGAGATGCGCTATTGGAAAATTGGAGGGCAAAAAAGTAGAGATTCCAATTGGGAGCAACACGGTTTACATAAACGGAAAATCCGTTGTCATCAATCAGCCGGCGGAAATTATTAACGAAAAGACCTTAGTGCCCATTCGAGTCGTATCGGAGGGGTTAGGTGCCACTGTAAATTGGGATCAGAAAACGACCACGGTTATCATAAACAGTGAGGTAAAATCTCAAGAAAAGCCGGAAGTCGCAGTACCTCCGGAAACTGAAAAACTGGAAAAACAGGGCGTCCAATATGCGCCTTTTACCCACTATTCCCAGTTTGGATGGGGACTTGCAAAAGAGAAAGAATCCCAATTATGCGTAGTAACCTGTTGGGCAATGCTCATTAATAATTTGGGGATTCCCGCAAATCCGGTGGACGTATATGTAGCCAACGATAAAAGTGCCTATTTGGTATGGAGCAAAGTAAATAAAGCTTTTGGTGTGGTCAACAGTGTGACGCAAAAGGTTTACGATGCAGAAATTACGGAAAAGGCAGGAAGCAGCGACTCAGAACAATACAAGGAACTTGCAGTGACCATGATTAAAGAAAAGTTGGAAGAATATCCACAAGGTGTTATGGTTACCTTTAATAAAGGAATCGGCTATCAGACCCATTCCATGGTTGCCATAAAGGCAGAAGGGGATACCATTTATTTTGATGATCCGGCAGCAGGCGGTTCCATTGAATTTGAAGACAGTTATGTTTATAAAAGAGGACAAGGTTGGGGCAATTTGTATGCCATTCAGGTGATCAAGAAGAAGTAACATACACGAAGGTAGGGCGTCGTACAGTTGAATCTGTATAGACTTTAGAAAGGGGAACATGAGACGACCGATTGTTGCGGTTCTTTTAGGATTTGCAGGGGGAATTGCCATTGGGTATGCGGTACAGATAGAATTTGAAGTGTTGGTTATTGGCGCTTTTGCGGTTGTCCTGACAACATTTTTTCTGGTTGTGCATTTTAAAAAACAGAAAGCAGTATGGCGGCGTGGGCTGTCACTGTTTGCTGTTTTTTTATTTTTAGGTGGGATTTCTGTAACACTTGTGGAGGGATGGCCCCATCCTTTGTTGGAGGAGGAAAATAAGAGGGTGACGGTGGAAGGCGTTGTGTTATCAGTACAGGAAAAAGAAGAGGATTACTTTAAAATTACTTTGAGAACGGAGGGAGAGAAAGTTTTAGTTCATGTGGCGGGAAGGCCGGAATTGCAAGGGGTAAGTTGGTGCGCAAAAGATCTGATGGGAAGAAAATTGCAAGTGAGCGGCCTGGTTGAAAAGCCAAGTGAACGGCGAAATCCGGGCACGTTTGATTACCGATTGTATTTAAAAACACGAGGCATTTATGCCATCATCAAGGTGAAGGAATACGATGTTGCTTTGCCTTCCCCTCAGGTTAATTTTGTGACCCATTCTTTAGCACAATTAAAATATGGATTTATAGAAAAATTGACACAATCCATTGATGAAGATACGACGGGCATGTTGGTAGGTATGTTGTTTGGTGATAAGACACTGATAGACGAAGATACGTATGAAGCCTTCCAGCGCAATGGCATTGCGCATATTTTAAGTGTATCCGGCATTCATGTAGGCATTGTATATGTATGCATCAATAAGATTTTTGGGAATCGAAGGAGTTGGCTGCTGACCATACTTTCTATCAGTTTTTTATTGTTTTATGCGGCATTGGCGGAATTTTCGCCTTCTGTTGTCAGAGCGGTCACTATGATCGTTGTTCATATGATGTCGAAGATGGCTTTTCAAAGGTATGACTTGACCAGCTGTACCTGTGCCTGCGCTTTTGGTATGTTGGTCATCAACCCTTTCTATTTGTTTAATATAGGATTTCAGCTTTCTTATTTGGCGGTATTGACTTTGGGGGTAGCGTTGCCATGGACAAACCGACGAATTGAATTTTTGAAAGAGGGGACTTGCCCCAATTTTCTCATTGTTGCCTTGTCTTTTATTGCACCCCTTCTTGTGATACAGGTGGGCATGGCACCTTATACAGCGTATTGTTTCAATTATTTTTCTCTGGCAGCCATAGTGTTGAATATACCCATTATCTTTCTGGCAGGTTGGGTGATTCCTGTGGGCATCGTGCTTATGGGCATCTTTGTGTTGGAGGGTGTTTTTTTGAAGATCCCCGTGTTGGCTCACTTTTTAGATGCCCTCTTTGACTTTACAGGATTTATAGAGGTTCTGTTAATTGACAGTATGGATTATGCCAATACCTTGTTTTATCAAACGGGGAAAAGTTTTTTTTTCGTGACAAGTCCGTCGCCCTTTGCCATTATGGTTTATTATGGTCTTCTGTTTTTTCTTCTTTCCGAATGGTTTCGAATTTTGTATCAGCGAAAACAATGGAAGAGAATGGGTAAAATTATAGGTGTTGGGTTGTTACTTTCATTTTTGCTCTCAACCTTGCTAATAAAGGATTACAGCAAAAGTAATTTAATTTTTGTAGATGTTGGTCAAGGGGATTGTCTTCATCTTCGGACGCCTGGTGGTAAAAATGTACTCATTGAC
>JAVVUJ010000116.1:4702-5879 GCA_036653195.1 Anaerovorax sp. | reverse complement strand
CGGCCTTTACCAAAAGAGAAAATTCTTTTGTGGAGGAATGTTGGTATTGTGTATATGCAGATTTTCATCTTTACAAAGAAAAGACATTAGATATCGGTATTTGTAATTACCCCAATAAAATAATCTTATAAAGAAAAATATAGCCTTTGTATCCGTAAAAGTTTACAAGAGGCTATATTTTTTTTTTGCAAGAGGCATACTTTTCAAGAAAAAATATGATAAAATGAGCATGATGTATTTGTATTCATTTCTCCTTAGAATGTTGTGCAAGATTTTCTTCTTGGGGGAGGGTGCAGAGATGATCGTGTGAAAGAAACGTGTGATTTACGGTAACAAAGAGTAACAATAGGGAGGAGTGACTTAAATTTGGTTAAGATAGCAATTTGTGATGATTTTCAAGGAGATCTTTTGATAGCAAATAAGTTGGTCAATGAATATATAATAACAAAGGAACATTTAGACTGCGAAGTCAGCGTTTTTTTGCATCCTGACGAGCTTCTAAGCAGATGCGAAAAGGAAGTATTTGACATTTATGTGTTGGATATTGTTATGCCCATGATTAGTGGGTTGGAATTAGGGAAAAACATTCGCCAACACCAACAAAGCGCACAAATTATTTATACCACGACAGAACCGTCTTTTGCATTAGAGGCCTATTGCGTAAATCCACTGCATTATCTTCTAAAACCCATTGAAAAGGAACTTCTTTTTGGAACACTTGACCTTGCTTTTTCAAAGGTAAATTGCCCACCGGAAAGCACGGTCACCATAAAGACCAGGGAGGGAATCGTTACGTTGTTTTTGGGGAATATACTTTGCTGTGAGTATTGTCATCGCAGCGCAAAGTATATCCTTGTAAATGGTGAAATTTTGCAAACAACCACATTGCACGGTAGTTTTTCGGAGCATATTTTTCCATTGTTGAAAGACAAAAGGATGCTACTGCCACATAATTCCTATGTGGTAAATATGAACTATGTGGAAAAGCTTACAAGAGAAGGAATTCGGTTAAGAGGCGGAATCGTGGCGCCAATTTCCATAAAGCAGTTTGCCACCGTGCGTGATACATACCTGGATTTTATGTTTGACAGGGAAAATAGATAAAAAATACGTTATAGTAGTTTTGCCGGCCATGCCAAATAATGGAAGAGGAAGGCAAGTGAAGGATGAAATCGTG
>JAVVUJ010000116.1:0-4602 GCA_036653195.1 Anaerovorax sp. | reverse complement strand
TTTGCCGGCCATGCCAAATAATGGAAGAGGAAGGCAAGTGAAGGATGAAATCGTGTTATGACATGGAATTTCATTGACAGCAACCGGAAATTTGTGCTACACTTATTACGTTATTGAAAAAATACAACGGGAAAAGAGGTTCTATTATGAAAAGAATACAAACAATTGAAACAAGAAAGCTTGCGGATTCTGTCAAGACCGGCGGATGCGGAGAATGTCAGACTTCCTGTCAATCTGCCAGCAAGACTTCATGCAGCGTTGCAAATCAGCAGTGCGAGCAATTAAAGAAAAACTAATATAAAATCGCTGCTGAGAATCATAGGCAGCGATTTTTATATGTTAGCCTTTATGAAGGATATCCCTGTGGGTAAAAATCTCTGACAGCAAAGATCTCCCACTGTTTTCATGGAGGGCGCAGAGGTATAGACGAGGAGAATAGGAAGGAAGAAAGAAATGGTTCATACATATAAAAGTCATGGTTATCATATTGTCTTAGACGTTAACAGCGGTGTGGTGCATCATGTGGACGAAGTTGCCTATGATATCATAGAATTGCTTTCGGTTGGCGTTGACAAAAAGAGCATTACAGAGGATATTTTAAAAAAATATAAAACACGTAAAGATGTGACAAAAGCAGAAATTGCAGAAGTATTTCAGGATGTTGAGGCACTGACGGCACAGGGAAAATTGTTTAGTCCCGACCTTTACGCCGAAATGGCGACAGAGTTTAAAGGCAGACAATCTGTAGTCAAAGCCTTGTGTCTTCATATGGCTCACGACTGCAATTTGGCCTGTAAATACTGCTTTGCAGGAGAGGGAGACTATCACAGTCCTAAGGGATTGATGAGTTTTCAAGTGGGCAAGCAAGCCTTGGACTTTCTCATTGCCCATTCAGAAGGACGCCATAATCTGGAAGTGGACTTTTTCGGTGGAGAACCTTTGTTGAATTTTCAGGTGATCAAGGATTTGGTGGCTTACGGAAGAGAAAAAGAGAAGAGATACGACAAAAAATTTCGATTTACATTGACCACCAACGGCGTATTGTTGGACGATGAAGTGATTGCTTTTGCTAACAAAGAGATGAGCAATGTGGTGCTGAGTTTGGATGGGCGAAAGGAAACAAACGATCGCTTTCGATTGACCAAAAATAATCAAGGTAGTTACCATATGATTTTACCCGGATTTTTAAAATTAGCAGAAAGCCGTGACCACAAGGATTATTACATTCGAGGAACCTACACCCACTATAATACGGACTTTACCGAAGATCTTCTGCATATGGCAGATCTGGGTTTTAAAGAACTGTCTATGGAACCGGTGGTAGCACCTGCGTCTGCAGACTATGCACTGACGGAAGAAGATTTGCCTAAATTATTGGCACAATACGACCGTTTGGCAGAAGAAATGCTGAAGAGAAAGGGTACAGACAGAGAATTCAAATTTTACCATTATACCATAGACTTGACGGGCGGACCTTGCATTGTAAAACGGGTTTCCGGCTGTGGTGTGGGCACCGAATATATGGCGGTGACACCGGAAGGGGATTTATACCCTTGTCATCAATTTGTAGGAGAAGAAGGGTTCCGTATGGGAAACGTTTTTCAGGGAATCACAAAGGATGAAGTGGGTGGTGCATTTAAAGATTGTAACATTTACTCTCACAGTGAATGCAAGGATTGTTTTGCAAGAATGTACTGTAGTGGAGGCTGTGCCGCCAATGCATATCATACGACCGGTAGCATTAATGGGGTATATGACTTGGGCTGTGAGCTCCATCGAAAAAGAATTGAATGTGCAATCATGTTACAGGTGGCCGCATTAGAGGAAGAAAACAAGCTGAATAGTCTTGTGTGATGAAATTGCAACTGTTCCGGAAAATGGGAAATCAGATATCCGGAACAGTTGCAATTGTTCTTTTCTGAGCGCTCCAATATGAAAAAGTATTGCTCTGTCACTTTTAATCTACCAATCTTTATTTCTTAATAATTTCACGTGCCATTTCAACCAGATCATCTTTTGTCAGCCCGTCATCATAGCAGGAAATGCTATATTGCATACCACTATCAATCCATGAAACACACTGGACATGCTGTATTGCTGCTTTTCCATCGGAAAATGAGAATACATAAGTGCCATTGGCCTCGTCCGCCAGATCCTGCTCCGTCATAACGTAATCTGCCGGCATTATTTTATTCATATATTCCATGTAATTTCCCATTATATTTGCTGAAATTTGTACCTGTTTACCATCATTATGTGTGCCTGCACTTACAGATTCATCCACATTAAGGAATGCCTTTTTCCCTGCTTTTTCGTATCCAAAGCTTGTATTTTTTATGGTCTCTACCGCTTTACCATCTGCATCCAGTCCGTCAAATGAACCGATATTTGCGTCTGCAAATACATAACCATTTCTGAATTCTTCAATATATTTAGGCAGGAATCCTGCTGTTTTTGCCATCTGCTTTTCACTTGGATAGTTGTCAAAAACCTTTTGCCCACCTCCTGTGTAAGACATGATTTGTGATGCCGCAAAACAAGTGGCGGTGGTTAAAACAATTAGCACACAAGCCACCAAAAGACCCCTCGTTCTTCTTCCAGTATTTAGTTTCATATGATGTACCCCTTTCTCTCTAGCTTCAATTTCCTTCGCGATTTCCGAAAACATATCTTGGGAGGGTTTCATTTTTTTTGCCCTCTCTGATATTGCCTGTTCTATAGTTCTATCAAACTTTGCATTCAATTGCATGTTGTGCGCCCTCCTCTATACACTCTTTCTGTAACGTAAAACTGCTTTTTAGATTTTTCCTTGCCGTATGCAATCTGGATTTTACGGTTCCTTCAAAACATCCTACTACTTTGGCGATTTCCCCGACGGAAAAGTCATTATAATAGTAGAGTAAAATCACTGTTTTCTGTTTTTGTTCCAGGCTGTCAATGAGTTTCATTATTTTTTTTGCATCTTCCCTTTTGATAAAATCCATCTCAATTTGCTCTGTATCTTGGTGCGCTATGGCGTCAAAGATATTTTCAACAGGTATGACGTTTTTTTCCTTAGCGGACATTTTCCATGCAAGTCTTGTTAATATTTTGAAAAACCATGTTTTAAACTGATCCGGATCTCGAAGTTCTTTGATTTTCAAATAGCATTGAACGAAGGCCTCCTGGGTAATATCCTCGGCTAAAGCGGCATTGTTGGTTAAAAGATAAGCTGTTCGTACAGCTTTGACCTTATACAGCTCAAACAACTTTTCAAAGGCGGTCTCGTCCCCCTCTTGCAGTCTTGTAACAAGTTTTGCATTTTTATCGTCCATTTTTATCCCCTTTCTGTGTACACATATATAAGAGGGTTTTACGAGGAATTCGGTTCATTATTTTTAAACAATTTTTTGGGACCATAGAAAACAAAGGAGAATGAAGGGCTTCGATTATTAAAATGGGGTACCCACCATCAATTATACTGTTTTCAACACAGCGACTACACATTTTTGTATTGGTTGATGACTTGGTAGCGGAACAGAAAGCAAGAACAACATATGATAATATCCTTCGCTTATGCGATGATCCTGACGTAATCGAACCAATTAAATTTTTAAGAGCACGTGAGGTCGTACATTTCCAGAGATTTGGTGAAGCTCTTCGCGTAGTACAAGACAATTTAGATTCTAAAAATTTCTACGCATTTAATCCTGAGTTTGATATGAGAAGATAGGTACTGATATAAAATAGAAATAACTATATTTGCACAAGCCTGCTTATAAATTACATAAGCAGGCTTAATCTTTTTTAGAGTAAAATTAAATTAAGATGTGTTAGTTTTTCTCATTTTAGCAATCAAATTAATGGTTGTATATTTAATAAATCGTGTTCAAACCATATTGTATTTATACTTTGTGAATTATAAAAGGTGGCTATGATAGCTACCTTTTTGTTTGTAAGTTACTCTCACAGAAGACTAGTTCAACTTGTTATCGCAATTTAGGAAGATATTAAAAAATTAATTTAATAAATTGCTAAATGAGAGCTTAAAATAAAAATTGGAGTTTAAAGTAGAAAAAGAACATAGTAGAAATCTTGCCATACATAGACTTTGAAGATGATGGTAACATTGAAGTACTACCCATTCCAACCATTCCAACTGTCTAACTTCCCTAAATTTTCAAAGAAGCTACACCGTCAGGAAGAATAAAACAATTTATAGGTACAAAAGAGCATTAAAAGAGCATTAAATGTCTATTAATAAAAATTAAGCCTGTCCTAATGCTCTTCCTTACAATTTGTCAGGCCGTACAGGTAGCATTGCAAATTGTAGTAATATAATACAAAAACTATAGTACTTTATAAGTATAATATAAAGTAGGTTAAAGTTTATACTAAGGAAAGACGTCTTATAAACTTTTACCTATCAAAGTGATAAAAAAACTAATTAAGCCCATTGCCAGTCAGTTAACCATTTGTCATATGTAATGGACCAAAGTCTTTTTTGTAATTTTCCATCTACAATACGATATCTCCATTCTTTTTGCTCGGCAAGTGGAGTTACTACATTGCCAGATTCAGTAAAGTTTGTGGTTGTAGTAGCAGCATATACCATATTATCAT
>JAVVUJ010000115.1:0-5895 GCA_036653195.1 Anaerovorax sp. | reverse complement strand
ACTCAATCCCTATTGGATTTCCATTGGTTGTAACTTGCACATTATCCACTAGATTCTTAAATCCATTAACATCAATTGACTTTGTAAATACCACTTTCAAAACAGCATTCACATCAATATTATATGCTTCTTGACCACCCGGCATGGGTGCAGGTGTAATGAAAATGGCGCCAATGCCTTTTTCCCCACCATTTCCCACTAAAATGTTTACGCTTTTCTTCTTGATACCGTCAGAAAGCACGGTCACTTTCATCAAGCCATCTGAACTTGCTTTGACAGTAACCGATTCACCCTCTGTTTTTACAAGTGTTCCTTCTTGGCTTACCGCCCAAGTTACATTCCCTGTCAATGCTTTCGTTAATGTGACCACCACGGTATCCCCAATTTGGATTTTTCCTGTAGGTGCAACCGTAAGTCCAACCGATTGATCACCGTCAATTCCTCTTAAATAAGGCGCTGTGCCCGCACCGCTTTGCCAAAGGGTTTCAAAATTCCATGGAATTTGCTGTGATTTTCCAGTATAGCTACTTGTATAGACATCATTGGTTCCTGTAAATACCGACTCTTTCTGCATATCTGCAGAAGCCATCCCTCTAATGTTATTCACCGGAGGATTCTGTGCCGGCTTAGCATTTACATCTGTACTTATTTCCTTGACCGTTTTGTGAATGGTTCCTATAGCCTGATCTGTTCCTGCACCGTTCTTATCAAATACACAATTGATAAATTGTACTGCACCGCGAGAATATCGTACTGCCAATCCTGAAAAACCGCCTGCTGTACCTTCTGTATTTGCCGTAACCGTACCGGTTGCATAACAGTTTACTGCACCGCTGGAATCAAAGGTGCCCCCAAATCCACCTACATTTTTGTATCCCGTTACATTTCCTGTTGCATAACAATTAACAGGGAACGTAGCCGTCCCTCCATTTTCTCCAACAAATCCTCCTGCGCTACTGTTTCCATAAAGGTCTGTAGCCGTTACATCCCCTGTGGCATAACATTCGCTGACTTTTGAGTTCCGACATTCCAACCCTGCACTGTCAGTGGTCATAATCGCTGCCGGATCCACACCATTCCCGGTTCTATTGTATCCTACAAAGCCGCCTACGCCTTTTCGTCCTTCTACGCTACCTGTTGCATAGCTATTGGTAATTAATGAAGATAAATTTGTACGCCCTACAAAACCGCCTGCACAGCTTATACCTGTATTCGCCCAATAATTGTTGGCCTTTACATCTCCTGTAGCAAAAGAACTATCAATCTTTACCCAAGCCGTGGTGCCAATGAAACCACCAATTTCGCATGCCCCCTGGACAGTACCAGTTGCCCAACAACGGGTGATTTCTGCACGATCTAATTTGCTACTCTGATCTGAGCCGAAATAACCTGCAAATCCACCTAAGTTATTATCACCCGTTACATCTGCCGAACTCATGGAATCTTCAATTGTTCCAAATTTCGAGTATCCTACAACGCCTCCCACATTGTTATATCCGGACACACTTCCCCCCATCACTTTGCAATTTGAAATGTTGACATTGTAAGAATCTCCCACAAGCCCACCAATTGCATCTGCATGGTTGTCATTGGATATTTTATTTGTAGCACAAACCACTGCGGTATTTTCAACTGTAGAATTTTTTATTTCTGTTTTTCCAAAAGATTCTCCTACCAATCCCCCTATGCACCAAGGATTGGAAAATCCTAATTTTTCCGAATACACACCATTTACTGTGGAATTTTTCACATGGCAACCATCCACCGTTGAATTTTCTGCAATTCCAAAGATAGCAGATGTACACTGGCTACCTGAAACGGTCACATTCTCTACAGTACAATTTACTGCGGTTGATGAAGATAGACTTCCAATTCCACTTGCCACGCCACTAGATGCACGGCTATTATCAATAACCGCATCTTTCACCGTTAGGTTCATGATTTTTCCGCCTACGATTGTAGAAAACAAGCCACCGTATTTTCCCGACACCTTAAAATTTGAAATGGTATTTCCTCCACCGTCAAATGTACCTTTGAAAGGAATGGGTTCCCAATCTATATTTCCCAAATCAATGGATCCCTTTAGCAAATAATGACCCGTGGGCTGCGTTCTTAGCTTTTCCAGATCAGCCGCTGTGGAAATTTCCACGATTTCCTCCTTCCCACTCTGAGCCTGCACAGATAAATTCTCTCCTTCAAGCAAGGTTCTTACTTGTGCTTCCTCCATTGTTTTCATCTCTGGCTCCTGGGGAATTTTTAATGGTCCCTCTTGATCCTGAGGTTCTTCTGCAAACACCGGCATTGCCATTGTTCCAAAAACCAATGCAACGGACAATGAGATTGCGAGAACTTTTTTTAAATAATTTTTTTTCATTGCGCTTCCTCTCCTCTTATATTTTCCAAACAAAAACTAACTATACCTTTCTTATCTCTATTTCATCTTATATACACCTAAAGCAGGGTTTTATTGTAACGCCTGCTTTAGTTTCTATTGAATCTATACTATCCTGTTATTTTTCTGCTTCCTTTAAAAGCACCGTTACCATCTTCGCCGCCTCTGCTCTTGATGCATTTTCTTTCGGTGCAAAGACATGATTTCCTCTTCCCGAAATGATATTTGCCTGTTGCATCTTTGATACAGAATCTTTTGCATAGTCTGCAATCAAGTGACTGTCCGAAAATGCCATTGCTTTATTGGTTCCTGTAATTGGTTTTTTCATAATTTTTTCCGTATAACGATGAAGCATCACCGCCATATCCTGACGGGTAATTTTTGCTGAAGGTGCAAATTTCTGATTTCCCACGCCGGCTACCACACCATTATCTGCTGCCCAAGCAACTGCCTGTGCATACCAAGCCTGATGGGCTACATCTGTAAAAGTAGGCTGACTCTGTTTTGTCAAATCTGCCTTTGCTGCCTTGGCTAAAATCATGGCAAATTCTGCTCTTGTAATGCTGTCTTTTGGCATAAAGGCTGTTTCTGTCTTTCCGTTAAGAATCCCTTTGTTTACCAAATAAGAAACATACGTTGCATACCAATCATCCTCTGACACATCTACAAATTTCTTGGCTCTGTTTTCTTCATATCCGATTGCATAATAGGAAAAATGATCCGTTGTAAAAGTCACACTCTTTGTTTTTTCATCATATTTGCAATTTTTGATTAAAGTTAGATTTCCATTATCATCAATATAAAATATGGTTACTTGATCTGCTTTTTCACCGGGTGCTAACGTGTAAGGCAATGCGATGGTTGCTTTTCCGCCCTTAAAATTCGATATTAATTTTCCATCAGATAAAATACTTAGATCATATATGGGTCTTGTAAGGGAAATCAACTTTTCAGCTATAGAAAGTTTTGTCTTATCCACTAATTTTACTGAAATGGAAACATTCTTTCCATCCGCTTCCTGCTCTACTGTACGTAACGCTTCTTTATCCAATGTAATCTGCGCCAGTGGTGTGGAGATCGTCAACCCTTGTGCATCACTGTTTGCCACATCTTTTAGAGAAGTCTTTGGAATGGTGGTTTCAATTTCAGATGCCTTTTTATCGGCGCTTACTTGAATCTCCACAACAGTATTTTTGTTTTTCTCTTTTATCTCCTGGGTTACCTTCTTTAAGGCTTCCGCAATCTGATTGCCAGTTACACCTGCCACTGCTTTCCCACTACCGTCCATTTTTCCTTCAGCTGCAGTGGATACGGTGATTGTTTGACCATCAGTATTGATTGTTGGAACCTTTGGTATTGATGAGGAACTATTGCTGCCGCTGGAAATCACTTCTTTACTGATTCCTGTTATTTGAGGAATGCTTGCCGTTCCTTGCCCAATATTTATCAATACATTGGGATGATACACACAGTTGGAATAGGTGCCCACATGGCTAGCAGAAAATGCCCCTACGGTTGTGCCTAACACCCATGCTGAGGTGTACGCATCTTTGATTTCAGTCTTTTCCGATACGCTGCCTACAAATCCACCAACCGTATCTTTTCCGGAAACAGAAGTTCCGTCTACCCTTGCATTTGAAAGTGCACCTCCGCTGATGACTCCTGCAAAACCACCCATGTTTTGGATTAATGGATTCTCACCGGCATTCATGCCCGGCAAAGAAATGGTTACATTTCCTACCATACAACCCGTAATGGAAGATGGGGAAGGTGTCTTAGTGGACTTCATTGTGCCCACAAATCCGCCAACTTCATTGAGTCCTTTAATCTTGACATTTTTAGCGGAAGAATTTAAGATACCCCAACTCCATTTAGGGATATCTGTTGCATTTCCAACAAAGCCACCCAATGCCGTGCTGCCCACCATAGGTACTGACATATCTATTGTACCATTCGTTCCTACCTTTGCACCGATTGGTTGAAGGGTTACGCCTTGAACATGACAATTTTCAATTGTTCCTGTTTGCAATGTCCCAATTGCACCGCCCAATTCTTTTAAACCATAGATGGTTACATTTTTAGCAACAGAGTCTCTAATTCCCAGTGTTCCTGCGTTTTTCACCAAGCCTACCAAGCCCCCTGCACTTTGACCACCCTCAGGACTAAATGAAGGCTTATTTAAATATCCACCTGCAATGAGCGTTACATTCTCTACTGTACAATTTTCTAAATTCCGTACCTCGCCTGCGATTCCACCTACATTTGCAGATCCTGTAATGGTCACATCTTTTACTTGGCAATCGGTAATCTTCACGTTAGAGTTGCTACGACCTAGTATCCCGCCAAAATATTTGTAAGAAGCACTATTGTATCCGGCCTTGCCGGCAAGAACTTCTTTAATTTGCACATTTTCTACACTACATCTATCAATGGCACTCGCATCATTTGCCTCTCCGCCAACAATACCGCCAAGCTCGCCCACACCCATAATGATGGATGGACAGTCTGCCGTACCTATAACGTGGCAATTTTCAATCTTTGCGTTATTGGAAATCCACCCTGCAATACCGCCATATCCTTTGTTTCTTTTATTGGCTTCTCCTTCGTCCGTTCCTATTTGTACACCTGCTACCGTAACATTTTTAATGACCCCTTTCCCTGCCTTTCCTTGTACGCTGCCAAATAAGCCCATATTTTCTAATCCGTTGTCTTTACAGATCATATTGGAAATGGTATGCCCGTTTCCGTCAAAAATTCCACAAAAAGCTCCGTTTGGATTTTGAGTTTGCTTTTCTCTGGGGGCATCCCAATTCTTAGTTCCTTTTTCAAGGCCACCGATTAAAATACCGGTGTCGGGATGCTTTATTGCTGTTCCACTCAATGCATCAAAGGCTTCCCCTTCCCACAAATCCTTTAAATCAATATCTGCCTCCAGTTTATAGCACAAATTACTCCAATTTGGTAAGGTTCGAATATCATACAATTCTTTGGCCGAATTGATTTTATATGGATTGGCTTCACTGAGTCCCACCATAGACGACTGGTTTTCTATTTGAAACTTAAAAATTTCAGTATCATCACTAACTCCGGAACTTCCGTTAGCAGCATCTGACGACGAAGTCCATGCGTATTTTCCCTTCTTCATCACTTTATACTCTTTGCCTTCATCCAGAAAATCCCTACTGGTTATTTTCAACGTCTTGTCGTCTATCTGTGTTATCTTGACGCCCACTTCCTGCCCAGTACCGCTTGTAGGCCCTATTTTCGTATGTTTAACCCAAAGATCCGGCCTTGCAAAGCTAACGCTGTCCGTGAACCTAACCTGAAAGGTTGGATAAATGCTCACGCCTGTAGCGATCTCATCCACTTTATAGTTGTCCTCTCCAAGGGTATACCCTTCCACTTTCAAGTTTTCTTTTCCCTGAAAGATCAAACAGTCTTCCTGGTTTGATAACTCTCCCGTAGGCGTGTCAACATCTGAGCCCTCATAATACTTTAACCCT
>JAVVUJ010000114.1:0-5921 GCA_036653195.1 Anaerovorax sp. | reverse complement strand
ACAGGTGAAATTTACAGTGTTGGTGGTTGTATTAACCGTGCCAAAGGAGATGAAGTAGATGAGATGATCGTGAAAAAAATAGAAGAGGCTATGAAGGAGGGCGATTCTGTAGGCGGTGTTATTTCATGTAAAGCCACAGGCATCTGTGCAGGCATTGGGAGCCCTATTTTTGATAATGTGGAAAGTAGAATTTCTGCCGTAATTTACAGCATTCCCGGCGTAAAAGGCCTGGAATTTGGAGATGGATTTGCCATTACCGAGAAAAAGGGTTGGGAGGTGAACGACTGTTTCACACGTAGGGAAGAAAGAGTGGAAACCAAGACCAATCATAGTGGTGGCATTATGGGCGGTATTACAACAGGCATGCCTATAGAGCTGAAAGTCGCCATCAAACCCACACCTTCTATTAGCAAAGGGCAGAGCACCTTAAACGTTGAGACAGGCAAGGAAGAAAGATTGTCCATACAGGGCAGGCATGATCCATGTATTGCCTTAAGGGCCCCGGTGGTTGTAGAAGCAGCCGTAGCCATAGCACTGATGGATTTGTATTTGGAGGCTTATGGTTATGTCACTAGATAAGATTAGAGAAGCAATAGATGAGGTAGACTTCGTAATTCGTGACAACTTTAAAAAGCGAATGAGGTTGTCAGAAAAAGTAGCGGCAGAGAAATTTCAAAGGGGAGATGCTGTTTTTAAACCCGAAAGGGAGGAATTTGTCATTGAAAACTTGACAGAAGGCATGGAGGAACCGTTAAAAGTTGAATATACGTCCTTTTTAAAAAAAGTAATGGAAATCAGCAGAACGAGACAATATAAAAAATTGATCCAGCAAGGAAAAGAATTTCCTGTGAATTTTCTTGAAAAATGCCAACCCGTTTCTACAGTATGCTATCAAGGCTTAGAAGGTTCCTATTCTGCGAAAACTGCAAAGATGGGTTTCCCGGATGCAAAGTTACATCATGTGGTTTCTTTTGAGGCTGTTTTTTCACAGGTCAGCCAGGGAAATTGTGAAATGGGCATCGTTCCTTTGGAAAACACTACCGCAGGCAACATTAATGAAGTGTATGACCTGCTTTTAAAATACGATTTATACATTAATTTCATAAAAATTTCACATATTTGCCATTGCCTTTTAGGCTTACCGGAAGCAAAAATGAAGGATATCCGCACCGTTTATTCTCATCCGCAAGCTTTATCTCAATGTGGAGAATTTATAAAACACCATCATTTGGAACAGCACCAGGCTACCAACACGGCTGTTGCCGCAAAGTTTGTGTCCCAGCAGGAAGAGGTCAGTGTAGCGGCCATTGGATCAGAGGAAGCCGCCCAACTTTATGGAATGAAAATTTTGGCTTATGAAATCAACCACAACAAAGAAAATGCCACAAAATTTATTGCAGTTTCTAAAAATCTCATTGTGGAAGAATCCTTTAATAAAATTTCTATTGTGTTTTCATGTCCTCATAAGAGCGGAAGCTTGGCAGGCGTGCTGAGTATTTTTTCTGATTACGGCGTGAATTTGACGGAAATTCATTCCAGACCTGACGGAAAAAGCCCTTGGAAATATTTGTTTTACGTGGATTTCCCGGGGAATTTAAAAGAGAAACATATTCAAGCATTGATCTTTCAATTGGGAGAAGAGCTGCCTTTTATAAAAATTTTAGGAAACTATCAAGTTTAAAACAGATGTGATCAAGGGTTTTATGTAGTTTATGAAGGGGGAGAATGATTGTCGTTTCATCATAAAATGGATAGAACAGTACAGCAAAAACAGGAGAACGTATGAAACTTACAAAGAGCAAGGGACTCAGGGGAACGGTGTGTGTAGCCCCGGATAAATCTATTTCTCATCGGGGGATTATTTTAGGTAGCATTTCCCAAGGAACTACAGAAATTGAAAACTTTCTTTTATCTGAGGATTGCCTGTCTACTATAAACTGCTTTGAGAAAATGGGCGTTAAAATTCAAGTACATGGAAATTCCGTAACCATACAAGGCAAAGGGCTTCATGGATTAAAAGAACCCAAAGAGATCCTTTACACAGGAAATTCCGGTACCACCACCAGATTGCTTTGTGGACTATTGGCGGCGCAGCATTTCTCAAGTTGTTTAGACGGAGATTCGTCTATTGAAAGAAGACCTATGGACCGTGTGACGAAACCATTGAGACTCATGGGTGCAAAGATTCAAGCCACCCCAAAACAGGCGGGAGAAAAATTCTATGAGAGCGCGCCTATTTTTATAAAAGGTACACATTTAAAGGGCATAACCTATGAATTGCCCGTGGCCAGTGCCCAATTGAAATCCGCACTGATTTTAGCCGGATTGTATGGGGAAGGGCAGACTGTAATTCTGGAAAAAACCAAGTCCAGAAATCATACAGAGCTGATGGTCAATGGGTTTGGAGGGTGTGTGACTTATGAAAAGAAGCCCTGTCTTAAAGGAGGTAAAGAATACGATAATATTATTATTGTAAACCCAACGAAAGAGCTGTTTTCCACAAAAATAAGGGTGCCCGGAGACATTTCTTCGGCGGCGTTTTTCATGGTAGCAGGCTTGCTTGTTCCCAACTCGGAGATTTTAATTAAAAATGTGGGATTGAATCCAACCAGGACGGGGATTATAGAGGTATTGGAAAAAATGGGTGGAGATATTACCCTTGAAAATCCAAGGCAGGAAATTGAGCCTGTGGGAGATATCCGTGTAAAAACCTCAGCCTTAAAAGGAACAAAAATCGGTGGGAACTTGATTCCCCGATTAATAGATGAACTGCCCATTCTTACAGTGGCGGCTTCTTTCGCTTCAGGTACCACGGTGATTGGTGATGCAGAAGAATTAAAAGTAAAGGAATCCAACCGAATTGATGCTATGGCAACGGAACTGAAAAAAGCAGGTGTAGATGTGGAACCTACGGAAGATGGGTTAATAATTAACGGAACAATAAACAAAAATAAGAATGATAAAGGTGCAAATGACACAGAACTTGAAGGGTTAAATTTCGTAAAAGGGGCCAAGTTTCATACCTACAACGATCACCGGATTGCCATGTCTCTTGCTGTACTTGCATTGATGGCAGAGGGAAGCAGTGAGATTGTAAATCATGAATGTGTGAATGTTTCCTATCCGGATTTTTTTGACAACTTATCCAAATTAAACAAAGAGGTTTTTTAATGCCAAACTTCATGGAATTGTGGGTTATAAAATGAAAATAGTCCTTTACAAGGGCTTGCCAAATATGGTATTATATCGGGGTAAACAAATACCTTTGACTGTGTTTTACGACTCTCCGACGTAGTACACGGCTAAGGGTGAATAAAGAAAAGGAGAGTAAACATGATTGATCAAATTAAAAAAGCAGAAATTATTGCAGAGTACAAGACAAAAGAGGGAGACACAGGTTCTCCGGAAGTTCAGGTTGCCATTCTTACGTATAGAATTAACGATCTAAACGAACATTTAAAAATACACAAAAAGGATCATCATTCAAGAAGAGGACTTCTTAAAATGGTTGGTCAAAGAAGAAACCTTCTTAATTACCTGAAGAACAAAGATGTTGAAAGATACAGGGCTCTTATTGCTCGTTTAGGATTAAGAAAATAATTTGAAATGACAAGGCGGGGACATTCCTCGCTTTTGTTTTTTAGTAAGAGTTAACAGGAGGAAGTTGTTAATGAGATTTGAAGATTATAGAACATTTAAAACCGCAGTAGGTGGCAGATTGCTTCAATTGGAAGTAGGAAAAGTATGTGAAATGGCCAGCGGACAAGTAATGGTAAAGTACGGAGATACAGTGGTAAATGTTACGGCTACCGCATCGGCAGCACCGAGACAGGATATTGACTTTTTCCCACTTAGTGTAGACTATGAAGAACGAATGTACGCTGCAGGTAAAATACCGGGTGGTTTCATTAAGAGAGAAGGAAGACCTTCTGAAAAGGCGATTTTAAGCTGCAGATTAATAGATAGACCTATTAGACCATTGTTTCCAAAGGGTTTTTATAACGATGTGCAAGTGGTGGCTACCGTTATGTGCGTAGACCCCGATTGTTCACCTGAAATTGTCGGTATGCTTGGATCGTCTGTAGCACTGTCTATCTCTGATATCCCTTTTGACGGACCCACAGGATCTGTTTTAATTGGCAGAGTAGACGGAGAATTTGTGGTAAATCCCACTTTGGCTCAAAGAAATGCCAGTGACTTGCATTTAATCGTTTCAGGAACAAAAGAAGCCATCATGATGGTAGAGGCCGGTGCGCAAGAAATACAAGAAGATGTTATGTTGGAAGCCATTATGTTTGCCCATGATGAAATCAAGAAAATTATTGAATTTATTGAAGAAGTCATTGCAGAAGTTGGCAAGCCAAAGAGAGATATTGAACTTTATAAGGTTCCTGAAGACATTGAAGCAGCCGTAAAGGACTATGCAACTGATAAGATGAGAGCAGCCATTCAGACTGTTGAAAAGCAGGAACGATTAGACAATATGGATGCTGTGGAGATTGAAACAAAGGAATATTTTGCGGAGATTTATCCGGACAATAAAAAAGACATCGCTTCCGTGTTGTACAGCATTACAAAAGAGCAGGTTAGAAGTCTGATTTTAGACGATGGTATCAGACCGGATAATCGTAAGACAGACGAAATCAGACCCATTTGGTGTGAAACCGGAATTTTGCCGAGAACACACGGTACAGGGCTGTTTAAAAGAGGACAAACTCAGGTGCTGTCTGTGACCACAGTAGGGCCTATGGGCGAATCACAGACCATTGACGGCATTGGCGAAGAAGTAGAGAAGCGTTACATGCATCACTACAATTTCCCTCCATATTCAGTGGGAGAAGCAAGACCTATGAGAAGTCCGGGCAGACGTGAAATCGGACATGGCGCTTTGGCTGAGAGAGCATTGATGCCGGTATTGCCAAGTGTTGAAGAATTCCCGTATGCAATCAGAGTCGTGTCGGAAGTGCTTTCTTCCAACGGAAGTACTTCTCAAGCATCTGTTTGTGGAAGCACCCTTTCCTTAATGGACGCAGGCGTTCCTATTAAGGCACCCGTAGCTGGTATTGCCATGGGGCTGATTGAAAGAGTGGAAGAAGACGGAAGCAGTAAGATCGCCATTCTTTCCGACATTCAGGGAATGGAAGACTTCCTTGGAGACATGGACTTTAAAGTTGCAGGTACGGCCAAAGGAATTACGGCAATCCAGATGGACATTAAAGTGCATGGCCTTTCAAGACAAATTTTGAAGGATGCATTGACACAGGCTCATGCCGGAAGAATTCATATTATGGAGCAAATGTTAGAGGAAATTCCGGAACCAAGAAAAGAGATGTCTCCTTATGCGCCTAGAATTATTTCGTTACAGGTGGATCCTGATAAGATCAGAACCATCATCGGACCGGGTGGAAAGACAATCAATCGCATTATCAATGAAACAGGCGTAAAAATCGATATTAACGATGAAGGTCTTGTTTATATTGCAGCGCCTGATATGGAAGCTGCCGATCAAGGAGTAAAAGCCATACAACTGCTTGTAAAAGAAGTGGAAGTGGGAGAAATCTATGAAGGCAAGGTTATGAGACTGATGACTTTCGGTGCATTTATTGAAATTTTACCGGGAAAAGAAGGTCTTCTTCATATCTCTAAGATGGCAAAAGAGCGCGTAGAGAAAGTAGAAGACGTGATGAAGGTGGGCGATGTTGTAAAAGTTAAAGTGACTGAAATTGACAATCAAAATAGAATCAATCTTTCAAGAAAAGAATTGTTGGACTAATAGTAAAAAAACAAAAGGGTCAACAGAGAAATCTGTTGACCCTTTTGTTTTTTTATCCCTATAAGATAGAAAATAAGGGATTATGGGTTTATTTTTTTCATTAACACTTGGTATTGCCGTCAATTTGACAGTCAACGGTGTTCAATTT
>JAVVUJ010000113.1:0-6365 GCA_036653195.1 Anaerovorax sp. | reverse complement strand
AAATGCAGCGTTGATTATTCCTGACGGAATCGGGTTGGTATATGCTTCCAAGATTTTAGGATATCCACTTTCAGAGCGGGTAACAGGCATTGATTTTTTAGAAAAAATTATGGCTTATTTGGCAGAAACAGGGCAGTCTATTTTTTTCTTAGGGAGCAAACCGGCTTCGGAGGAAATGGATAGTGTAGCCGCTATGGCTGCTGCTAAAATTGTAAAAAAATATCCAAAATTAAAGGTAGTTGGGACTCATCACGGGTATTTTAAAGAATGTGATGAAGCTGATTTGGTGAAGATGATCAATGAATCCGGCGCAGATTTTTTATGTGTGGCTTTAGGTTCACCCAAGCAGGAAGAGTTTGTGGCAAAACATCTGGGTACGTTAAAGGTGAAAGCGTCCATCGGTGTAGGCGGCAGTCTGGATGTATGGGCGGGTACTTTGAAGCGTGCACCTGAATTTTATCAAAAGCATGGACTTGAATGGCTTTACCGGTTCATCCAAGAGCCAACCAGATATAAAAGAATGATCGCATTGCCGGTCTTTATGGTGAAGGTATTGGGTAGTAAGTTGAAATATAAGGAGGAAGTAAAACATGACTAATCACAGCAATCTCTCTAAGGTGGCGGCAGATATCAGAATTGATATTGTAAAACAGGTTCATTTTGCAGGTTCGGGCCATCCCGGTGGATCTTTGTCTATAGCCGATGTAGTGACGGCATTGTATTTTTCAGAGATGAATATGGATCCTAAAAATCCGAAAATGGCGGGAAGAGACAAATTTGTTTTATCCAAGGGACATGCAGCCCCCGTACAATATGCGGCTTTGGCAGAAAGGGGATTTTTCCCTAAAGAAGAACTTTGGAAACTGAGAAAAATAGGCGCTATGCTTCAAGGACACCCTGACATGAAAAAGGTGCCCGGTGTAGAAATGTCAACAGGCTCTTTGGCACAGGGAATTTCCGCGTCGGTGGGTATAGCCATGGCCAACAAACTGGACAAAGATGCAGGTAGAATCTATACCGTATTAGGAGACGGTGAACTGCAAGAAGGATTGGTGTGGGAAGCCGCTATGTCAGCTGCCCATTACAAGTTAGACAACTTGTTAGCCATTGTGGATTGGAATGGACTGCAAATTGACGGAAACAACGATGATGTTATGACCGTTTCCCCCATTGATAAAAAATTTGAAAGCTTTGGGTGGAATGTACTGTCTATTGATGGGCATTCGTTTGATGAAATTTTAGAAGCTTTTGCAGCCGCAAAGACTTGCAAAGGAAAACCCACTGTCATCGTGGCAAAGACGATAAAAGGAAAAGGCGTTTCTTACATGGAAAACAATGCAGGCTGGCATGGAAAAGCACCTTCAGAAGAAGAAGCAAAGCAAGCAGTCGCAGAATTAGGAGGTCAATGGTAATGGCAAATACAGTAGCAACAAGACAATCTTACGGAGAAGCTCTGGTGGAGTTGGGTAAGAACTATGACAATTTAGTCGTTTTAGATGCAGACCTTTCAAAGTCTACCATGACGGTGGGCTTTTCCAAGGCGTATCCTGAAAGATTTTTCAATATGGGTATTGCAGAGCAAAACATGTATGGTACAGCGGCAGGGTTGGCAGTTTCGGGTAAAATCGTTTGCGCCAGTACTTTTGCCATGTTCGCCGCAGGTAGAGCTTTTGAAATCATCCGAAATTCTATTGGATATACGAATGCAAATGTAAAAATTTGTGCATCTCATGCAGGAATTACAGTAGGAGAAGACGGTGCAAGCCATCAGGTTATTGAAGATTTGGCGCTGATGAGAAGCATCCCGGGCATGGTGGTTTTAAACCCGGCAGATGGCGTATCTACAAAGAAATTAATGGCGGCAGCTCTTGCTTATGTAGGGCCTGTTTACGTTCGTTTGGGTAGGTTGGCAACCCCTATTTTTTATGATGAAACTACAGATATAGAAATAGGAAAAGGTACACAACTGAGAGATGGAAAGGATTATACCATCATTGCTACCGGTTTTATGGTCAATGAAGGGATGAAAGCAGCAGAACTTTTAAAAGAAGAAAATATAGATGTGAGAGTCATTGATATGCACACCATTAAGCCTATTGACAAGGATATCATTATCAAAGCCGCCAAGGAAACAAAGGGCATCGTTACAGCAGAAGAGCATACGGTTCTGGGCGGTCTGGGCTCAGCCGTTTCTGAAGTTGTGGTACAGAATTGCCCTACAAAGATGAAAATTGTAGGCATTGAAGATTGCTTTGGCCAGTCGGGAAAGCCCCTTGAGCTGGTAGAAAAATATGGTTTGACGGCGAAACATCTTGTAGAAGCGGTGAAAGCATTATAGGCCAAGGATAAGGACTGAAACAGGATTTTCAGCCGGTTTCATGAAAAAAAACAGAAACGGGAGATCCGAAGAAGACAAAAGAAAAAAGATAGAATAAAAAAAGATGAAAAACAGAAAACACAGCTAGGAGGCAAGAGATTGTCTCAGCTGTGTTTTTTTGTAGTGCGAAAAACAGTGGTTTGATGCGTGGATGTTTTTTTGGAATTTTCATAGGCGTCCCAGTCCTATCTTTAATAGCCATAAAAAAAAATAAAAAAGATGTAAAATAATGGTTGACAATACAGAAAATCCTAGTATAATGGAATTACAAAATATGGAAGGAGATGCAAAATTTGAAAACCTATAATTTTAAGAAAAACAGTCGTTTTATAGTGGGCGTTTTCCTAGTCTTGTTGGGTGTCGGTGGGTTTATTTTCTGGGAAATAGAAGGAAGGGAGGCGTTGCTCATGGATTCTGTAGTCATGGCAACGGCAGACATTACACCCGGCGTAGAGATTAAAAAGGAATTTCTCACCATGGGAAAGGTCTTAAAAGAAAATCGAATTCAGGGAAGCTTTGACGGTGCGCAGTTAGACAGCCTTATCGGACAGACTTCTAACCAGTTGATTTTAAAGAATGGCCAGATTTCTACAGTGTATTTCAAGGGGAAGGATTTGACATTAAAAAAAAAGGAATCTATATTTGTCATCAAAGCAGAGTGGATTTATATGGTTAGCAGCTCCCTAAGAAGAGGTGATCTTGTTGAAATTTACGGACCGGAACTTATCGGTACGTACAGGGTGGCGTTTGTAAAAGATAAAGAAAAGCGGGAGGTGTACGACACGGGAACCATGGTAAAAAACAGAGAAAATTTCATCGAAAGAACGGATAGCACTACCATGATTGATCACATTGAAATTATTTGTACTCTTTGGGATTTTCAAAAAATTAAAGGCTGCGCAGAGGGAATGGAACTGCCTGGGATCACAATCGTACAAAAGGAGGCCCTATGAAAAATTTATTTGTTGTGCATGGTGCGGATCACAAAGTAGGAACGACCATGATCAGTCAGTCCATAGCAGAGTATTTGTCCAATGAATATAAAGAATTAAAAGTGTTGTTTATTACCTTAAACGGGAGAGAAAGCGCAGAATATGTCAATGAAGCGCCCGAAAGTATTGAAGGAATAAAAAATCATCTTGACAGCAAAATGATTGAGGACATTGATTTTACCAGAGTTTGTAAAAAAAGAGATAATTTTTATATGTTGACCGGTATAAAAAAAGAAGAAGAACAGCGTGATTACTATCCCCATATGGCCACCTATTTACTGGAAACCGTCACACAGACTTTTGATATTGTCATTGCTGACAGTGGAAATGAGTTGGACAACGGATTGGCCATCGGTGCCTTATCCGCTACTGTCAATCGATTTTTGGTGATGACACAACAAGAGGCCATCTTATACAGATGGGAAAGAAACAGAATGACCTATGAGCGATTGGGCATTGATTTTGACCGATATATCATCAATAAATATTACGAGCAAGATCCCTATGATGTTTCATATATTGGAAAGAGACTAAACCTATTACAAGAACAATTTCTGAAAGTTGCTTTTGCCGGATATGGGCGGCAGGCGGAAATGGAATACAAGACGCTTATGGAATATAAAGAACAAAAATACATACAAAACATAGGGGCAATTTGTGATGTGGTTTTGGAACGGTTGGGGATTCCTGTGAAGAAGACGAGGAAAACAAAATGGAAAAATTTTATTTAGATCAATATCTTCCGAAAGCTTATTCCGCCAACACTTCTCAAGTGGCGGTAAAGGATGAATTCTCTAAATTGTGTAAAATTATTAATGGAAAATTCATGTCAGAATGGCAGCAGGAAACGGAAACCACAAGTGAAACTTTACGCCTTCAAAAAAAAGCCATCTTAGGTTATGAACAGGAAGTATTTTATTTTAAAAATAAAATTAGAGACGCAATTAAAGAAATGGGGAGTGGACATGTTGCATTTCCAAGTTGGTATGAGTCTTTAGAAGATGGCATTTATCAGGAAAATTGGGGTATGGCTGGCATGGCAGAATGGTTTTATCCTCAATATGCCAATAGCAGTTCTGCAAAGATTATCGGCAAAAAACTCTTCTTTATGGAAGATGGTGTCATGGTAAAAAAGACGCAAACCATTGAAGATGCCAGAAGAGAGCAGCTTGTGCGAGCCATCTTGCTTTTAACACCGGAGGAACGGTTGGATCGGGAATTTCACGAGGTCTATATGTTAGATGGGACAAGAATTACCATATTTGGTGGCATGATGACCAAAGAAGGGGAAGACGTGATCATATTCAGGCGGTATATTATCCCCACCTATTCTTTTGAAGAGCAGGTGGCCAGGGGAACCATACCGGAGGAAGCCATTCCTCTCTTTAAAAACATGATTGAATTGGGCTATAACTGCGCCTTTACAGGTGCTGTGAGAAGTGCAAAAACCACCTTTCTATCCACTTGGCAAAGTTATGAAAATCAAAATTTAGAAGGTGTGATGGTAGAGACTGACCCGGAAATCCCCTTGCACAGGCTGATGCCGGACGCACCCATTATACAGATTATAGCGGACAATGAAAAACTGAAACATATTTCAAAAAATCTTCTGAGAAGTGATGCAGACTATTTTATATTGGCAGAAGCTCGGGAGGGGATTGCTTTGGATACAGCGGTGAAGATTGCAAATAAAGGGACAAGGCGCATGAAAATCACCTTTCATACCAGGGATCCTAGCATGTTTTCTTATGACGTAGCAGGGGAAATCGTGAAGAGCTTAGGGGGAGAAATGAACTATACGGCGCAGCGAGTGGCCAGCAGCTTTGATTATGTTTTTCATTTTATACAGCTTAAAAATAAGAATCAAAAGAGAATGAAGAGTATTTATCAGATGTATTATGATCAAGTTTCCCAAAAAATAAAGATGGATCTCATTTGCAAATATAGTTATGAACAGGATAATTGGCAGTGGTTTTATCATATGGCCCAGGAAAAAGAAAACTTCGGAATAGAAGAAAATCCAACCGTATTTCATGCATTTCAGAAAAAGTTGTTAGACCTATCCAAGGAGAGGAGTGAAAAGACATGAATCATACAGAAATCCTTTTTATTTTAGTCAAAATAATGTTCTATTTTAGTTTTGGGTTGGGTGGATTTCTCATTTTAAAAGGGGGAATTGATGGATATTATACGCAGATTAAGATGCGAAAACGATTAAATGCACGGCGCAAGATGATGAAAGAAGACAGTGCCTTGGAACGGCATTTGGCACAACTGGTTTTGGTTACATTGAAAGTAGAAATCAGTGGAAAAAATTATATGGTAGCTACTGTGTTGGTATTTGGCCTTGTACTTTTGGTGGGTGTGCAGAGCACAGGCTTCACTTGGTCCTTGCTTTTGGCAAGTATGAGTGCCTTGCTGCCCTATGCAGTCTTAAGAGCTAAGTTGGAAAGCCATAGAACAAAGGGCAGCTTTGAAGGCGAACAGTTGATTGCAGAGCTTTTAAGCCAGTATAGAATTTGTAAATATAACATTTATATGGCCATGGAACATATCATTGCCAACGGTAAAAACCTAAAAATAAGTAAAAAATTGCTGTTTACACTATTGCTGGAAATCAGAAATACAGGGAATGGAGAAATTATTGGAAAAGCAACTAAAAAATTTCACTATAGCATCAATACAAATTGGAGCAGAATGTTGGCGTACAACATTGGGTTGGCGGCAGAAAGCGGTGCCAATGTTTCCTTAGCTTTTGAAGACATTTTGATTCAATTGAGAGAAGCCAGATTGTTGGCGGAAGAGCGAAAAAGAATGAATGCAGAAGCAGGCAGAATGGTTATGTGGGTGGTACCTGTTATGTACGTGGGAACGGTGCTATTGTCTACGAAATACTTGGATATCACTCCATCTAAGTTTCTGTACAATCAGCTTTATACATCACAAGGATTTGTTTTACTGTTGATCATCGTCATTTTATTTCTTGGCAATCTGGC
>JAVVUJ010000112.1:0-6412 GCA_036653195.1 Anaerovorax sp. | reverse complement strand
TTTTTTCGCATTTACTATTGACATTTACGATTCCAGCTGGTATCAACCATGGGGATTTTGAAATGTATGTCGATCTCGACCGGCGTTTTTCGAAAGATACAGTGCTAAATCCGCATTGCGGTAAAGGTCATGGTACGTAAGGCCATCTTTTTTATAGAGGGCAATACCGATGCTGGCAGAAGTCTGTGCAAAGATGTTGGGTTGTTCTTTAGAACCGTGGGTTTTGCGCAGGGCATTGCGAATTTCATCTGATTTTTCTGTGATGGTTTCTATTTCACCATAGTTTTTCAGAAGCACTACAAATTCATCGCCACCAACACGCCCTAAAATGCCACGGTCACCAAAAATAGTTTTCATAGAAACACTGAATTCTTGTAGAATCTCATCTCCTTTTGCATGACCCAAACAATCGTTGATATGCTTAAACCCATCAATGTCAATCATTAACAAGGCATGTTTCCCATTTTTTCCGTGTCTCTGAAGAAAATCATCGATTTCATGTTCTACAGCAATCTTATTATAGATTTTCGTCAAAGGATCGGTGCTTGCCATCTCTTCCAGAAACTTTTGAATGCCATGCTGTTCTCTGGATCTGGCAGCAATAACCAATGCAGCAGCCACCAACATAATCATAAAGACACCCAGGGTTAGCTGGAAAGCATAGTTCTTAATGGCAGCAGATTGATGAGCCAAGGTTTGATTGGTTGAAACAGCGGCAATATACCAATCATTAATGCCTACGGGTGCATAGGAAAGATAGTGGGTCACGCCGTCGTTTATATAGGTTTTATAGCCGGGCATATGATTGGTCAAATCATTGCGCATTTCAGTCGGTGTGCCTTCTATGAATTTCACATCATCTCTAAAGTAGAAATCAAAGATATTTTTTTTAAAGTTTTTTGGCATGGGTGTCATGCCGCTTCGAGAAATCATGGTTCCGTCTGAAGTGGCAAGTGAAATCGAACAAGTTCCGTCTAAAAAATTATTTAAAAACAGCGTTTCGAAATCACCTATATCGTAGTTTCCGATTAAAAGACCGCAATAAGTGTTATTGATATAGAGGGGCGTTGATATAGCCACAATGGTATTATGTAAGGTTTGAGAGAATCGGGGATTTGAAACGCCCCCTTTTTTACGATGTAGGATTTCTTTGAAATCATCAGGATTGTATTGTTTAATGCTTCCGTCCAGACTGGAATAAACTTTTCCATCAAGCATCATGATATGGGCACGAGGCATGGATTCATTTTTTGGAAAGTTTTGAAGTTCCTCCAAAATTTCTCCGTCGGATAAGGGACCCAAAAGGTTAAAAAATCTTGCTTCATGCTCCAAATTGTCCGAAAAGTGATCAATTTCATTGTTCAGCATAAAAATAGCATTGTTTCGAATGTCCTCTAAATTGGATCGCATTTCTTTTTCAATATTTTTTTGTACACTGTAATTAAAAAAGGCTAGGAGTAGAAGTATAGAAAAGACACCCAAAACAATTAAAATAATATTCATCATTCTTTTTTTTATAAAACCCATAGCATACCTCGTTTATGATTATTTACGAGTTCCATTATAACGGATATGGGGCGCTTTTTCAATGATATATCCATTAGAATTACCATGGTTTTTTCAGCCTTTACGGCGGCATTAAAAAGAAAGTAAAAAGGATACTCATATTGTAAAATACGGGACTAGTTTGAAAAAATATGATAAAATAAAACATGAGGCGATATTGTGCAAACGAAAGAAATCAGTACCATAATATTTGCAACATTTCGTTCTTGAAAAGGTACGGCGGGGGAGATGCTTTTTAATATGAATACACAATTTGATAAGGTTACGAAAAATCGTGAAGTGCTTCCCGGATATATGCTTGTCAAAGAGAATGGACAAGATCGAAAAGTGATCGTTGCTGATATTCTATACGTTGATCACAGCAACTGCTATGTAAAAATACACACGGAACATGCAATTATTGCAACCTGTATAAAGTTTTCTGCGGTAAAATCTTTTTTATGTGCCCACGACGCATTTGTAAGTTGTAATCGAAAGATGGTTCTGAATATGAACAAAATTAAAAAAGTGGAAGGGCTGTTTTTCTTGATCAAGAATGGAGAATATATTTCTATGGGTAAGAAACGGGAAAAAGAAATCAAAAACAGATATATGGATTACATATTGGGAATTATAAGAGCATAAGGAACAGTTTAGAAAGGATACGCCCATGAAAAAATATTCGCAATTATTAATGAAAATAGGGGTAGGGTTGACAATTCTTGTAGGTGTACTGATTATTTTGTTTACCAATGAAAATAGTTTTGAAAAGATTGTAAATGACGATATTGAGAATATTTCAAGGCTGTCCTCATCTATCATTTATGCTGAAATTGATAACAGTCTTACAAAACCCATTTTTGTGGGGCAGACTATGGCGAACGATGTATTCCTGAAAAATTGGCTTGTAGCAGAGTCTTATGAGGCAGATAATCCTAGTCAGACTGCACTTATGGAGCGATATTTAACAGAGTACAAGGAAAAATATGGGTATGCTATGTCGGTAATATCTTCAAAAAGTGGGGCTTATTATTGTCAAGATGGCATCAATAAGATGGTAAGTACGGACGATGCCCATGATGTTTGGTATTATGATTTTATAAATAGTAAAAAATTGTACGATTTGGATGTAGACTGGGATGAGGCCAATCACAATAGATTGACGGTTTTTGCAAATTGCAGAATTCAGGACAAGGAAGGCAATTTACAAGGCGTAGTGGGTGTTGGTGTTGAGATGAGCCATCTGCAGAAAATGTTGCGAAAATATGAACAAGACTATGATTTGAAAGCTTTTTTAATGGATGACCAGGGCTTGGTACAGGTGGATTCAAAGAATGAAAATATTGAAATCAGAAATTTCTTTGACGATCCCAAGACATTTGAATTGAAGAATCAAATTGTGGGAAATAAAACTTCTATGGAAACATTTTGGTATGAAGAGGGTGGTACAAATAATTGCTTGATTACCCAGTATATTGATAATTTGGATTGGTATATTGTGGTTCAAAAAGATACGACGCGAACGGCGCAGATTTTAGCGTCTCAAATTAATCGGGATTTGCTTTTTATTGGTATTATCATTGCGTTGGTTTTATTGATGATTTCCTATGTAATTGCCGGATATAACCGTATGCTTCTTAAGACAGCCAGGATGGATGATGTGACAAATTTGCCAAATGCAAAGATGTTTGAAGAAATTTTCGGGCGTAATTTAAAAAGGCCTGCATGTCGACAGGGTGTGGTGTTCCTGTTTGATATTGATCATTTTAAGGTGATTAACGATCGGTTTGGACATCTGTTTGGAAATACTGTGCTGTACAAAATCAGTCAACTTTCCAAAAATTCCATTGGCAATAAAGGGGTCGTTGCTCGTTGGGGCGGTGATGAATTTGTGGGTGTAATCTACGGATCTGTGGAGGATGCAGAGGAACTGTTGGAGCAATTAATTAGGGACGTAGCAACCATAGAGGAAGATGCGCTAAAGGGCGTGCATATTAGTTTGGGTGCAACGAGTATCGCTGATACCGGGAATTTTGAAAACCTGTTGAGAGAGGCTGATTTGGCTATGTACCAATCAAAGGAAAAGGGCGGAAACCAGTTGACCTTCTTTACTGACGGAAAATATTCATCCCATTCAAAAAGTGATTTGTGTGGAAAATGATAGGCCAATTTGGTCACGGGAATCACTTTTTTAGTAAATTGTAGACAATCATGGGTATCATTCACATAAACCGGAGAGGAGGGCGAGAGATGCCGCATATTCCTTGGCCATTTTATTTTATTAATGTTTTTATTCATAGTAGTGTTTATGTATTTCTTGTCTTGACACCCTTTAAATCGAAATTACGATACAAATGGACGAAAACCTGTGGTATTGTATTTTTTTGGGTACTTTTTACCGCCATTTGTGATGTGCTTTTTTTTGAAATTCAAGCACCTTTTGTAGTTGCCCAATATCTAGCAGAAGTGGTATGGATTGCTGTATCAGTTTCTTTTATGGTTCACGTAATTAAAAGCAACTTTTTACAATTATTCTTTGTTTTTTTAGTGTTGTTCGCATTTCAAAACAACCTGATAGCATGTGCATTGCTTCTCAATTCTTTTCAACTGTTTCCTATGCTTCTACCCTGGTTTGAACACTTCAATTACTTGCTTTATTCGGTGATGGTTTTGGCTGTCGCTACACCTTTTCTCTGGTACCTTTTTGGGCATTTGTTTAGAAAAATTGTAGAGACAGGGATTGATTTTATGCAGTGGAAATATTTATATGCCTTGCCCCTTTCTTATTTTTTATATTGTCAATTAAGTTCTTTTGGAGGCATTGATTTTAAGCAGTCCAATTGTGAGGATTTTATTTTGCTTTTGCTTTTAAATACCTTCGCATATTTGGCATATCTTGCTGTCTTGAATATGATCTTAGAATCGTATGATGTATATAAGTGGAATGAACGTGTCAATTTGATGGGAAAACAGCTTGCTATGCAGAAAGGGCAATATGAGAAGTTGACAAAAAATATGGAAGAAACGGCAAGATTGCGCCATGATTGGAGACATCATTTGTTGTTGATTCGCAAATATACGGAAGAACGGGATTTAGTAGGCTTGGAGCACTATTTGGAAAGTTATTTTGAAGAATCTACCGATGAGGAAGAGGTTCCTGTTTGCAGCAATCATTCTGTGGATATTATTTTACGTCACTACATAGCCCTTGCAAAACAAAAGGGTATCAGCATGGGCGTGTCTGTAGATATTCCTGACAATCTGAAAATTTTGGACTATCATCTATGTATTGTCTTTGGAAATTTGGTGGAAAATGCGGTTGAAAACTGTGTGAAACAAGAGAAGCAGCCGGCATTTGTTAGGGTGAAGGCAAAGCCTGTAGGCGAACAGCTGGCAATTATTGTTGAAAACAGCTATGATGGAGAGATTCTTATGGATGGGGAGGAGTTTCTTTCCACAAAGCATAAGGGCGGCGGTATTGGGATTTCCTCGGTTCGAAGCATTGCGGAAGAACATGGGGGCAGCTTTCGGATTAGTTACGAAGACCACGTTTTTAAGGTATTTGTGTTGTTCAGTGCGTAGCGTTGGCTTCCCTCACACGAAAAATAACCATTTTGGGTTTCCTATATAGGAGGAAACAAGATCCAAACTTAGCATTTTTACCCAACCGTAGCCCATAGTAATAAGAGGGTCTGATGGAACACCGCCGAAGAGGAGCTCTTCTTTAATATATCTAAAATAGTAACTTAAACTTTTCTATTTTTAAATTTTTTACTCGACATTTCTTAAAAAATAGAGTAGAATTAAAAAGTAAAGTGCATGCGGATATGGCGGAATTGGCAGACGCGCACGGTTCAGGTCCGTGTGAAAGCAATTTCATGCAGGTTCAAGTCCTGTTATCCGCACCAAAAAGACAGACCTGTTTTTACAGATGGGTCTGTCTTTTTCTATGCTCAAAAGTGGCTTTTTACCTCGAATTTTGTCTTTCTGTAGAGTGTAAACCTGTATATGCGCAAGTTTTGTGTTCGGCGGTATCGCTGCCGAACTGGAAGCGGATCAAGTGGTTGCTCCCTCCGGAAATGCTAAGTGGTCTCGCTCCGTTATCGACAAGATACTGAGCAAGCAAGAATATATGGGGCTTAAAAGTGGCTATCAAACGAAAATAGATAATCTGAATCAACGAGCGACTCTGCTCACACAGTTACTGAATGATGAGAAAATTCACAAAACCAAAACGTTGGAATCTGTACATATCCTGAATGTGCTTGCAGATACGATGGTACTGACGCAAGAACACATTGATCGGTTTGTTGAAAAGGTAGTGGTTTTTCGAGATGGAAAAATTCATGTTGATTTTTGCAATTCTCACGAAATTAGTGCGGAATTATAGAAAAAGGCAAGACATTCCAATAATATTTTGTTATAATTAGGAAAACACTGGAGGTAAGAAATGGGAACTGAAAAATCTTTAAAAGCACAAATCAGTGCCAAAGGAATGCAAATTTCCGTTGTCTCGGATGGCGGATATGACGATTATATATCTCTGACTGATATTGCGAAATACAAAAACTCAGAGTACCCAGGTTATGTAATTCAAAACTGGATGCGAAACCGAAGCACCATTGAGTTTTTGGGCCTATGGGAACAGCTAAATAATCCTGATTTTAATTACCTCGAATTCGAGGCAATTAAAAATGACTCAGGCAGTAACGCCTTTGTTATGACACCTAAAAAGTGGGTAACGGATATTCACGCCATTGGGGTGACGACTAAACAGGGTCGTTACGCAGCAACATATGCACACAAAGATATTGCCTTTGAGTTTGCCTCTTGGATTTCGCCGGAATTTAAGCTGTATATTATCACC
>JAVVUJ010000111.1:0-6451 GCA_036653195.1 Anaerovorax sp. | reverse complement strand
CCGCAGGAATGACATAGTCTAAGGACGGAAGATGCTTAATAATTCCAATGGAATTTTCTACATGCCCTTTCATGATGGTATATTCTTCATCTGTGAGTTTTCCCGGTTTGTTGAGAATGTGTTCGGGGATGCCTATTTTTCCGATATCATGTAACAAAGCGGATTCTTTGATGATTTCTATGCATTCAGCATCCATGCCCATAGCAAAGGCGATTTCAGACGCATAGTATGCCACATTTTGGGAATGATTGAAGGTATAATGATCTTTTGTATCAATTGCGGCGGTTAAAGCAAAGATGGTGTTTGCATATTCTGAGTAAACTTTTTCAACAGTATGCTCATCTATTTTTTTTCGTTCTTCAGTCTCTTCATTGTCTGCGGAATAAATCATGACAGCATTTTTACCACTTCTTTTTATATTATATACGGCTAAATCCGCATAGTGAATCAGCTGCTGAACGTTATGGGCAACGTAAGGCGCTGCACAAATGCCAATGCTTACAGTGAGGGTTTTTGATAAATAATTGGAGTCGCTTTTGTTTATGCAACGTATTTGCCCACGAATGTTTTCCGCAAGTTTTTTGGAGGCTAAGGGATCATAGTTGGGTAAGATGACCGCAAATTCTTTGCCGCTGTATCTTGCCACAAAACCATTACTTCCAACACTTGCCTTCAAAATATCAGCAACTCGTCTGAGGGCAATATCTCCTTCTTTATTTCCATAAAGTTGATTATATAATTTAAAGTCATCAAGATTGAAAATAATCAATGTTAAAGATTTTTCTTTATTTTTCTCGTACTCCTCGTTTAGTGTTTCGTAAAAATATTTCCGATTTAACAGTCCTGTAAGATCATCTGTCCTAGCTTCAAGAAATGCTTTTTGGTAAAGTCTGGAATTCTTCAAAGCGATGGAACCAATAGAATCCACAGAGGAAAGAAAATTCAAATCATCATAAGTGTAGGATAGGCCACGTGCTTTTCCGGAAAGCAATACGATTCCTACAAGGCCTTCCTCGCCTTTTAAGGGAACGAAACATTCTATATCAAGGGCGCTGATTTGTTTTTTTTCGTTTTCCCATACAGAACGATAGCCAATTGTACGTTTGAAATCCTTCATTAGCAAGCATTCACTATTGTTTTCAAGCCAGAGTACAATGGGGTTATCTTTCCGCAGACAAAAAGTTTTTTCATCTAAAGGACTGGTGCTATGCACGATGATAAACTTTGTATCGTTGGAATTTGGAATACATATATAAACACGTTTAACGGAAATGGTATCCTGAATCACATCCACTAAATTTCCCAAAATATCATCTATTTTGAGACTATTGGAAACCGCAAAACTAAATTTTTTCAAGTTCTCGCTTTGATTCATTTCTTCTTTTATAAACACAACGTCTACAAACTTTTTCATAATGAAATAGATTAAAAAGGTGGAAAATGTAAAGATAAGTGCGATAATAAGCGTTAAATATTGGGATAAATCTGAAAATTGTGCCAGGATAAAGTGTTCTATAAAACCAATCATATTTATAAAGATGACAATTGAAAGTCCGGCTGACATGGCATAGCAGCTTCCGCGAGAGACTAGAAGGGTCAGTTTGAAAAGTCGACGCTTATAGAGTGCAAAAAACATACAGAAAGAAGTGAGCACACCTGCAAGAATGTCAGTGGGAAATCCGCTTAAAAATGGAAAAAGAAATCCGATGTGGCCGGCAAACATGATAATAATCCCAATTAAAATAGGCATAAACTGTTTTTTTGACAGTTCATCACGCTTACAGTATTTATAAAAAATACGTAACATATGAGTAATAATCGCACCACAAAAAATAAATAAAAAGACTACAGGCCAAGAGGTGCTGTAAATAAAAGAAGTTTGTCCGTTTTGTTCTAGGACCGTGGTGGGTGCCTTTAAGAAAAATCCTGTGGAAATATTGATGATATTGATCAGCATCAGACAGATGACCCAAAAACGTTTGTAAAATTTTTCGGGAGAACCCACAAAGGCACAGGCAAAATTAAACAAAGCATACGTTAAAGAAAGCAAACCTAAAATAGAGATGTCATACCAAAATTTTATTGATGGCCAAAGCTCTAAGCGCATGAAAAAGGAACCGCCTGTCCAAAAAATCATGGCAGTCAGTACCAATAAAAAACCATTAATTATTTTGTTTTTCTTTGCGGCAAGCAATGTCATAAAGAGAAACATATAACAAAAAACGCCAATGACAGGGATGTATATAAAAGTTCCCATTATACGCCAACCTTTCCCAAAAATTCAAAGTTAAGATCTTGTAATTGGACCAGTGCTTTAATTTCATAAAGAGGGGGATTTACATGACGAAGCAATTTACCATTTTGCTTCTTATAAAGCGCAAAGGTTCCACATTTTAGCATGGTGATTTCCAATGGATCCATTTGTAAAATTCGTTTTAAATCTTTGTAGTCATCATCAATGTATTTAAAGTAGATACTGAGATGCTCCTTTAACAGCTCTTTTCCAACTGCTTGACGGGCAATGGATTTTTCATTCATTTCCACATACAAATGCAGATAAGGGCGATTGTTTGCGTTGTATTCCTTTGCAGCAACCCAGTTTTCCACATCCAACCCAGAAAGTTCAATGACCGACTGAATGGAGTTCTCGGTTATACGTGTAAAGCCTGCAATGTCTATAACAGAGGGAACTCTGTCAATATATTCAAAACGGGGTATTTTGGTTTGATCGGCGTTGCTTTCCGTTCCCACACAGCGATAAACATCGCCTACACGGTATCGCACAAAGGCACCGCCTTTTAGTACTGATATGACAAGCTCGTATTTTTCACCCACCACCACTTCATCAAGAAGGTAGGTTTTGGGAGAATAATTTGGGTCATGGAAATTCATTTCCATTTCCCGCTCAGGTATAAATTCATAAAAGCAAGCATCGGGGAAAAAGTACATGCCGTTCCTTGTCCAAGTTTCGGTGCCAATGCAAGTGGGTTCTGTACCGGCAAAAAGTTCCATAGGTCTGATACCCCACATTTCTTCCAGATCATCTTTATAACAGCGATTGTCGGTTCCTGCGCACATAAATCCCTTTAACTTAAACAGGTCTTTGGGTAAAAGCCCACGATTTTCCTTATGGCAGCGGTATTTGGCGGTAATCAGTTTAACGAGCATTTTAGGAGAACAGCTCAATAATCCCATTTTAGAGCCAGTTTTGCTTGATTTTCCCAGAGATGTCAGGCTTAAACTTACATAATAAGCAACAGATCCAAGACCGAAGAAAAACTCAATTCCCTTTTTCATACCCATCTTAAAACCTAGCTTGTTGCGTTCACTAAAAGTCATCCTAACGGCGTCTTTAACAGGAGGTAAAAATTCTATGCTAATTTCTTCGTTGAGGGCAAGGGGAAAGAGCCCTGTGGCATAAGGCAAAGGTGCCAGGGCATATAAGATTTTATCTGTGGCGTGAACATCAAATTGTCCCTTTTGTGTACTGGTGGATAAAATAAGGCAAGCCAGTATATTATTTTTATAGGTTTCAAGCATTCCCCGTGTATAGGGAGCGACTTTAATGGGATGTCTTCCCCCTTCCCATGTGGTTTGAATCCAAATAATGGGTTCGTCGGGAAGCATTTCCTTTTTCTTTAGAAGCAAAATGTCGGCATAATCCTCATAGGTGGTCAGTGGAATGGCTGCACGAAACTCATCAATGGTTGAAGGGGTTTTCCCGTGTAAAAGTTCCTTTCCAAGTTCACATTGACTCCATAATTCTATTTGTTCCAACATAAGCCTTTTTTGAATTCTCATGTAACTTTCCATATCCAAATCCAAAAAACCGCAGTACTCACTCCAAATTTCATCATACTGCCGCTTCTTCAATTTCTCCTCGAATATCATCATTTACGATCCTCCTTATGGGATTTTAAGGTCTCGAAGCAACGCTGAATACTTTTCTTATTTGGGATTAAAAAAGGCGTATTTTTTTTATAATCCAAATAATCATCGAAACACTTTAAAAAACTCCACTTATCCTGAATAAGAATGTAGAGTAAATTGAAACTGCAATAAATAAGAAACTGTAATAAAAGCAGTTGACCGCCAAATGAAAGCCAAAGAAATAAATAAAATCCAGAAAACCAGAGAACGCCGGGATGGCGGCACAATGCATACATTCCGATCCTACAAACTGTTTTTTTCTGTAAACTTTGACTTTTTATATAAGTGCTTGAAAAAGGCACCGCAAAAAAAAGTGAATACAAAAGTAAAACGAGAAAAAATACAGCGAATATTCCGAAAATAGCCACTCTAAAAGGGTCTATATCCATGGTTGCTATGGAAGAAACCACAGCAGCGCAAGTTGAAAACAGAATAAGCACAATTCCGGTAAAAAAACACAGCTTTAAAGGCGCATAACGGCCTGTAACGGTATGTACTTCATAAATGTAAAATAATAAAAAAGCAATGATTCCAAGAGCTAAATAAGTCATATCATATCGTCCTTACTGCATATATATTGGTTGACATTAATATTATACGACAGAAGATTACAATTTTCAATTAAAATCAACATTTTAATGCATAGTTTCTGGATTATATAGGATTGGATACGGGAAGATATTCAACAGAAATTTTAATAGTACAAGAAACAGAAGGGTCAGATTGGTAGGTGTCAGCATAAGATGGAAAAGAGAGAAAGACAAAAGACGATATTTTTTAAATTTTCCGTTATAAATAGGATGTATTTCCCTTATGAAAGGAGTGATTTTATGGCTGACAACTTGTCACAAGCACTGACAGATGCCCAGACTTGCCCTACGGTGGGCTATCAATCAGCTTCCATCTGTGTACCGGTAACGGTAGTCCCTTTTGCTAAAACAGGGACTACTGCGACAAAATGCTGTGGAAGCCCGGTGGTGGTGCCTGGAAAGAATACCTGCGGCGGCGTAAAAAACGGTACCTGTTCGTTTACCATCAGTCAGGATATCTGTGTTGCTATTCCGGTGGAATTTGGCGCAGTTGCTACGGTGGGAGACACCTTTGTAAATTGCAATGGTGCTTCAGCTGAGGACATTTGCACCGACTGTGGTGTCGTTCCTCAACCCATTGGACCTGCAGTTCCCACGCAGTTAGATATCCCTGTAAACAAAGGAAGCAATATGAGTTATCTGTAAAATTTCATCAATTTTTTATGAAAAAGAGAACAGCAACGGCAGGTGAGACCATTGCTGTTCTTTTTTAGGATAAAATTTTAATAGTAGTGATTGGTTATCGTGCAATGAAAGAAAAATTTCCTTCCGCCCCTTAGCCTATAAGGAGAAAAAAATTTCCGAAAATGCCACACGTTAGGAAAAAAATTTCCGAGACGAGAAGAATTAGGAAAAAAATTTCCGAGAATTGACGCATTATTCATGAAACTTTGCGTTGGCATTAACATTGCATATTATAATAATGTAATTATTTATTATCCTTGTGAAAATCATTCCATTGGCTATTTTTTTACATTTTAAATCAGTTTATGAATCAATACAATCTAAAACTGAATGACTTAAATTGAATGAATTCTAACACAAGGGATGTAAAATTTTCTTAAGTATGGAGAGGAGAAAGTATGAGTAAGTCTGGTGAAAGACAAGTATTAAAGAGAAGTCTTAACATGGGAGATGTTCTTGCATTAGCCTTCGGAACTATGATCGGCTGGGGTTGGATTATGCTGGCAGGTCAATGGGTAGCTGAAGGGGGTGTATGGGGTGCTGTCCTTGCATTCGCTTTAGGTGCAATCATGTGCATATTTGTAGGAATATGCTATGCAGAATTGACGCCTATGTTACCTTTAGCAGGCGGCGAATTGGTATTTTCCTATAGAGGTCTTGGATACAATGCCTCCTATATCACAGGTTGGTTTATCTGCTTGGCGTACATAGGCGTGGCGTGTTGGGAAGGCCCGGCGTTGGCAGCAGCAATTCAGTATTTATTGCCGTTCCCGCTGATTGGATATCTCTGGACCGTGGCAGGATTTGATGTGTATGTATCTTGGGTCATGGTGGGTGTGATAGGTGGAGGAATCTTAATGTTCCTTAACTATAGAGGTGCCAAGGCCTCTGCCATATTCCAGACAGCTGCTACCATTGCCATGGCAATTGGCGGTGTTGCATTCCTGTGCGGAAGCGTTGTCAGTGGCAGCATTGAGAACATGGTTCCGCAGTTTACAACCACTTCCGGTTTTGTGGCTGTTGTCATGATGGTGCCGGCTATGTTTGTAGGATTTGACGTCATACCTCAGGCAGCTGAGGAGATGAATATTCCGCTGAACAAGATTGCAAAAGTTTTAATTATTTCTATTTGTTTGGCAGCCGTATGGTATATGTTGATGGTAATCAGTATCTCTCTTGCTGCTCCGGGATCTGTGAGAGACGCAGCTGGAATTCCTGTAGCGGAATCATTTGCATATTGCTTAGGC
>JAVVUJ010000110.1:0-6489 GCA_036653195.1 Anaerovorax sp. | reverse complement strand
ATTGTGGCTTATGTGGTGGGCGCCATGCTTTGTGTCTTCGTAGGGCTTACTTACGCAGAATTGACACCGGCAATCCCATGCACCGGCGGAGGTGTAGTGTTTTCCTATAAATCATTGGGCTATTGGCCTTCCGTGTTGGCAGGGCTTGCAACGGCCTTTGCTTATTTGGGTGTAGCGGCTTGGGAAGGACCGGCCTTTGCAACGGCTGTAAATTACGTATTTCCCATACCCAATATCGGTTATCTCTGGAGTATAGAGGGCTATGATATTTATGGATCCTGGGCATTAGTAGCGATTGTGGCTTCTGTCATTATTACGTATGTCAATGTAAAGGGCGCAAGACAGGCGGCCATTTTCCAGACCATTGCAACGGGCGGTGTCATTCTTGTAGGGCTTTTATTTTTAACCGGAAGCATGGCTTTTGGAAGTGTTGAAAACGTAACACCATTGGTGACTTCCTTTAGTGGATTCGGTGCAGTTCTTTTAATGGTTCCAGCTATGTTTGTAGGATTTGATGTTATTCCTCAATCAGCGGGGGAAATGGACGTGCCACTTAAGAAGATTCCTATGATTTTAATCGTATCCATCTGTGCAGCGGCAATTTGGTACATGGCTATGATTTTCGCAACCTGTATGTCAGCGCCAACTGCCGTTAGAATTAACGGAACCATTCCTGTGGCAGATGCCATGGCTTATGCTTTCGGAGGCGCAGCCTGGGGAAAAATTTGTATCGTAGGCGCAATATGCGGTATTTTAACCAGCTGGAACGGATTCTTATACGGCGGTGCAAGAGTACTGTACTCTCTTGCCAATGCGAAGATGTTGCCGGCATTCTTGGGAAAATTACACCCGGTGCATAAGACACCCACCAATGCAGTGCTACTTTGCGGTGCCATATCCACATTTTCTTGCTTGCTTGGTTCAGGTGCATTGAAATGGTTTGTAAATGCCAGTTCCTTTGGCGTCGTGATCATGTATGCAATGGTGGTTTTATCCTTTATCGTTCTGCGTGTAAAAGCGCCGGATATGATCAGGCCTTACAAAGTAAAAGGTGCAAAATTTGTAGGCACCATGGCTATTGGTGTAACACTGTTCTTCCTATACATGTATCTTCCAATGGGTCCCGCACCCTTAGAGAGCATTGAATGGGGCTTTGTAATTGGATGGTTCGTATTTGGACTGATTCTCGCCGGATATGCCAAGATAAAAAATAAAGATGTAACAGAAGAAGAAAGATGCTTGCTTCTGTTTGGAGAAGAATATGCGACCCCGGCTTATGAACGAAAAGATTCCATTGGTGGAAAAGAAGTGGCCTCATCACCTGAAATATAACAGTTGATAGGTCAATGCCCTATGATTGACCATAAAAAATCCCCTGTTATCATGCAAACTTACTCATTCTTTGCAGATTAATGGGGGATTTTTATTAGATTTATGCTATACTGGAAAAGGAATGGGTTGTTCCTTTGCCGTGGATGGTACAGTTTATCTACAAGGGCAAATCAACGCCCTACGCTTTCGCATGGTAATAAAATAAGGGTAGGAACCAATGATCAATCAAAGACAAACATTAAGCAGAGTTTTAGGACGGACAGATGTAATCGCATTGGCCCTGGGAACCATGATTGGTTGGGGTTGGATTATGCTGGCAGCCGTTTGGGTGAATAAAGCAGGAATGGTAGGCGCCATAGGCGCCTTTGTTTTGGGCGCGGCACTTTGTGTGCTTGTGGGGCTGACCTATGCAGAACTTACAGCGGCCTTACCCTTAGCCGGGGGTGAAATGGTGTACGCTTACAGAGCACTGGGGTACCATTTCTCTTGGTTTGCAAGTTGGACGGTGGCATTGGCTTATGTGGGCGTAGCCGCTTGGGAAGGCATTGCCATCGCCACTGCTGTAGATTATATCTTCCCGTTGTCCAACTCCTTGGTACTGTGGAGTGTGGCGGGGAATCCGGTGTCATTTACATGGGCAATTGTGGGTGCTTGCTGCGCGATTTTGCTCAGTCTGCTCAATTATTTTGGCGCCAGACCTGCAGCTATCTTTCAGGTGATGGCCACATTGGCGGTGGCTTTGGTAGGATTTATGTTTTTCTTTGGTGGCGTGACCTATGGAGATTTGCAGAATATCGGGCCTCTTGTAACAGACAAAGTGGGATTTATCGCTGTGCTCATGATGGTACCCTCCATGCTCATTGGATTTGATATTATACCCCAGTCGGCAGAAGAAATGAATTTACCAAGACGAGAAGTAGGAAAAGTGCTGGTGGCGTCCATTATCATGGGTGCGGGATGGTATATTTTAATGATTGTAGGCATCGCACTTTCTGCTCCCGAAGAAATCAGAAATGCAGCCATGGTACCTGTGGCGGATGCCATGTCTTACGCTTTTGGTTCCAACGGATTTGGAAAGATTTTTATTTTTGGCGGGATATTTGCCATACTTACCAGTTGGAATGGATTTATGCTAGGGGCAACCAGAATTATATTTGCAATGGGAAGAGCAAAAATGCTGCCTGCCATATTTGGCAAACTAAATGAGAAATACAGAACACCCACAGCTGCCATTTGGTTGGTGGGATTGGTCTGTGCGGTAGGTCCCCTGTTAGGAAAAAATGCGTTAATTTGGCTAGTGAATGTGAGTGCTTTTACAGGCGTTTTAGCCTATTTGACAGTGGCCGTATCCTTTGTGTTGCTACGGAAGAAGGAACCTGATTTAGTAAGACCTTATCAGATTAAAGGCGGAAAATATTTGGGCATATTGGCCATTATTTTTACGGCAAGTTTTGCGGTTATGTTTGTGGTGACTTCGCCTGTCTCTTTACAATGGCCCTACGAGTGGATTTTGATTATTTCCTGGTATGTGCTGGGGTTTATCTTTATGGCAAAGGCAAAGAAACGGTACAGTGATGTTACAGATGAAGAAAGAGAAATTTTGGTTTTTGGCTATACATACGCCAGGGTGAAAAAATATGAAAAATAAGGTAATATTTGGATTGGTTCTCATTATGCTCGTGGGCATTATGATCGGGTATAATTTTTTCAACAGTGACTATGGTGGAAAATTTTATGTGCCTGATGACATCAGACAGACCTTAACGCCGGGGGAAAAGCACTATTTATCAAAAAAAGAAAAAATACGCATTGGCATTTCGGATCAATTGGCACCCTTTGTTCAGTCTGTGGGAAACAACACTGGTAACCAGGGACAAAATAAGGACAGTGCTACAGCATATGATGGTCTGCTTGTTGAATTAATGGATTTGATTTTAAGTCAAATTGGTGAAACCGGTGAATACGTATTTTTACCGCAAACCCAACTGGAAACCAATCTAAAAAGCGGATTTATTGACAGTGCCATTATGGTCTATGATAAAAATGCGCTGGATCGTTTACGCTTTACAAATCCCTTGATTCCTACAAAGGGGAAGGTTTTTGTTTACAGAGCCGGGGCAGGCCCCGTACAAACCATAGATACCAGAAAGGTGCCTTCTGTAGAAGAGACGGTGAAAGGAGTTCTTTCCAAGAAAACAGAGGGTGGAGATTCAGGCGAAATTCGGCTTTTGGGTAACGAGGGCGCACTCAACTACTTTGTTAAAAAACATGGAAATATAGAAGAATTTACAATTGAAAGTACGTACGCATTTGAAGACAATTTTTGTATAGCTGTAGATAAAAACCAAAAAAATCTCTATGAAATTATGAATAAAGCGGTATATAAAATTGATAAAAATGAAGTCCTTTCACAGTTGGAGGGGAAATGGCTAGGCGTCTCTTACCCCCTTGAAAACAGAGGAATTACAGAAAGTATTGGTATTTTGTTTGTCATCATTCTTACTGCGGTTATGGCTGCCTTTTATATCTTTTATGGCAGCAATAAAACCTTATATGAAGAATTGGCCACGAGAATGGAGCAAGTTTTGGAGAGTAAGAATGAGCTACAGACTACCTTTGATGGGGTGTCCTATTATATGATTGAAATTGATTTGGCAGGAAAAATACTAAATGGAAATAAAGCTTTTTATAAATCTTTAGAGACTGACGGCAGTACGGTTATTGGGAAAGAATTGACCCAGGTACTCCATTTTGAAGGTGAGAAGAAAAAAGAATTAAATGAGTTGATTCAATACAGCATTAAAACAGAGGAAGAACAGAAGCGAGAATTATCGGCTGTAAGAAAAATTTATAATACCCGTATCTTTCCGCTGAAAAATACCAAAGGAAAAGTTATTAAAGTTTTGGTAACCATTCAAGATATTACCAATGAAAAAACAATGGAACGGCAGATGATACAGGATAATAAAATGATTGCCGTAGGCCAGCTTGCAGCAGGTGTTGCCCATGAAATACGAAATCCATTGGGGCTGATTAGAAATTATTGCTATGTGTTGAAAAATAATGATGAACAGAAAGAAAAAGCCATTTCCGTTATAGAAAAAGCAGTGGATAAGTCGGGGCGTATTATTGACAATCTCTTGAACTTCTCAAGAAGTACCAACCATCAATGGGAAAATATAACCTTAGAAGCCCATATCCATGCCATCTTGTCTTTGCAGAGAAACCGGGCGTTAAAAGAAGGAATTGATTTGGAAATTAAATGCCCCTATGGATTGCAAGTGTTTGTTTTAGTGGAATCCTTGGATATGATTTTGATTAATTTAACCAGTAATGCCATGGATGCCATTACCGGCACATCACAAGAAGAACATGGCAAAATTATCATAGCGTGCAGTGAAAATGACGAAAAGGTTGTCCTTAAAATCAGAGATAATGGAGAAGGTATTCCGGAAGAAATTAAAGAAGAAATTTTCAATCCCTTCTTTACTACGAAAGAGAAGAGAGACGGAAACGGATTGGGTTTATATATCGTCTATAATGAAATTCAAAAGATGAATGGAAAAATATTTGTGGAAAGTCAAGTGGCAAAAGGCACAGAATTTACGGTGGAAATACCAAAATGGGAGGGAGTTAATCATGGCGCATAAAGATTTAAGTATACTGGTGGTAGATGACGAGCAGGACTATTGCGATGTCATGGGTGTGATTTTAAAAGGAGAAGGTTATACAGTAGACACTTGCAACGATGGTTATGAGGCTATGAAAAAATTGGCGGAAAAAGAATTCCATATTGTATTGACCGATTTGATGATGCCCAAGATGGACGGAAATGAATTGCTTAATGAAGTGAAGCAGAAGTACCCGGAAATTGAAGTGATCATGATGACAGCTTACGGAACCATTGAAAAAGCAGTAGAAGCTATGAAAAACGGGGCCTACAGCTATGTGACAAAGGGGCAAAATCCGGAGCAGTTGTTGGCAGAAATGAAAAAAATAGAAGAGTTAAACTCTTTGGTTAAAGAAAACAAACGATTGAGAGATCAACTGAACACCACGGATTATCTTCTGGAAAGTAAGAACAATTCTTTTAAAGATATGTTGGATATTGCAAAAAAAGCAGCAGACAGCACAGCGAATATTTTAATATTGGGCGAATCCGGCGTTGGAAAAGAAGTGATTGCCAGATATATTCACCGATGTAGCCAAAGAAAAAACAATCACTTTGTGGATTTGAATTGCCATGCCATTCCGGAATCCGTATTGGAATCAGAACTTTTCGGACATGAGAAAGGCTCTTTTACAGGGGCATCCTATAAGCGCATCGGTCGGTTTGAAGATGCCGATCATGGCACTTTGTTTTTAGACGAAATAGGAGATATTCCTTTATCTACGCAGGCTAAATTGCTGAAAGTCATTGAAAACAGGAAGTTGTACCCTGTTGGTAGCAATGCTGCCATCGATGTAGATTTTCGCCTTTTGACTGCCACCAATAAAAATTTGGAGCAGGAAATAGAAAGAGAAAATTTCAGAGCAGATTTATTCTACAGACTGTCCACGATTATTATTGAAATTCCGCCATTGAGAGAACGAAAAGAAGACTTGCCATCATTTATTGACTACTTTTTAAAGAAAAGCCAAACAGACATGAAAAAAAGAATCAAAGAAATAGAGCCTCAAGTCATGACATTTTTATTGACTTATCATTATCCGGGAAATGTCAGAGAGCTAAAAAATATTATTGAACGGTTGGTGGTTTTGGCAGATGATGGGATGGTAAAAGCCAGTCATTTATCCAATTATGGCATTTCACAAAACCACGTAGGAGAGCCTAAAGTACCTGTTAAAGAGGCAACTGTATTTCAAGAAGAGATTAATGATAGGGAACCTCATGTAACTTGCGAAAATCAGACACTACGCGAAGTGCGAAAAGAAGTGGAGGCTGCCTATATTCAGCGAATTATTAACCAAGAAGAAGGAGACCTAAACAGCGTGGCCAATATTTTGGGAATCACCAGAAGGCAATTGAGTAATAAGTTGGTTGAATTTGATATGAAAAAATAGATATACAAATTGAATATGAATTCATAAAAAAGTCTTTTAGAGAAAAATCTGCCCAAAAGGACAAGATATTACCAGGGAACCATTGATCTGGAT
>JAVVUJ010000109.1:0-6696 GCA_036653195.1 Anaerovorax sp. | reverse complement strand
ATTATACTGGTAGCAGTACTATTTGCGGCAGACTATGCCTACTATTCTCTGGGCTTTTATATTGATTTAAACCAAAAGGAAACCACCACCTTTGTGAAAAATATAGAGAAGGACTTATACATGAACAAAGGAAAGGGGTATGAGCCCTTTGAGATAAAAGGCGTCAATATGGGCATTGGCATACCCGGTTATTTTGCTACAGAATATGGCATCACAAAGGAAGACTATCTTCGGTGGTTTGCAGAAATTTCCGCCATGGGTGCCAATACCATTCGTGTCTATACTATTTTACACGACGATTTTTATGACGCTGTTTATGAATACAACAAAGACAACGACAAACCTTTATATGTCCTTCATGGTGTGTGGGTAAATGACTATGTGCAAAATTCTCGAGTAGACGCTTATGACAAGGAATTTATAGATGCATTCATCCATGACAGCTTGGATTTGGTGGATGTGATTCATGGAAATAAAAGGCTGACAAACAGCAGTGATAAGGGGAGCGGTTCTTACAGAAACGATATATCTCCTTGGGTAATGGGCTATATTTTAGGGGTAGAGTGGGAGGATGCCACCGTGGTGTATACCAATCATATGCAGAAGGATCAATCCAGCTATACCGGAAAGTATCTGTATACAACACGGGATTCCACGCCATTTGAGGCCATGCTTGCCAGAGTAGGAGATGAGATGATTGCCTATGAAAGTCAGCGTTATCATACACAGCGATTGATGGCTTTTTCAAATTGGCCCACCACAGATCCTTTTGATTATCCAAAAGACATTGCAACGTTTTTTCATAAAATTGCAAAGGTAGATGTTGAGCATATTAAAATGACTGAAGAATTCATTTCAGGGACGTTTGCTTCCTATCATGTCTATCCCTATTATCCGGACTATTTAAGTTGTTTTGAGGAAGCAGCAACTTTTACAGATGAGACGGGCGCTGTGAATACGTATCAGGCGTATTTGCGGAAGCTGCAGGAATATCACACCATACCGGTGGTCATTGCCGAATTTGGCATACCTACGTCCAGAGGTATGGCTCAAAGGGATAAAAATACGGAGAGAAATCAAGGGGCTATGTCAGAGAAAGACCAAGGGAAAGCTTTGGTTGCCTGTTATAAAGATATTCAGGCTGCAGGATGTGCCGGCTCCATCCTCTTTTCTTGGCAGGATGAATGGTTTAAACGTACCTGGAATACCATGCACGGCATAGACCTTTTGAAAACACCTTATTGGAGTGATTATCAGACCAATGAGCAGTACTTTGGGCTTTTGGCTTTTGATCCGGGGAAAAAAGAGAGTGTTTGCTATGTAGATGGAGACCGTTCCGAATGGAAGCCGGAAGACCTGATTGCAGACAATGGGGACACACGCTTGTCTATGAAATATGATGAAAAATTTATCTATCTTCTGGCATATAAGAAGGTCTTTCAGGAGTAGGATACCCTTTATATTCCAATAGACTCTACGCCCAAATCCGGGAGTCGGTATTGTGAAAACTATGACGTGGGATTTCAACGACCTGTAGATTTTGTGCTCACCATTGACGGTAAAGAAAACAGCCGTATTGTGGTGCAAGAGCGTTATGCGTGTTTGAGAGCCATGTTTTTTCATGAAACAGATCATAGAGATGCCTACGAAAATCCCCCTGCTGTGGACACACCGGTTTTTAGGAATATTGATTTGATACTGCAAACGTCGACAATGCTCCATACAAAGGATCCCAATGCTGTGTCCGAAACCTATGAAACAGGGTTGCTCACTTATGGAAATGCCAACCCGGGAGATGATGGGTTTGACTCTTTGGCTGACTTTTGCTTTGGCGGAGAGTATGTAGAGATTAAAATTCCTTGGCAGCTGCTGAATTTTTCCAATCCCTCTGAAATGATCATACACGATGACTATTATTTGCATTATGGCATTGAAAAGCTGCCCATTGATGACATATATATAGGAATCGCCGGTGAAAAAAACAAGAATATCCCACTTTTTAAAGCCAAGTTAAAGGGCTGGGGCACCAAGGTGACGTATCATGAAAGATTGAAACAGGGCTATTATGATATGCAAAAGATTTGGGGGAATCCTTAAATGCGTGTAGAGATTTTTGTATTTTTATATATTTATATTTGCGTGTGTATGCTTTTGTTTAACATGTCCTATGTATTGTATCGCAATTATTCCGGGAAGTCTCTTGAAAGAAAAAAGCAGGCTTTTGAGCTTATGATTGCAGGACAACTTGTGCGTATGAAAGATCATCAGATGGTTGACCCATCTGTTCAAGAAAAGATTTATGAAAAGTTATTGCACCTTCAATATTTGATTGCTTTTGACCAAACCATCACCAAGATGAAGGAGAAGGATACAGAGGCCATATCAGCCTATCTGACAGCCAGTTATCCTATTTTGGCCAGAGTGACCAGTGCTTATCGAAGCAGGTCCGATGAAAAGAAGGCCTATCTTGCACATTTTCTGTCAAAAAGTAAAGTAAAGGCGCCAAATATGGATATGATTTCCAACGTTATGCTTTCCTTTGTAGGCAGTTCCTCTGCTTATGTGAGAGAAAACGCCTTGAAAACCCTTTATTCCATTGGAGATGCGTCTTATGTGGTGCGGGCGTTTCGAATCATCAATGGTGAGGTTCTCCATCAAAATGTGAAATTGCTGTCAGACGGTCTTGTTGTTTTTCAAGGGGATCATAAGGTACTGATGGATAAACTTTGGGGAGAGTTTCGTCGGTTTATGCCGTCTATTCAAACAGCCATTGTGAATTACATGAGGATGAAATCAGGGGCATATACGCAGGAATTGTACACATTGCTAAAGGATGATGGCATCAATCAGGAAGTCAAATTGGCCATACTTCGTTACTTTGGCAAGCATCCTTATGAGCCTATGCGGAAACTTCTTCTTACTATGCTCACAGAAGAAACTGCGCATACTTGGGAATTTGCGGCTGTTGCGGCTTCGGTCATAAAGGCCTATCCGGGGAAAGAAACCATGGATACACTTCATGTGGCGCTAAACAGTGGCAATTGGTATGTGCGCTTTAATGCGGCGGATAGCTTAATCGGATTGGGCATGACCCAAGAAGCTTTTTTTAAAGAGCACAGGATAGAGGATCCTTATGCCAATGCCATGATTCAATATCGTTGGCAGGTATATGAGGTGGAACAAGAACAAGAACAGGAAAAATTGAGAGAGATTGAAAAGAAAAAGACAGAAGTTGTCGGCTAAAGAGGGAAGAAAGGCGTGGGTAGATGAATATGGAATTTGAAGTGGTTCAAAACTTTTATAATGGAGTTGCTGTTTTTTTTGTGGCTTATTTGATAGTCTACTCTACCTTTTTATTGCTATCGGTGACAGTGGGCTCTATTTCTCTTTATGAACAGCACAAACGACAAAAATTATACAATTATTTAAGCCACGAATATTATATGCCTGTCTCCATTATTGTGCCTGCCTATAATGAGGCCATGACGGTGGTGGATACTGTGAACTCCCTTCTTTCTTTAGATTATAATTTGTATGAAATCATTGTGGTGGATGATGGCTCCAAGGATGAGACTTCCCGGGTATTGGTGGAGGCATTTTCCATGCAGAAGTTGGAGAGGCCCATTCGGAAAAAAGTGAGTTGTAAAGAGGAGGAATTCGTTTTCATTACCACAGGTGAGAAGGTGAATGTGACGTTGATCAGAACCGAAAATGGCGGGAAGGCCAACGCTTTGAACATGGGAATCAATGCCAGTGAATATCCATATTTTGTCTGTATTGACGCAGATTCTATGTTACAAAAAGATGCATTAAACAATATTATGCGCCCTATTTTAGAAGACAGTACAATGATTGCCTGCGGCGGCCTGGTGCGCATTGTCAATGATGTGACGTTGAGAGACGGTGTGGTGGTGGAATACAAAATGCCCAAAAACCTTTTGCTCTGTATGCAAATTTTAGAGTATGATCGTTCTTTTTTGGCATCCCGTTTGCTCTTTGATAAATTTAACGGAAATTTGATTATTTCCGGTGCCTTTGGTCTTTTCAAAAAAGATATGGTCATTGCCGTGGGCGGCTACGATTTCGAGACGGTGGGGGAAGATATGGAACTGGTCATTCGTCTTCATGCCTACTGCAGAAGTAACAGAATCCCTTATTCCATCAGGTATGCGGCGGATGCAGTCTGTTGGAGTCAGGCACCTGCCAATCTTAAAAGTTTGAAGAGTCAGCGAAGGCGGTGGCATATCGGATTGTTTCAAAGTATCTGGAAACATAAGCAGTTGATTTTGAATCCTGCTTATGGTATTATCAGCTTTGTTTCATTTCTGTACTTTTTAATCTATGAGCTCTTGTCCCCTTATATTGAATTGTTTGGTCTTTTGACCATACTCATTGCCTATCAATTTAACTTGATTAATGTGCCTTTTATGCTTACATTCCTGCTGATTTACGCCTTTTTTAGCGGCATGGTCACCATCATTGCCTTCTTCTCCCGTGTACATGCCATGGACATTCAGTTGCACGTGGGGGACGTGCTGAAGGCCATCAGCCTTTGCTTGATCGAGAATATTGTGTTGCGGTTTATTCTGGTTTTCATACGAATTTTTGCATTTAAAGGCTACCGAAAAGGCAAGATGAATTGGGGAGAAATCAAAAGATTTCATATGAAAAAATAGGAATGTTGAGATTACAAAACATAGAAGAGGATACAAAAATAGTGAAAGACACTGCCGGCCAACACAAAGAGATGCCAAATGCTGTGCATGTACCGAGGATGTTTTGCTCTGTAGAAGATGACCCCAATGGTATAAGACAGTCCGCCCAGAACCAATAGCAACACCCCGCCAAAGGACAGCGCTGCTGAGATGGGTTTGATAGCAAACACGATAGACCAACCCATGAGCAGATAAAGTGCCAGTGAAAAGGTATGAAATCGCTTGATGCTGATGGTATTTAAAATCAATCCCACCAAGGCGAAACCTGCGTTGGCACCGAAAAGTACCCAACCGGCTGTGCCTCTTAGTACGATGAGACAGAAGGGGGCGTATGTACCTAAAATCAGAAAGAAAATAGAACAGTGGTCAAATATTTGAAAGACTGCTTTTACTTTTTGATTGGTAAAGGAATGATAGAGGGTGGACATGGTATAGAGGAGAATCAGGGAGGCACCGTAGATGGCGGATCCTGTGATTGCCCAAGGATCGTGTGAAATAACGGAAAAATACAGTAAAAATACAGTGCCTGCAATAGAACCTAAAGCACCGATGCCATGGGTAATCCCATTGGCGATTTCTTCGCCGATGCTTTGGTTATTAAAATTTTCTACATGAATGTCTGTTGTCATTTGAAGAACCTCCTTCTAAGGAATTTTGCCAGGCTCACAAGTCCGCAAAGCAGTGCGGTGCTTATGGCCACCAAGCCTAAAAATACTTTATTTGGTTTTTCTACTATGCTTAAAACCCGTTTGTCTTCATGGACGATCTTTCGCCCCTGTGGGTCTTTATACCTTTCAGGGATAGTAGGTAAACCGTTGATTTGTTCAAAGGATTCTAAATAAGAGGCCAAGGCCAACCATTCTTTTACTTCTCCCCGTCCATCTTCCACGATGAAATCTTCGTAGTCCTTTATGGCATTTCCATCCCTGTCTTTTGGTAAAATGGAGAGCAAGCCTTTTGATTTTTCATCCAACATGTGAAGCATTTGCGTGGCGTAAAGGCCGGTTACAATGCGATAGAGCTTGTCATCTTGGATTTCTTCCTGTACACCGGGTGATGGTTCTAAGGCCACATCTACCACGCGGTTTAGCAAAATCCTATTGGGATTGAAGGTATAGGATAATCCTGACGTGAATAACTGGGTATCGGGCATGAGTGTAGAAATGGAAGCATCGATTTCTGCCACGGCTTTTAAATCTTTTCCCGTTAAATACCCGGTGACCAGAGGATAGCCTGTTATGCCATCTTTTCCAATGCCTAAAGAATTGACTTTAAATGCGTCGGCAACGGTGATATCTCCTTTATTGAGAGATGCACGAATTTCTCCGGAAAGAGCGATGGATACGTCAATGGGCTCATAGGCCTCTCCTTCTGCCTGTTTCACGCCGTAAATGTAGGAGTCGGAAACAATATTTCCAAGGGGATACTCTTGTTGTTCCGTTGCAAAGGTAACGTAGGGCGTAAACCGATAAGGGTTGTAGGCCAGCACTTGGTCAAATTCATAACCATATTGTGATAAATAAGAATCCTGCACTTGTTTTTTTGCTTTTTTCATCAGGGCAGTGACCTCTTTTGAAGAGGAAATGTTGTGATCCAAAGGAATGGCATGATAATTTTCAACGGTAATGCCACCTTTTGAAAGGCTCAAATCCAACCTGCCCAATCTGCGCCCGTTGGCACCGATAGAAACGATGGCCGTAGAACCCTCAAACTGAACTTCTCTGAAAAGCGTATGGGAATGGGCGCTGATGATGATATCAATATCTTTTACCTCTTTTGCCAGTTGATGGTCTTCTGATTTTTTTAGTTTCTTTTTGGTACCACTGTGGGAAAGACATAGGATTAAATCCACTTTTTCATTGGCTTTGATGGCGGCTGTGATCTCTTTTGCTTTTTCAATGGGATCTGTAAAGGCAAGGCGGCTTAAGGGTGCATAGCTGTCGGCTTCTTTTCCTAAAAGGCTAAAGATGGCAATGCGCAC
>JAVVUJ010000108.1:0-6723 GCA_036653195.1 Anaerovorax sp. | reverse complement strand
CGTCGGTACTGTATACGTACACACTAACGCTATAGTCAGCAAGAATGCCAACGCTCTTCGAGCTCCACCTGTTTTCTTTTTCATTTCTTTCTCCCTCCTTGATTTGTTTATCCGGATCTCAACGGTATCGTTGTTTCCCTATTAAAAGTTTTACTCCTCACTTGTTTGATTGATATTTTCATTATTACATGCAATAGTCACAAAACAGTCACAAAACACCGGTATAAAAAAAAGATTTTTTTTATACTTGTTTCTTTTTCTATTTTTCGCTATGATATAGTCAATAATCTTTAACCAACCATGATTCAGCTGTTTATGGCAACGGAAAGGCTCCTGATGAAAAAACTATCTACCTGGCTCATTATCCTAGGGATTTTGATTGCGGCCATCCCATTAATCGGCCGTATCTACATGCACATTCAACAAGAAAGGATGTATGCACAATACTTAGAAAGCCTTCCCTCCGCCGACATTTTGACGGAAGGTTTTTCGGATCGTCTGACTACAGAGGAGGCGCTTAAGGCACGGAACACCAAGCTCCATGCCATAGAAAACGTCATAGGCCGTATTGAAATTCCCGCCATTTCCTCAGACCAAATTTTACTGGAAGGCTCTTCCAACAAGGAAATGCGTTTTGGTGCCGGCCATGTAATCGGCTCCGCTCTGCCGGGTCAAGTTGGCAATTGTGCCATTTCTGCCCATAGAGATTACACTTTCGGTACTTATTTCAGTCGACTAAATGAGGTGAAGGTGGGTGATTTGATCAACGTTACTTACAATGGCCAGCTTTTTACTTACTCCGTGAATCAAATTGCCGTGGTGTCACCTTCGGATGTGTCCGTTCTGAAAACCACCCAAATTCCCACCATTACCTTAATCACCTGCCACCCCAAAGGTTCAAGTGCACGCCGATTGATTGTAAAGGGCGTTCTGATGGTAAACGGAAAACCGGTTTCCCTACCCCAACCCAAAGGGAAACCACAACCTGTTTTAGATCCGCAGACACCTTCACCCCCTGCTGTAAAACCGCCGGTTCCGCCTGTGACAACACCCGAAAGTACTGTATACCCACCGGTACCTACCCCTACCACAGATGCCGGCGTCATCCAATAAAGAACAATAAAAAAGCTTCTCTTATTGAGAAGCTTTTTTATTGTTCTCTATTCAATTTTTTATTTCCCCATTTTCTTCAATGGCATCCCGTGTATTTTATAGCTGGAAAATCCAGGCTATTCTTTGCTTTTTTTCTTTCTTTCCATGTATTTATCAATAATCAGCCGCCTGATGACCGCCAAGTTTTGGAACAGTCTTCCGCCGAATATAAGGATGGCGGCATAATACAAAGGCACACCCAACTTGTCTCCGATAAAGGCTAAAATTCCCGCCAAAAGAGCGTTGGCAATAAACCCTGAAATAAAGATTAAATTGTTATATTTTCCCTCTAAATGGGAACGTGCTGCACCCAACATAGAGTCCATAGCTGCCAAAAGGCCCATGGTAATGTAAAAAGAGTACTCTGTAGGATAGGTGATATTAAACACAAGCCCCAAAACCACTCCACTTGCAAGACCAATTATCATTGCGATTATCATTTCATTTCACCTTCCTTTACTTTCACTGCGTATTGATATGTTTGATCTCCTGTATATTTGGGAATCACCACTTCCTGTTCTACCGTCATTTCAAAGATGACACCCCACATTTTTAAAACCGTTCCCGTTCCTTCGGGTCCATTGAGGGTTTCTGCCATTTTCTTGGCATCCCCTATGGCATGAATCTCAAAAGGTCTGGCATAAAAAACGCCATTAATTCTGATGGTATACCCGGAACAAGAAATCGCTGTGGTATTGGTAATCCTTTGCCCATTTACAGAAATGGCTTCCGCACCTGACTTTCTCAGTTCGTTTAGGATGCCCAATATGTCGGAATCATGTACCAATAGCGTATTTACATTTTCTCCCTCATACAATTCTCTGGTTCCGTCATCCACAATAATCTTGACACCTTGTCCTCTTACTTCCGTTTCCCCACTGGCCACCTTGTAAAAGTTCAGTTCTTCTGTCAGCTTATTCTCCAAAGCTTTGTCGTCTACTTTAGACAACTCTTCGTATTGCTTTAATCGGTTTTCTGCGGCAGCCACAAGTTTTTTATCGTTTAAAATTTCCTTTTTTGCCGTCTGTATATTCACTTTTAAATCGCTGATTGTTTTGGGCGACACATACTGGGGCATTCCATTTCCCCCTCTTGCCAGCAGCACAAAGGAAAAACCCATGACCAAGCATAGGGCAAAAATCCCAACAATCCTAACATTTATCTTCATAATGATTTATTCCTCAGTCTTTACAGGTTGTGCATATTTAAACTTAATAATGCCGCCGTATCGTTGTATGACAATGTCCCCTTTTTTCTTAATATCCACTTGTAATCCATACTTATTCTTGTCCTTCATTTGGTCAATAATACCATAGCGAATGGTCAGTGTGGAAACCAACGTATCGGAATCTCCAATGGCTTTGATGATATAAGGGGGTGCCGTGGGAACGGTATTGATATTCACGTTGTTCCCTGCCAAACTGATTTCCGTGGTGGCAATAATTCGCTGTTCATTAATGGAAATCGCCTCTGCCCCCGCATCTTTCAGTTTATTGACGACGCTGAGCAAAAGGTCGTAATTTGACATAATCATGCTAATATCATCTACAATGTCCCCTGTTGGAATAGGGTCGTCCACTGTAATGATCACGCCGGGGCCGTGGACATCTACCACACCGGCCGCAATTTTATATTTTTCCAAATCAGACATAATTCCTTTCATAAAAAAGTCTTCGTCCGCTTTATTTTTTTCGATCTTGTCTGTTCTTTCTTCCAAAGCCACCAATTCCTTTACGATGGCATCCTTTTCCTCCGTTACGCTCTTTAATTTTTCCGCATATGCGTTGGCTTTTGCCACGGGAACCAGTCCGCCAATATCAGAACTTTGGGTGGTGCTTATTTGTACATACAAAACAAGTCCGATAAATAGAGAGAGTATCCCTACTACAATCATGCCGCTGTATTTTTTCATTTTCCTTCTCCTAATCTACTACAGGGTTAAACGGGATCAACTGGTCACTGCCCACTTTTAAAACACCTCTCTCAATTCCTTGAGCGTACAAACCATAAAGCACCTCTTTCAATGGTTCCAGGCTTTTTAATATGTTTTCCGGTGTGCCTTCACAAATTAACTGATCAAAAACATAAGCTCTTACAATCACATTTGAAATGTCAATCTTCTTAAAGTATAACTCATGTTCCCCCATCTCGTCTACTAATCTTAGCGTATCGGATAAAACTGAATTTTCTTCCACCTCCAAGGGTTCTCCCGGCTCTATGTTTTTCATAGTCATACCCACCAAAAGGGGTAAGGCCGGTTCCACCTCTGTTTTTCTCAAAACCATGCCTTCCTTGTCAATCAAAACGAATTCTTTCCCATAGGGAACGGATGCAAATTCTTTACGCTCATCTATAGTAATCACTACTGTAGCAGGCAGTTTTCGACTGACTTTCACCGTTTTCACATAGGGGTTTAAAAGCAATTTTTCTTTTGCTGCAGACATATCCGCCGCGAAAATATTTTCCCCAAGTTTTAGTTTTGCAATACCGATGACTTGCTCCTTGGTATAATAATTGTTATTGCTTACTGTAATTTTCTGAATATCAAAAATATTGGAAGATAAGAAGAAATACAGAGCAACACAAAAAATGATAACCAGAATAAACTTCAGCAAATATCTTTTTTTTCGTCTCTTTTTTTTCTTTTTTTGTTTTTGCGGCTTTTCCCTTACGCTCATCTCATCCCCCTTTTTTATTCTGTTCCATTCTCCATTCAGTGACATACGCCCACCACCTAAAATGTGGGTGAATTCTTGCTAGGGTTGGTTAAATTCTAACAATGTCCGCACCCATACGCAACAATTTTTCTTCCATATTTTCATACCCTCGATCAATATGGAAAATATCTTCTATTTTCGTCTCCCCTTCTGCAACCAATGCTGCCAAAACCAAGGAGGCACCCCCTCTTAAATCCTTTGCACATACCCGTGCGCCCGTCAGATAGGGTACACCTGTCACAATGGCATTTCTGCCTTCTACCGATATCTTTGCGCCCATCTTCCTCAACTGGTCCACCTGCTTAAATCTATTTTCAAAGATGGTTTCCGTAATAATGCCGGTCCCCTTAGCCACCGTCATAGCCGATAAAAATTGAGATTGCATATCCGTTGGGAACCCGGGATAGGGTTGGGTTTTAATACAATCCACCGCCGTGAGTTTTTCCGGTGCGCTCAAATGAATTTTACCGTTTCCGGTGCCTATTTCACAGCCTGCCTCAACCAGTTTTGAAAGGGTCATCGTAAGAGAGTGGGCATCTATATTGTTGACAAGGACAGAACCGCCGGTTATGGCTGCCGCACAGAGAAAGGTACCGCACTCTATACGATCAGCCATGACAGAGTATTCGGTATCGTGGAGCCTGTTTCTCTTCATAAATCCATTTCCTTTGATTCTGATTTGACTGGTTCCTCCGCCTATAATCTTTGCGCCACAGCTGTTTAGAAAATTTTGCAAGTCTACAATTTCAGGTTCCCTAGCCGCATTGATAATGATGGTTTCCCCCGTAGCACCCATTGCCGTGAGCATGATGTTTTCAGTGGCACCCACGCTGGGAAAGTCTAGAGGAATCATACTCCCTACCAACTTCTTGGCAGAACATTGCAAATAACCGCCCTTTTCAATAATCAAAACGCCCATTTTCCGCAGTGCCGATAAATGAATATCTATGGGTCTAAGCCCTATTTCACAGCCGCCGGGGTAGCTCAGTTCTACTTTTCCAAATCTGGAAATCATAGGACCCATTAAAAAAACCGAAGATCGCATACCTCTCATCAGGTTTTCTGAAATTCTAAATGTATGTATATCTTTAGAATCCACAAGAATACTGCTGCCTTCTCTCTTAATTTTACAACCAAGTTGCTGTAAAATTAAAATCATATTTTTAACATCCGATAAATCGGGGCAATTATTGATTTTGCTTTCGCCGCCCGTTATAATGCACCCTGCCAATATGGGTAAAACGGCATTTTTTGCTCCTGAAACAGTCAATTCTCCTTCTAATTTCTTTCCACCTATAATTCGGTAACTATCCACAGATTTGCACCTCCACAGAATGTCTAATTGATTCATCATTCTTCTGTTATCATACTATGAACATTCCTTCAAGGTGTGACTGCTAAATCCCTAAGTTTTCATAAATAACATCCGCCGCATCAATTCTGCCTATTCGCCCACTTGCCTCACTCATGCTATTTAAAAGTGCCTTGTTTCCCTTTACTTTCATCATGTTGGCGAAAAGTTTTTCGGCCGTCAAGTCCTTTTCCTCAATGAGCAAGGCCCCACCTTTGTCCGCCACCACCTTTGCATTAAAATATTGATGATTGCCTGTAACGTTAGGCGACGGAATGAGGATAGACACTTTACCGCAGGCTGTAATTTCAGAAACCGTCAATGCGCCGGATCGGCTGATGACCAAATCCGAAGCCAATAAATATTCATGCATGTTTTCCGCATAGGGTAAAATTTGAATTTTTCCCCTATCCAAAAGTCCTTTGCTGTCCAACCCTTCTTTTATAGATTCATAATAGGGTTTTCCGGTTATAAAGAAAACTTTCACATCTGCAATTTTGTTCACTTCTTCCAACGTTTGTGACATGACCTTGTTGATGACACCGGCACCTCTACTTCCGCCAAAGCATAGAATTACAAATTCTTTGGGGGCAATTCCCAATTTCTCCCTGTAATTTTCAACGCCTGCCAAAATAAAATTCCTGCGAATGGGATTACCCGTTACGATCAATTTCTTCTTGTTCTTAAAATGAGATTTTGCATCGGGAAAGCTGATAAATACCTTCTCTACGTACTTCTCCAACATTTTGTTGGTCATCCCCGGCAGCGCATTTTGTTCATGAATAAAGGTTCGTATGCCCATTTTATGAGCCGCCCTCACCACAGGGCCACAGACGTAACCGCCTGTACCGATGACAAGATCCGGCTTAAACGCACCGATAATCTTTCTCGCACCTCTGTCTCCTTTGAGTAAATCCTGCACGGTTTTTATGTTTTTCAATAAATTTTTTCGGTTAAAGCCACTGACCGTTATAAATTCTATAGGATAGCCATTGGCAGGCACCAGCTCACGTTCCATGCCCTTCTCGGTTCCTACAAACAAAATCTCGGCCTCAGGATGTTTTCTCTTTATCTTATCTGCAATAGCAACGGCCGGGTACACATGGCCTCCCGTTCCACCACCGGTCATAATCACTTTCATATTCCTCTCCTATCTGGCTGAATGCCTTGAAATATTTAACAATATACCCATAGAACCCATAAATAACAGAAGTGCATTGCCTCCAAAACTGATAAACGGTAATGTAATGCCCGTAGGCGGCATAGACGACGTAACCACTGCAATATTTAAAATCACCTGAAGTGCCAACATAATGGTAATTCCACTGGCCAACAAGGAAGCGAACAAATCCGGCGCATTCATGGCGATATGCATACCACGCCAAATCAAAACCAAGTAACAGGCAATTAAAATCAAAAGACCGATAAACCCCAATTCCTCTCCGATAATTGCCAAAATAAAGTCATTTTGAGGTTCCGGCAAATACAAAGTTTTTTGGATGC
>JAVVUJ010000107.1:0-6840 GCA_036653195.1 Anaerovorax sp. | reverse complement strand
GTCTTAATAAATAATGCCGACCCGGAAGGAACGTTACTATTAGCAAAAATACCCCCACTGCCACTTCCTGCAGCTGCTCCCGTTTCTTCCGCAAATACGGTTGGTGTTCCCAATGAGAAAAGCAATGCCAATACCAACAAAAAACTAAAACATTTTTTCTTTTTTACCATACCATTTAACATTTAAAAAGTCTCCCTTATCTGTTATCCTTCTTACTTTTTATAGATAACCTTAACCATTTTATCAAAGCTCTGCTATTTTTTTCCCTTGTTCATTTTTCTACAGAATAAACGCAACTGCGGCATAGTCTTTATTAACAACTATACCGCAAGTTCCTTCTCAATTCATGGTTACTGTGCGTCTGTCGTAAATTGGACATCCACCACTTCTGCCAAATGGTTTCCGCCATTTGCCTGCAATCCGGATCCAATGTAAATTCTATAGACGGCTGCTGCCTCCAAGTTGGCCGCTTTCTGAATATAAAGATTCTGTTTCGTATCATTTTGACCTAACGTTACCGATGCATCAGACACGCTCTGCCATCCGGCATCTGTAATGTCTGCTGCCGGCGTGCCTGTTCCATTCCACTTTACAAATTTTACAGCGGCTATATTTCCTTTATTGACAGAATCATCCTTTTTTGAATATACAGCATTGGTAAATGTAAACATAAAATCTTTCAAATCTGTGGGAACGGTTCCACTGCCAATTAATGCAGAATCCACAATTTTACCCACACAATAGAGGGGTGCTTTTGAGCCGATCGTAGTACCATCCCCACCGCCAATGGCTTTGGTCTTAAATGTAATATCTGCAATTGCATTCAGCTCTCCCTTAAAATCCAACGTGCAAATGGCATCCGGTAAATACTCGCTTTGATCCGGTGCTAACGTTATTTTACTCCCCGAAACAGCCACTACAACCGGAACAATCTTGGTGGTTCCCCCAACTGCCGTTAAAATGAAGTCACTTGCACCCACGCCTGCCGGAACCGCTTGATTAAACTGTAATACAATTGGTGCCATCGTGTCGATTCCATATCTGGATGGATTTTCTAGGGATGCGATATTCATCATCTGACTGGGACTTGCCCCTATCAAATTCAGCCCTGTAGGCGTCGTGGCAAATGACGGCATTACCGACATGGCCAACATGGCTACAATGGTCATAGCCATAGCAAAACGCTTAAATCTCTTTGTTTGTTTCATTTTTTCCTTTTCCTTCTCCTTCTCTTTCATTCCATCTTTCCATCAAATTTCATGTTTTTGACAGTCATCCAATAACGAGTATCTTTTTCCTTGCTTTCAGGTTTCCTCCATGAAATGAGGATCAAATTTCCACTTTTTCTGCCGCCTGACAGCAAGAAAAAAGAGTCTTCCGTCATGGAAAACTCTTGAAAACGAACTTCATAAGCTTCATGTTAGTCTTCCTTTCCATACGGGAGGTCCACGCGTTTCCATGTAAACCCATCGGTTAAATCGCATACCTTTTCTTTGGCTTTAGCGGTTTTAACTCGGAAAATAGTTTATATTTAGTTACCTAATTAGTCTAATACGGAATGAGCCTTTTGTAAAGGGGGTTTTCACAAATTCATCATAATTTCATCACAAACTTTTTTTCTCATAGTATCTATGGTTAGAACAAAAAAGACTACAAAATTTTCCATTTTTTATAGTCTTTTTTGCTGCTTTAATTCTGCGCTACTCTATTTCCGGTTGAATTTTGATTCAAAACATCCTTTTATAAGACCGAAACAACAATTCGGTTGGTTCCCTTCTCTACATCTGTAAAAACTTTTTCAAGGGTTGTTTTCCTTCCCAATATTTCCTCTACAAGTCGGCAGATTTTTTCTGCCTTTGCATCATAAAACAAATCCCGGTTTTGTTTTATAGACACCACATTTTGGCTGTTCTCCAAAATGCTTTTTTCAAAAGGTGTCAAAACGTCATAAGCGGTAATCTCTACCGTGCGTTCCGACAAAAATACGCTCACATCTTTGGGTCCCTTTCCCGTTGCCGACTTTAAAAATGCGGCAAATACACGTTTGATTTCATCTTCCAGCTTCTTTTTATAGTCACTGCTCATAACGGTGCTTTCTTTTCGCCCTTCTATGGCTTTTTCTGCCAAGGGTACCAAGGCTTCCAAAAGCTGATCAATATCAATAGGTTTTACAATATACTTGTCAATACCAATGTCTACCGCCCGCAATATCACGTTTACATCACTGATGGCAGAGGTAATGATAACACCGGGATTTTTTCCCACCGCCTTAATTTCCCGCACCATTTCCATGCCACCCATTTTGGGCATAAACAAATCTGCAATGATAATATCCGGCTCATGTTCTTTATAAAGTTCCAATCCTTCTTGCCCATCTTGTCCCGGGTAAATCTTGCCTACACGCCTTTTTAAAAATTCATGCAGTTCCGCCCTTGTTTCGTCTTCGTCCTCCACATACAAAACTTTTACCTGTTTTAGACAATCTATTTTTTCTTTATTCATCACTTTCACCATCCTTATGAATTGAAACCCTGCAGCAAACGCCTCCGTCTACATTTTTCATCTCTATGGTTCCGCCCATTCGCTGTTCCACAATATTCTTGCACATATACAAACCCAATCCGGTGCCTTCCTTTCCACCCTTGGTGGTAAAATACGGCTCAAAAATCCTGTCTAAATTTTCATAGGAAATAGGCTCTCCCCTATTAATAATATCCACGATGATCCATTCTTCCTTTTTCTTCGCCAGCAGGGTGATCTTCCGGTCTTCTTCCGGGCAACCCATAACGGCATCTCTTGCATTGTTTAAAATATTAAAAACCACATGAGAAAATTCATTGGGATATCCAAAGCTTGTCAAGTTTTCTTCCTTTTGAAAATCCACTTTTATTTTATTATAAGAAATACTTTCTTCCATTAAAATCAAGGCCAACTCTATGGATTCATTTACATCAAATTTCATCTGCTCTTTGGAAGGTTTTAGAAATTCCGTAAAATCAGCCACGGTCTCTACTAACTTTTTCACAATTCGGTCTGCTTTGGCGATGCTGTTTTTCAGCTTTTCTTCGTTTAATTCTCCATACCTGTAGGCATCTAAAATATTCACCAAAATCAAGTTGATGCTATTTAGCGGCTGTTTCCACTGGTGGGCAATATTGCCTACCATCTCTCCCATTTTCGCCTGCCTGGATTGATAGGTGAGCATAATATCCTTTTCCCTGTTCCGTTCTTCCAATTCGCCTTTCTCTCTGACGATAGGTTTAGAAAATGCCCTGGCAAAGACAAAAGCAAAGATAACCGTTGCAAAAACAATCATGGTTCCTAATACGACCATAATTTGCTGCAACCTTTTAATAGGCGCAAAGACCTCTGTATTGGGTTGGGTAATGGCTAAAATCCATCCATTGTCCAGATGGCTGAACCCCATAATTTTACGTTCTCCATGTAAGCTATAGCGAATCGTACCGGATTTTTCTTTTTTCATGCGCTCTAAAAAATGCAACGCTTCTTTTTTGCAGATGTCTTCCATTTTTTCACCGGCAGCATAGGTAGGGTGTACCACGAATTCCATGTTTTCATCCAATAAAAATGCATAGCCGGAAGGATATAGTTTCATAGAAGACACAATGTCTGTGGTCTCTTTGGTCAAAACGTCCGCCCCCACCACACCGATTAAAAGGTCTTCATAATAGACGGCTCTGGAATAGCTGAGCATATTTAACCCAATGTCCTGGTCGTAATAAGGTGGCACCCATGCCCCCTTCTTTTCCCAAATTGGCTTGAAAAAATGCAACATATCTTTTTTAGGCGGAAGGCTGAAATCCCGTTTTTCCGAGGCGGCTCCTGCATCCACATAGGCAATTTTCCCATTATTTCTCGCATACCAAACTTCATCTCCCGGGTTGTGCAACTTGGGATTAAAGGTTAGGTACAATCCCTGGGCGACTTGGGTTTCCTTCAATGTCTGTTTGATAATGGCATTCATATAGACTTTGTAATTTTCAACATATCCATGATCTTTTTTATAGGCTTCCCCATCAAAAGTCACCGTGATATCCGCTGACACTGCATCTACGATGGCTTCCATTCTATTAAAGATTGCGCTAAATTTATTGGCATATTTTTCTGTGCCCATAAGAAGCTTATTTTCTATTTCATTGTTCATAATGGATGTGGTGCTGTACAAGCTGATGCCGCCCACAATCAAAGCCACCGTCAAAGTGCAGACGGTAATGGCCAATATTAATTTGTATGCTAATTTACTCATTTTTTGCTCCATATGGGCTAACGGTCGTAGTCAATCCTTCCTTACAAACACAAACAAGTGCCAAAATCCCGGGCTTATTTTCCTGCAAGACTCCAAAACCCATCTAGGAAAGCATGACCACAATGGCACAGACCACAATAAACGGCCCCAAAGGAACCAGGTCATCTTTCTTTACCTTTTTTAGCGCCATTCCTATGGCAATGACCACGCCGCTCAGCAGTGCCGTTCCTACCAATACCAACGCCGTATATCCGGTTCCCATCATAAATCCAACAGCCGCTAACAATTTCACATCTCCAAATCCCATGGCTTCTTTCTTAAAGAAAAACTTACCAATAAGCCCTACCAAAAGGAGCACGCCCGCCCCCATTGCTGCACCTAGGATGCTATGCTCCAAAAACAATCCGGAAATGCCCAATGCAACCACATGCTGATCGGGAATCACGCCGTATTTTTTATCTGCAATGCCAATTTGCACCATAAGCCAAAGGGCGAAGGTCAAAACGATGGCTTGCACATACTGTAAAAAGGTAAAGGGTGCCAAATATACGGCAATCAACCGCCACACCACCGCCGCAAAAAATACAGAAAAAATAAGAATGAAGGGCTTGTCGCTGATTCGCTCTTCATACAGTTCATCCTCCGGTTCTTCTCCGTAATCGCACAACCACTTTGCCGGCATTTTGTTAAAGGCATAGACTGTGAATACGCCCAGAATCACCCCGGCCAAAATTGAAACAATGATTTCAACCACCCACATAATTGAATCTTCAATAAACAGAAATCCCATTTTAATTCCCCCTTTTTTTCACTGCTATTCTATCAAAAAAACAGTACCGACACAATCCATTTGATTGTAATTCTATTGTTGTTTTATAGTTTTTCTCATCTGTTCCTTATTTTTGCTCCTGATTTTCTCATCTTTCCACGGTTTCTTCCTTCCTTTGTCGATTTTTGTCGAAGGATACAGTCTTTACATTTTCACCTTCCAATTATACAATGACAACGATTCGATGTTGTCTTCCGTAACTTTTAGAAAGGATGTTTTTATTTATGAATAACGAATATGAAGAATTATTAAAGAATTTGAATTGGCAGCTTTGCGAATATGAAAAACTACTTCAGGAAAAAGATCAGTTTATTGCCCAAGCTTTTCACGAAGTCAGAAACCCATTGCACAGTGCTTCCCACATCCTAAACACTTTAAAAGAGACAAACCTGTCTCCTCTACAAGATGATTTGGTACAGACCTTAGATGCTTCATTTTTACTGGTAAACGCTATTTTATCCGGCGTTTTGTCCCTTTCTAAAATGAAATCCACCCCTGAACTTTGCGAAAAAGAAAACTTTAATTTGCTTTCTTTTTTAAACAATATAGAACGTTTATTCTCCCATCAGTTAAAATCAAAAGGGCTGGTCTTAAATACATCCTACCAATTTGACGAAATGCTCTCTCTTTCCTTTTCCAAAGATTTGTTATTGCAAGTGTTGGTCAACCTCTTGGGCAATGCCTGTAAATTTACAGATGCCGGTTCCATAAACCTGTCTGTCAAAGTTCTTTCCGTGTCTGCAGATACTTCTATCAGACTAAGATTTTCCGTTGCAGATACAGGTTGTGGCTTGAAGGGGGCCGCCTTTTCGCCTGCAAAGGGCAATGGCATGGGTTTGACCCTCTGCAAAGAAATCTTGACCCAATTGGGTGGTTTTTTGGAAATGGAAACCAACGAAGATGATGGAACAACCGCCTCCTTCTGTTTGGATTGTTCCCTAGCCGTGGATTTATCCGCCTACGATGAGCCGGCTGACTCTGCCATAGGAAAACACGCCCTCTATATTGATGACACGCCTTTAAACAGAGAAATCGTCGTGGATTTGTTAGACCATGTGGGCATAAGCTGCGATGCGCTTCCTGATGGAGAAAGTGCCATTAATCTATACCTGCACATGCCAAAGCATCATTATGATATCATGTTAATTGACGCAAATTTACCGGTGATGAGCGGCTTTTCGGCAGCAAAAATTTTAGCTTATTACCTAAAGGAAACTTGCCCCTTGGTATTGGTTAGCGGATTGCGCCGGGATTCTTTACAAGAAGAATTAAGCGGCACACTGTTTTCCGCTTTTTTGGAAAAGCCCTTTACCCCAGCAAGTTTTTACAAAGTGGTGGGAAATTGTTTTGGCATCAGAAACCTAAACCCGGTTCGTGCATCCTTTCAGGAAATTCTAAACCGACATAAGCTGAAATTTTTAGAGGATTATAAAAAAAGTGACGATACCATGTACCATTTATTGCATCAACAGAACTTTGAAGAATTGCGTATCTATGCCCATTCTATCAGAGGGCTAGCCGCCATGTTGCAACTCCCCATGGTCGCACACGCTGCCGGGCAGTTGGAAACGCTCCTCAATGAAGGACACCATGAAGTACGCCCCGCCATAGAAACCTACAGCAGGGCGTTAAAAACTATTTTTTCCATGAACTCTTTAAATCAACAATTCGGTTAAATACTTTTTCTGTATCCTTGTTTAATTTTTCATCGGCAATATAATAACCATGCCTGAAAAATTGGAAT
>JAVVUJ010000106.1:0-6880 GCA_036653195.1 Anaerovorax sp. | reverse complement strand
GAATAGATGCTCTAAAGTGGACACATTGAAGATAATAAAAAAATATAAATTATCTAATAAAGAGAAGGCACAAATATACCTTTGAAAATATCTGCTTAGAAGATCATGCGATCAAATGATCATGTACCCTATATGGATTTACAAAAAAGTCTTTCTCTGAGAAAGGCTTTTTTTGCTGTAAACGGTAAAGGGAAGATTTATTCCAAACTTGCTTTCCCATGATGAATCATGTAAAATATAAAAGAAATTTGGAAATTTGCACATTGCAATAAGAATATTAAAAAATGGCCATATGGAGGAAAATATGATAACCGGAAAACAAAGAAGATTTTTAAAGAGTCTGGCTCACGAGTTAGATCCAACTGTTCACATTGGAAAAGCGGGTGTGACCGAAAATGTCATGAAAGAACTTGAAGTGAGTCTTGAAATGCGCGAGCTTGTGAAGGTGAAATTACAAGAAGGGTGTGAACTTTCAGCCAAAGATGCAGCAAATGATTTGTCAGAAAAGTTGAATGCAGAATTTGTACAAGCCATCGGACATAAATTTACAATCTACAGAAAATCAAAAGAGCATCAGCAGATTGAATTGCCTAAAGATAAATAAACCAAAGGGCGGAGAACTTTTATGAAAAAGCAAAACAATCCAAAGAAAAAAAGAATGATCAGGGGAGTTCTTGTGTTGCTTCTCATAGCCATGATTCCCGTTGCAATCAATAGTTACGTGGTGAAAAGCACAGAAAGCCATATCCTTAACCCAATGGCAACGGAACAAGAGCCTTCGCAACTTTCGCAAACTCTTGCAGCAGAGGCGAAATCAAAGAATGGCCAATGCCTTATGGTATTGGGTGGTGGGCTGAAACCTGACGGGACACCTAACTATATGTTAGCAGACCGGTTGGATATGGGCATTGCACTGTATAAACAGGGTGTTGCACCAAAATTGCTTTTAACAGGAGATAATGGGCAGGAGCGATATGACGAAGTAAATGCAATGAAAAAATATGCTTTAGACAGGGGCGTTCCAATGGAAGATATCTTTATGGATCATGCTGGATTTTCAACCTATGAATCTGTGTATCGTGCCAAGGCCGTGTTTGATGTGAGGAGGATGCTTATTGTCACGCAAAAATATCATCAATATCGTGCCATTTATTTGGCTGAAAAATTGGGCGTGAAAGCCTATGGCGTCATTTCTGAACCCAAGCGCTATGCAGGCCAAGATTATAGAGAACTTCGTGAAATTTTGGCAAGAAACAAAGACTTTTTTAAAGGTATTATAAAACCCAAACCCCAATATTTAGGGGATACCATTCCTATAAACGGTAGTGGATTGGCGAGCCATGATTAAAGAATATAAAAAAAACACTTGTAATTAGGTTACAAGGTATTGTATAATGTAAAGACGGAGCGGTCCTCTTGATTAGTGGTTCGTTCTGAAAACTACAAACATTCCAAGATGCAAAGAGTTTAAGTCAAAACCGTCTGAATTAATTTAGGCGGTTTTGGCTTTTATTTTATCCTTTATTTTATCTTCTGCCAATAGAAGCCTAAAATCTCTGCAAATAGACTGGATTTAACCAAGTTCTTCACAAAATACAGGCAATGGTTCTTAAAACATAGTTGAACTTGTTGTCGAATTAAAGTAAAATAAAAAGAAACCTATAATTTACACATGTGAAGAGGAAACAGATGAAAAATATACTTCTTACCATAGCATACGATGGAACCGGGTTTGCAGGGTGGCAAAGACAACCAAAGCAAAGAACGGCGCAAGGCGTTCTTGAAAAGGCCTTAAGTGAGGTTTGCCGGACGGAAATTAAAATAAATGGAACCAGCAGAACGGATGCGGGTGTTCATGCCTACGGTCAAAGAGCTAACTTTCAGGCTGATTTTGGCATACCTGTAGATAAACTTCAATATGCCGTCAACAATTACTTATCTAAAGAGGTGGCTGTGATTGGGGGAATCAGCGATATGAAGGTGATTCAAGTGGAGGAAGTACCTCCCAATTTTCATGCACGCTTTGACGCCAAGGCAAAAACATATTTATACAAGATACGAAATGCGCAGAATACAGATGTGTTTGATCGGAATTTTTGTTATCAGATTAGAAGACCCTTGAATGTAAATGCCATGGAAAAGGCGGCAGAACGCATAGTTGGTACCCATGATTTCAAATGCTTTCAAGCACAGGGTGGCAAAATTATTGACAACACAGTGCGAACTATTATGAACTTGCAAATTTACAGGGATATTATGGAGGAACGTGCAGATTTTACGGATCAAATTTTAACCATTGAAGTGACAGGAGATGGGTTTCTTTATAATATGGTGCGAATTATCGTAGGGACTTTGGTTGACATTGGAACAGGGAAGATTAGTCATAAAAAAATAGACGAAATCATTAAAAGTAAAGAACGACAGAAGGCAGGGCATACGGCTCCGCCTCAAGGTCTGTATTTAACAGAAGTGTTTTATGAACGGAAGGGAGCGCTATGAAAATCAAAGAGATTTTTGAAAGCAAAAAGACCGTTATTTCTTTAGAAGTTTTTCCACCCAAGATTACATCGCCTGTAGAGACCGTTTTTCATACCTTGGATGAGTTGAAGGATTTGAATCCGGACTTTATCAGTGTCACTTATGGTGCAGGCGGAAAAGCAAAGGATCGAACCATTGAAATTGCAGCCAAAATCAAAAATGATTACGGTATAGAGAGCTTGGCTCATTTGACGTGTATCTCTGCGACAAAAGAGGATATGAAGGAAAATTTCAAGGAATTAAAAGCAAATAATCTTGAAAACGTGTTAGCTATGCGAGGCGATATTCCGGAGGATCCGGATTTTGAATTTCCCAATCCTCTCCAGTATGAACATGCAAGGGATTTGATTAGGGAGGTTGCGGCGGAAGGCGGATTTTCCATCGGTGCCGCTTGCTATCCGGAAGGTCATGTGGAGTGCGAGAGCAAAGCCAAAGATATTAAATTTTTAAAGGAAAAAGTGAACAATGGGGCTGAATTTCTCATTTCGCAGCTCTTTTTTGACAATGAATTATTCTATCGATTTATGGAAGAAGTGGATATTGCAGGGATTGATGTACCTGTTTCGGCAGGCATTATGCCGGTGCTCAATAAAAAACAAATTGTGCGCATTACCAAGTTGGCAGGCTGTGCGATTCCACCTAAATTTCAGAGAATTCTAGATCGTTATGAGCACAATCCCCAGGCATTAAAAGAAGCAGGGGAAGCGTATGCCATTGAACAGATGATTGACTTGATGGCTTGGGGTGTAAGGGGCATACACCTTTACACCATGAATAAATCGGATACGGCAAAGCGGATTATGGGGAATCTGGATAACATCAGAAAATTACAAGGATAAAGGGCAAAAATCAAAACACCTATCTTGTCAAAAAATTACAAAGGTGTTATAATCTAAATATTAGGAAAATTCATTGGATTAGGGGAATGTTGAAAAGTAGGGGGCATTATATATGAAACTGATGAAGAAAATGGGCGCATATATATTGATATGCAGCTTGATTACGGGAGCTGGGGGGACTTGGTGTGCAGATGCTGTTTATGGAGAAGAAGGAACCACCGCCATTGAAAGGGTAGATGTTTATCTCAAACCGGATATTACGGTAAAGCACAATGGGGAAATCATAGGGTTTCAAGACGCCGCAGGGCAGCGTGTCTATCCCATTCGCTATGAGGGACGTACTTATTTACCCATTCGAGGAATTTGCAGTATCTTTGAAAAGGCGGTAGAGTGGGATGACACCAGCAAAACCGTTTTTATTGGGAAAACTTTTTTTGATCCGGCAGGAATTACAAAAGGGACGACAGCTTGCGCCTTTCGTCTCAAAGAAGGTATAAAAGAGAAAGAACCGTTGAAAGAGCCTATAAAGGAGAGCCTTACAGAAACCGATCTCCTTGAGGCACAGCGGGTCAAAGCAGAAATAAGACCGGATATTTTGATTATGTATAATTTTATGCAATGTGAGGCAAAAGATGGAAGTGGAAATGTAATGGTTCCGCTGGTTTACCGTGAAACCACGTATTTTCCCGCAGAAGTGATCGGAAAGTATTTGAATCACGAAATTAGCTTGGATCCCCTTGAAAATACCGTGACACTGGGTCTTTTACCCATGAAACCAACCACGAAAGATGGCAAGCCAAAAGATGTAGCGACGGGCGCAGCCATTGAAAATATGAGCAAAGTGTTCCAGAGAGAAAAAGAGCTTTACAATGATGTCTCTTCAAAAATTGTGGAGTTGGTGAAAGTGAAAAACAAAAAAGAAAAAGAAGCCATTGCAAAGTCTATCAGTGATGACTATATGGTTTTAGAAAAACTTTTATTGATGACGAAGGGGGAGGATCGTAGCAAATATACGGAAGAGGAAGCCCAGATTCACAAACAGTTGGTGGATTTTTCCGATAGTTTTAACATGTATGCTTTGGTCATTGAAAATGTAGCCTATATGGCAGCCGGAGGAGAAGACTATGCATTGTTATCGGAAACACTCTTATACTATGCGTTAGAAAGTCAGGAACTTATGGCAAAGGTATCATTGTAATGACGAAATAGAAAGATAAAAAAATAACCAACGAGTAAACTGTATGAAAATCTCCTTAAATTTGTAGAATTAAGGAGATTTTTTTATGCATTAGGTGTAAATGGAAATCTAAGATTTCGCAATTTGCGCTTTTTTTCTGCAAAAAAACAAAAAACACACTTAAAGTTGTAAAATCATACGCCTGTAGCTTATTTAGTAAAAACATAATTAACGGTAAAATGGAAGAAACAATTGATTTAAACAGAGCGGATTTGGATTGCGAGTTTAATAGGACGGAGATGAATAAAATGGATGCACAGCTAGACTACAAAGCCATTGGAAAGAGAATATGTTCGCAAAGAAAGCAAAAGGGTTATACCCGTGAAAAGCTTGCTGAAAAAATAGGTGTTTCTCCTAAGTTTTGCGCCGATATCGAATATGGGCTACGTGGGATGTCGCTGAAAACCCTCATGAAATTATCTAAGGAACTTAACTTATCCTTGGATTATATCATAAAAGGGCCGGAGGGATACACCTTGCAAACAGGTGAAGATGCGCATCTGGTTCGAGAAACGATCTTAGAGCCTCTAAGCAGTTGCAGCCCTAAACAATTGGAAGCGGCGAAAAAAATGATAAAATTCTTAGCGCAAGCTGTAAATGAGGGAGAAAAAGATGAATAACCAAAGCGAATTGATTTCTGAGAATAAAAGGCTGTTAGATGAAGAACTAATCATCTACAATAAGGAATTGCAGCGTTTTATTTTTACATTGACCAGAAATGGAGATGTGAAGGATGAGGTTTTTCAAAACACGGTGATTCGAGCCTATAAAAGTGCGGCTAATTTGAAGATTCCATGGGAAAATGCCAAGCATATCAGAGCGTGGCTTGTTCAAATTTCAAAGACGGAAGTCACTCGGCATTTTGATGAGGAGGAAGCGTGGAGACTGAAAACGGGTACTGCTGAATTTAAAGAAGATGCACGAGGCATGGAACAGGAGGAAAAGGGATATCAAGTATTGGAGACCTTGCAAAGAAATGAAGAATTGTACGGTTTGGTAACCGCATTGAAACCCAATTTGGCGCAGGTGATTTTAGCCCATTATGTATACGAAATGCCTTTTTATGAAATCGCACAGGTAACGGCTCAAAATTACGGAACCATTCGAACTTGGCATCATAGGGCATTGGAAACGTTGCGGCGACAGTATGAGAAAATACGGGGAGACAGAGGGGGTATGGATGTTTAACAAAACACACACAGATAAAAACTTTTATGAGGGATTTAAGGAGATACCGGTAGATCAGGCTTATTTGGATGGGCTCTATAAAATTGCCATGGAAGAGATGGAAGCAGAGGGTAATGGGGAGGAAATCACTGAAAGAAAAGAAAAGGGAACCAACATACCAACGAAAGAGAAGAATTGGAAAAGGAGTGGGTTCTCAAAATTCACAAGGATGGCAGCGGTTTGTGTCCTCTGCCTGTTGGCGGTGACGGCAGCCACCCTCTATCTCAATCCCCAAGCCGCAAGCGGCGTCAGGGATCTGTTTGCCAAGCATACGGTGGAGACGGAAGACGGGGAATTGGTTACAGGAGCCGATAATGGTACAGGGGAAGAGGTAAGCGAAAAGACGCTGACCTTAACCAACTGGGAGGATGTAGCGGGAGAAAAGGAAAAATTTCCACAACTGGGGATTCCCAACTATGTGCCCGCTGGCTATACTTTTGAAAGTTTAAAGATGACCCTCTATGCGGATGGCGTGTATGGTATAGAGTATTGGTTTAAAAATGAAAACAAGGAGGAACTGTTGATTCGACAGAATGGAATGCCTAGGTTGGAAAGTGGCGCATTGGCTGTGTCTAATTACGATGAAATGATAGAATTGAGTGGCATGAAAGTCTATTTATCCAAAGCCAGTGTGGAGGAGAAATTGGCGGCGGTGTATCAGCTAGAAGATAATAGAATTAATATTTCGGGAGTGCTACCAGAAAGTCAACTAATAGAATTGATCAGAAACTTTAGAATTTAAAAGATTTATTTAAAGATTGGTTTTATTTTGAAAAAAGCAAAGAGCGCCGTTTTAAAAACAGCGCTCTTTGCTTATAGTTGATTATAAAAAAGAATTGGAAAGCAATTAAAAAGAGTTTTTAGATGGAGTTGGAGTAGCTTGTGTCCGTAAAGGTATTTCCACCGGTCTTGTCTTCAATGACCACTTTTAATTTATAGCTTTTAAAGGGCTCAATAGACCAAGTGTGTGGAAAATATATGGAACCAGTATTATATACAGTTTTTGTTAGAACAGTGGTGGGCATATCGGCCTCCACCC
>JAVVUJ010000105.1:0-6921 GCA_036653195.1 Anaerovorax sp. | reverse complement strand
CATTTTGCAAGGTCTAAAATAAAGGGACTTTTTTCTAAAATGAAGAGACTTTCTTTTAAATAGGCAGCTCTATCATTTTTAACAATCAGATGATGGGTCCTGTACAATAAAAAAGTGCTACATAATCTGTTATGCAGCACTTGTCTATTGAAATCAGTGAACGCCTTCCAGACACAGAAAAATTGACGTCCTCAAATTTATGGAATTTTCACCGAACACTTACGTAGCCTTGGACTTTGGCTCCGGCTATCATGGTTAATTTTCCCGTAACGATGGAGCCCTCTACCATTGCATGCTCAGACAAATGGGCATCCTTTTCAATCTTTAAATTTCCATTGACCGCACCTTCTAAGATTAATTTTTCCGCAACAATGTCTCCATTTAAAACAATGTCCTTTCCCACAATAATTCCACCTTTTGCCACTAAGTTTCCTTTCACATTACATGCTTGTAATTCAATATTTCCGCCTAGCACATCTCCGATTATCTTGCCGCTCACCTTCAAATTTCCATCACATTCAATGCCTCCCTCTATAGAACCTTCCACCTTTGTGTGACCTTTTGTAAAAATCATTCCCTTAATTGTGGTGTTCTTTCCTATAATCGCCACTTCAGATATGACACTGGGTTCTTCCAACAAACCATCCGGTTTTGCATCCATATCATGAGAAACAAATTTCTTTTTCAAAACTTCTCCGGTTTTTATACCATCATCTGGCTCTACATGTGAAACGCCTTCGGGCAACGTCCCTTGATTCATTTTCTGTCTCCTTCCTGTATCAACTAAAAACTATACATCAAATTTAATTTCAAACAATGGGATGCTCTCTTTTTCTTGAGAAAGAATGGTCACCTTTCCATTCAATTTTGCACCTTGCTCCATGGTAATGCGTTCAGCGGTAATGTCTCCGTTAACAAGGGCTACCTCTCCTAATTTTGCCAAATCTTTTACCACAATATTTCCCTTCACTTTACCTGCTGCTATCAGATCTCCCGCATAAATACTCCCTAAGAGAATGGACCCTTCATCAATAATCAAATGATTTTCCGCAAAAACATTCCCTTGCACTGCACAATTTTTTAAGATCACGTTTTTCCCTCTTATGTCTCCCAACACTTTCCCTTTTATAACCAGTTCTTTGGTGGTTTCTATGGGTCCTCTCACCAAGCCTAACACTTGAAGATTATCCGAAGATTTCACATCACCAACAATCACCATAGTCTTAGAAATGGTGGTAACTTCTCCTTGTATTCCTGCATTCCAATCCGTATTCACAGTTATTTCAAATGCATTTTTTTGCGTTTCCGCCTTTTTTCTTTCTTTTAAATTTCTCCTATTCTTGCTATACCCAGCCTCTTGCATGCTTTTCCCATTTGCTTCTTCAGCTGTATTTGCACCTGTCAGTTCTTTCATCGCTTTGATAAAATTGTTTTCCTTCACCATTTAAGGCCCCCTTCTTCTTTGTATACTGGCTAGCAAGTCATTTATCCAAACATCAATGAACTGCACACTACGATTTCGTAATTCGTAACTTTTTGCCTGGTTGTCCGGTAAATGAATCATCCAGCTCATTTATAACCCCAATGGCACGTATAACCGCTCTGGTCTCTTGATCTCGCAGTAAAAACCTTCTTTTCTACATCAATTATTTTCTCGCAATTCCATCCCCTATAATCAGAAGAATTTCTTTAGCCGGCGCCCACACTTCATCAAATTGAGCATCAGGATACGGATAAGGTCCTATATACCTGCAAAGTTCAATGGTAATTTCAAGTTTATGATAGGTGTCTCTTGCATAATTGGATAAAAATCCGGCTTTGGCATCTTGGCTACGATTCATAATCGGTCGGAATCCACTGGATTTTATAATTTTTCTGCCTATGTCTCCTAACTGATTCTCAGGATTGGACCAATAGATCAATTGTCCCTGAGAATGTGTGGCAACGATGGCTTCGGGTGCATAGTTTCTCATATAGTTCATGACTGCCTGCACTTCCGGTTCACTTGCGGGATAAGGTCCCGGATAAAGAGAAGATGCATTTTTACTTTTAAAACCAACCCAATTTGACGGATAATTTCTGTTTAGATCCACTCCATTAATATTAGATTTCCACGATCTATAACCGTATTTTGAATCGTTGATAGGCATGGCCCTCACTTTTTCTCTAAAGGCCGGTGAAACACTTTCAATACCGTTTTGCACCAAGTTGACACCATCCGGATTCACCATTGGGATAATGTGAAAGGTCACCTGGTTCAACATGTTACGAATATCATACTTTGTAGGATTAATTCCTGTTTTAGCTGCATAAGCCGACTCATTTACAAACTTCATAATATAAGTTGTACTGATATATTCTCTGGCATGATGACTGCCAAACAGATAAATATGTTTGTTACCATTACCAAATTCTATGGTAGTTAACGCTCTGCCCTCCACGGATTTTCCTGCAGAAGCAGATCTTATATATTCAGGATATTGTTCCTTCAGTTTCCCAATATCCGCCTGCATTTGAGGATAAGAGTATGGCACGTAGGGATTTACAAACGGCCTATAATATCTTCCATCATACGCTTTTCTTAAAGTTGTAACATAGGCTTCTTTTGGTGCTGTGGCTGTTGCTTTTATCCCTTGAATCCATTCATCCGTCAGCACCGGTTTATTTTCTTCCACAGTAAAAACTTTTTCAACATCTAAAATTCCACCGCTACTGGTTGTCTTTAAAATAGCACCATCCGTCGTTTCAATGGGAACCTCATGGCTGATTGCTGCAGTTGAAACTGTACCGTATAAAAACAGTACATTCTCTTTTTTTACTACACTAAGATTTTCAAGCATCCCCATATTTTGTATTTTTGTATAAGAATTTCCGTTTAATGTGAAATATACATCTTTTTTACTTAAATCCCCAAGGGTTAAAATCTGAGATAATTGAAGAGATTTTTCCATATAATTGATGGAAATGTTCTTGGTTTGCTGGTCATAGCCAACGCTGTAACCCAGTGCATTACAAAACCCCCTTATTGGGACATAGGTAGTTCCGTCTACACTTATTACAGGTAAAACCGTCGTAACCCCTTGGGGTATGAGTTTTCCTGTACTATCAAACAGAAATAGTGCATTGCTGTTCACCGAAAATGTAACTTTAGGTATAATCACACCTGTTTCTTCTGCCTGTATCGCTTGTGGTTCTTTTTCATTGACTTCTGCCGCAAATGTGGGAACGGCAACAATTAACGTAAAAATAAGGATAAAGCACAGTGGCTTTATTGTCCTTAAAATTCTTAACCATGTTTTTCTATTCATTTTATAACGCTTCCTATCATCATTTTAAATATAACTTTTTCAATTCACTTACTTCTTCTTCCGGTTTTAAACGAATTTCCACTTTCCTTCTTCTTTGGCGCAACAAACGACGCTCCCTACTCCTGGATTTTCCGAAAGCCCATGAAAAATCCGGGAATGTAATTTTGCGGCTTTTTCAATGCTTGGTTGTAGAGAGTTACCGACTGACAATAGATATCTTCGCTACGGTTCAGAACAGCTTTTGCACTAGATTTTTTAGAATCATCCGTTACTCTCAGATGATTCTTACGGCAAGCAATCAGTTGATTTTCAGCGCTTTTTACCGTATTTCTTTTATCCTTCAACTCCCGATTTACTACCTTAAACCACAATATTAAAAATGCAACTGTGCTGACGGTTGCTGTCAAACAGGCAATCACTGTGGTCAACCTACACCCCTCCCCTCCCACACATTCCGTGGTTCAACTCTAAAAAATAAAACGATTTTATAAATTCAGTATACCCATTGTTTTCTCAAAAAGCTTCTTAAGGTGTGAAATGTAGGGGATTCCGTCCTTAAATGTAAAACATAACTTGAAAAAACGCTGGCTTTATTGTAGAATTAACATGATTCTTCTGGCATTTTATTCTATGACTCAGTTTAAATTATGCACCAACGTGCCCACAGGATGGCACTTGATAAGATAGCGCAAAATATTTTTCATTGAAGGAGGTACCCCTTTGCACATTGCAATATGTGATGATCAGTCTTCAGAGCTTACTTGGATTTCATCACTTCTGGATACATATGGACAGGAAAGAAATTCTCGCCTTACTTATAAAACTTATTTAAGTGGCGCCGAACTACTCTCGACTCTAAAAAGCAATCAGTATGACCTACTGCTTCTGGATATTTTAATGCCCAGTTTTACAGGGATACAAGCTGCCCGTGAAATACGAACCTTCGATCAGGGTATGAAAATTATTTTTCTCACCTCGTCACCGGAATTTGCTTTGGACAGCTATGAAGTCAAAGCACGAGATTATATGCTCAAGCCTGTTTCCAAAGAGAAGCTGTTTTCCGCTCTTGACGAAGTATTAGCAGAAGAGCAAGAAAATTTTGACGGATTACCTATTAAGACCCAAAATGGTATGGCGCATATTTTATTCTCCAAGCTTTCCTTTGTAGAAGTTATGAATAAACGGCTATATTTTTATTTGTCCAATGGGATGGTTCGTGAAGTGCACGCTTCTATGGGAGAATACGAAGAAGCACTTTTGATTCGCCCAGAGTTCATCAAAGTACACCGTTCCTATATTGTAAACCTGTGGCAAATGAGCGAACTGACTACAAATGGTTTTGTTACGCACAGCGGACAAACCATCCCCATTTCACGATTACTTTATAGTCAAGTGCGGCAAGCCTATATGAAACATTTGTTTGTAGAGATGGGTGAAAAATTATAAAATGAAATGGAACTAGGATGCCTACCTATAAAAGTTACAAAAAACAAGGCGCCTAGTCATTCATAGGATTAAAAAATTAGATAGAAGAAGAAATGTAGGAATTTAGTGAAATGCTACAAATTGCATCCGTTATTTGCTTTAAAAAAAACCATCTGGGAGATTCTACGTGTTAAACAATGAAAAAGCATTCACAAACGAAGAAAATATGTTTCTCAAGGGTCCCATCTTGCCCCCATTGATGAGATTCGCAATACCCATTCTGTTAGCCTTGATTTTGCAAGCCATGTACGGTGCTGTAGACTTATGGGTTGTTGGCCAATTTTGTGGCTCAGCCGATATTTCCGCCGTTGCAACCGGAAGCCAAACCATGCTGATCCTCACCGGCATTATTACCGGATTATCTATGGGGACTACCATCCTTTTGGCTCAAAAAATAGGCGAAAACAACTTCCAAAGTGCTGCCCATGTCATCGGATCCAGTATTTGGATTTTTACCATTCTCAGCCTTTTGCTTTCGGCCATCATGCTTTTTACAGCCCCATCCATCGCTATGATTATGAATGCGCCGGAAGAAGCGTTGGAAAAAACCATACATTATATCCGAATCTGCGCTTCTGGCACTGTTTTTATCGCTGCATACAACGTGCTCAGCAGCATTTTCAGAGGCCTTGGCAATTCTAAGCTTCCTCTGTTATTTGTAACCATTGCCTGTATCACAAATATTATAGGAGATTTGCTCTTTGTCAAAGTGTTGCATATGGACGCCGCAGGAACGGCCTATGCCACCGTTTTAGCACAAGCAGTGAGTGTCATCCTGTCTTTACTAATTATGAAAAAAAAGGGATTCCCCTTTCCATTTACAAAAAAACATTTGTCGTTGCATCCCGCCATCATTAAAAAAATATTGAAACTTGGTGCGCCCATTGCATTACAGGATATGTGCAATGAATTTTCCTATTTGGTTTTAATCGGCCTTGTCAACGCATTGGGTCTTACCGCTTCTGCCGGTGTAGGCATTGCAGAGAGACTGGTCATGTTTATGGTTCTGATTCCCATGGCATACATGTTCTCCATTTCTGCTTTTGTTGCACAAAATATAGGTGCAAAACAACCCGGAAGAGCCAAGCGAGCCATGTGGCTAGGAATGTCAACTGCTGCTGTTTTTAGTATCATTATGTTCTATATTTCCTTTTTCCATGGGGATCTATTGTCTGCTATTTTTAGCCCGGATCCTGCAATCATCGCTGCTTCATCTGACTTTTTAAAAGCAACTGCCATCGAATGCCTGATTTTATCAATAGCCTATTGCTTTACCGGCTATTTTAACGGACTTGGAAAATCAACATTTGTCATGGTACAAGGCCTTTTGGCAATCTTCTTAGTGAGAATACCCTATGCCTATCTTGCCAGCAAAAGCGCCAACCCTTCCCTGTTTGAAATTGGGCTGTCTGCCGTTGCCGCCGCCGGATTTTCGTTGATTGTTTGTGTAGTTTACTACAATTTGAGGGAAAAAAAAGAAAAGTAAAACAAAAATAACCGTTGGAATCTATGAACTCCAACGGTGGTTTTTATTTTTATAATAATGATGAAACATAGATTTTATGATTTTAGTCCCATTTTTAATTTTCTGTTATCCACACTGTACTATAAGCCACACCCTATCAAAACACTGCTTCTTTAAATCTTCAGTACGAATGAAGTAGTACAACCTTCCACAATCACCGAACATTAATTCAAACGCCCCATAAGAGACGGTGTCCAGTTGAAACAGCAACGACCAATGGTCAATCGGAGTGAAGGACGATATAAATTTTTTAATTTTTCATACATGTTCATTTCGCATACCTCCCCTTTGGATATCATACGAATTTAACATAAATAATCATTACCAAATTATATCATGCTTTCCAACATAGAAAAAGTATATTTCCCTTTAACGAGAAATATACTTTTTTTGGTCGGGACGACAGGATTTGAACCTGCGGCCTATTACTCCCGAAGCAATCGCGCTACCAAGCTGCGCTACGTCCCGAATTTAATGGATTAAAAAACAACCCATGCAAATAAAACATACTGCTCTTTTATATTTTGGTGGGGACAACTGGATTCGAACCGGTGACCTCATGCTTGTCGAGCATGCGCTCTAACCAACTGAGCTATGCCCCCA
>JAVVUJ010000104.1:5739-6964 GCA_036653195.1 Anaerovorax sp. | reverse complement strand
GGGAGTCACGGTGCCGTGAATTTAGCGGACGCTTTGGAAGTTTCCTGTAACTATTATTTTTATGACCTAGCTGCCAATAAGGATTTTTCAAAAAATGCATCCTTAGGCTTAAAGGACATGAATGTGGAAAAAATATCCCATTATGCAAACCAATATGGATTGGGATTGCCCACGGGTATAGAGATTCCGGAAACGGTGGTGCCTGTACCCAGCAGATCGGGAAAAATGGCACAGCAGAAAGCCCTTTTGAAAAATGTGCTTATTGGAAGAGCAGAAACCTATTTTAAAAAGAGCATCGTTGAAGATAAGGTAAAGCTTATGGAGAATATTGAAGAAATCGTAAGTTGGACTGAAGAAAACCCGGGAAGAAAAGAGTTAATTGCCAGATTGCAAGAAGTTGGCATTAAAGAGAGTATGGCAGAAACCGTTGCGGATTTGGCAAAATACACCTATTTTAATCAGGCAAATTGGAATACAGGAGATGATTTAAACATATCTATAGGCCAAGGGGACAACGCCTATACACCCCTTCAAATGGCAAATTACGTGGCAACTATTGGAAATAAAGGGGTTCACAATCAGGTGACTTTGTTAAAAAACATTGAAGGCGAAGGGCCCACAAAAAAAGAAGCAGGCAAAAAAATCGATATAACCAATGATGCTTATTTAGATGATTTGATTAAAGGTATGAAGCAAGTGGTCTATGGTCGAAGCGGAAGTATTAAAATTTTAGCTTCTGCGCCTATGACGGTAGCGGCAAAGACTGGTACGGCACAAAGAGAAGGGTATATCCCGCCTGTAGATGAGGTTGCCTATATTCAATCAAACTTAAGCAGAATCAATAGTAGCTTGTCTTGGTCGGCCGTTGAAAAAGAAATGAAGAGAATTTTAAAGGAGTATCCGGATGTATTCCCTTCTGAACAGAGCGCGGTACGACAGGCTGTGGTCAATTTGAGCAAAGGTAAAGTAACCAGTGCCAACCTAGATGCTTACAAGGGTACTTACGATGAATTTGGTTGGCTTGTTGCCTTTGCACCGGCGGAAGATCCGGAAATTGCCATTGCTGTATTGCTGGTACAAGGGGGAACTTCCACTTATGCAGGTCCCATGGTGCGAGATATTATTGCCGGATACGATGAATTAAAAAAAGAATATAAGATAAACGATCCTACAAAGAAAAAAAATACAGACGGGCTTGACTTGATAACGACCAATGGTGCGATAA
>JAVVUJ010000104.1:0-5639 GCA_036653195.1 Anaerovorax sp. | reverse complement strand
GGAATGACAGATGCAGCCGCTACACAACGGTAAATAGACAGATGAAGTCGCAATGTGAAAAATACAGAGCAAAAGATACAGAATAGAGGAGAAATGATGGGTAAAGTAATATTGATTGCATCGGGAAAAGGTGGTGTTGGGAAAACTGTGTTTTCTGCCAATTTTGGCGCAACCTTGGCACAGCAAGGAAAACGTGTTGTGCTGATTGACATGAATATGGGTCTTAGAAACCTGGATATTTGTTTAGGATTGGAAAACAAAATTGTCTATGACATTACAGATGTGCTCATGGGACTTTGCCGGATTAAGCAAGCTCTTGTGAAAGATAAGCGATTCCCGGGGCTGTATTTGATTTCTGCATCTCAAAATAGGGATAAAGGTGATATTACACCCCTTCACATGAAGGTATTGTGTGAAAAGTTAAAGAAAAACTTTGATTACATTATCATCGATGCACCGGCGGGAATCGATGAACACTTGGATATTGCAGCTGCAGGTGCGGATCAAGCGGTGATTGTAACCGTTCCGGAATACGTAGCTGTAAGGGATGCAGATGTAGTAGATAGAATTCTGAGAAACTTAGGAATTGTCAGAAGGTGCTATATTGTGAATAAAATAAAACCGGATTTGTTTGAAACCAAATTGGTGCCCAATTTAGACGATATTTCAAATTCCCTGCGATTGACTATGGCAGGCGCTATCTTATATGACGAAAAAATACATATTGCTGCCAATAATGGGGTGCCTATAGTATTTAAACAAGGCACCTATGTTGAAAAAAACTTTAAGAAAATTGCGGAAAGAGTGCTGGAAGAAATTTAAAACAAGTGTACTGTCAAATTGTCACAAATACAGTACACCGGCGTGCCATGATCCAAGGCTCCTTCTGCAAGACCATTAAAAATTAATGGTTTTGCTGCGTATGCCCACGTTTAAGATTAAGCCTAATGCGATTAAATTGGCAACGACGGAAGAACCGCCATAACTGATAAAGGGAAGCGTAATGCCGGTAACAGGCATGATACCCATAGACATGGCGATGTTTTCAAATATTTGAAAGGCAAACATAGCAAATAGGCCTACTACAATCAGGGCCCCGTACAAGTCTTTGGCATTGTCGGCAATTTTAATAATCTTGTAGAGGAAAAACGTATATAAAGCGATGACAACAGCACCGCCAATCATGCCTAATTCTTCCACAATGACAGAAAATATAAAATCGGATTTTTGAACTGGAAGAAATTTCAGTTCTTTTTGCGTTCCTTGAAAGAGCCCTTTCCCAAAGAGGCCGCCGGAACCAATGGCAACTTTTGAATTCCAAACTTGGTAATTGCCGGGTAGCAATACGTTGTCCGGATGTAAAAAGGCATCAATTCGATCCTTTTGGTGTGAGGCCATGAATCGATACATAATGGGAATGGTCAGTACAACCACACCGGATATTTTTGCAAAGATTCCGGCATCAATGCCCGCATAGAAAACCATGGCGATAATCATCACCAAAACAACGATGGCTGACCCCAAGTCTTCTTTTAAAATAATCAGTAAGATAGGCGATGCATAGAGAAAGGCAAGACCCACACCTTTGTATGTGGACAGCCCATTCTTATTTCGCGACAGATAAGCAGCGTAAGCTAAGACAAAAGATATCTTAACTAATTCTGAAGGCTGCATATCAATAATGCCCAAATTAACCCAGGATCTGGCACCAAAATGTGAAACGCCTAAACCCGGAATGTAGACTGTAAGTAAAAATAAAATAGATCCGATATATAGGATCTTTTCAACAGTCTCAAAGGACTTATAGTCCCAGAAAAGGATAAAACCAAGTGCCAATGTACCTAAAATATAAGCGGTGATTTGCACCATAATATCCTTGTTAAAAATAAATTCCCCATCATATGCGGTACTGCCTATCATGATAATACTGATGACAGCAAAGCATAGGGGAAGAACCAGTAACGTCTTATCAATGTTTTTCAATAAATTTCCAAAATACTTCATTTGATCGAACCCTCATTTTCCTTGACAATTTTATGCTTTTACCATTATAATATATATTGTGTACTTATATCAAGAAGTAATTATGTAATGCGTAAATTTATTAATTTGGTGCGGCGGTTGTTGCATCGTTGAAAAGAACAAAAACAAAAAACGAAAGAAGGAGGTGCGTTGAAATAGAAGTTATAATAAATATTATTGTTGGAATTATTGCTTTAGTCTTAGGACTATTGGTGGGATATATATTCAGGAAAAACGTGGGAGAAAAAACGATCGGCAGTGCCGAGCAAAAAGCAAAAAATCTCGTTTTAGATGCTGAAAACAAATCGGAAACCATAAAGAAGGAGATAATTCTGGAGGCAAAAGAAGAAGCTCATAGGATGAGAAGCGAGGTTGAACGCGAGGTTAGAGAGCGTAGATCTGAAATCCAGAGATCTGAAAAGAGATTGATTCAAAAAGAAGAGGCAATCGATAGGAAGACAGATAATTTAGAAAAGAAAGAAGAAAGCATTACAAATAAAGAACAGGCATTATTAGATAAGCAAGCAGTTTTAGATGGATTTATAGAGAAGCAAATGGCTGAATTGGAAAGAATATCAGGGTATTCAGTTGAAGATGCAAAGAATATTTTATTATCAAACGTTGAAAAGGAAATAAGATATGAGGCATCTGTGATGATCAAGGATATTGAATCTAAGGCAAAGGAAGAGGCGGACAAAAAAGCTAAGGAAATCATTACAGGTGCGATTCAGAGATGTGCAGCAGATCATGTTGCCGAGAGTACAGTTTCTGTAGTTGCGTTGCCAAATGATGAGATGAAGGGAAGAATCATCGGTCGTGAAGGCAGAAATATCAGAGCCATTGAAACACTGACAGGGATTGATTTAATCATTGATGATACACCGGAAGCGGTCATCTTATCCGGATTTGATCCGGTAAGAAGGGAAGTTGCAAGGCTTACTTTAGAAAAACTCATTGTAGACGGCAGAATTCATCCGGCAAGAATTGAGGAGATGGTAGAAAAATCTCAAAAGGATGTTGAAAACATTATCAAAGAAGCGGGCGAACAGGCTACCTTTGAAGTGGGTATACACAATTTGCATCCGGAGCTTGTAAAGTTACTGGGAAGATTAAAATACAGAACCAGTTATGGGCAAAACGTTTTGAAACATTCCGTAGAAGTGGCGCATTTGGCAGGACTTATGGCCTCTGAACTGGGATTGGATCCGAAGATTGCAAAGAGAGCCGGATTGCTCCACGATATCGGCAAAGCCATTGACCATGAAGTAGAAGGAACCCACGTTGATATTGGTATTGATTTACTTCGCAAATACAAGGAAAATGAAGTGATTGTGGACGGTATGGCTGCCCATCATGGCGATTATGAAGCCAAGAGTTTAGAGGCTGTCTTAATAACCGCCGCAGATGCATTGTCCGCAGCAAGACCGGGCGCCAGAAGAGAGACTCTGGAAACTTACATACAGAGGCTTACAAAGCTGGAAGAAATAGCGAATACCACACCGGGCGTAGAACGATCGTTTGCAATTCAGGCAGGCAGAGAAATCAGAATCATAGCCAGACCTGATGAGATGAACGACGAGAGCATTGTTTTCCTTGCAAGAGAAATCAGCAAGAAAATTGAAAGCGAATTGGAATATCCGGGACAAATTAAAGTCAGCGTAATCAGAGAGACTAGAGCGGTAGATTATGCCAAATAAACCGGCAGTAGATTAAAAATCCCTTATGGATGTGAGATGACGCGGAAAAAATGAAATATATCAAACCTACAGATGATGCAGAAAATCAACGATATAGAGGATGAAAAAGGAAAAAGGATGGGGTAGTTTTACCCCATCCTTTTTAATAGATTCGATGAACATCGAAGTTGTTATCTTCCAATACATCTAAGATTTGCAGAATGTGAGAATGGCCGTTGGTCTCTACCGTGACTTCCAAAGCCACTTTGTTTGAATAACGATCCAGCGCTTTAAACTGATCATGCTCCAATTCGATGACATTGGCATTGTTTTCAGACAGCAATTGGGCAACCTTTAGAAGCTGTCCCGGCTTATCAGGCAATTCTACAGAGAAACACATAATTCTTCCACGGCTGATCATACCTTGATTAATAATGGAGGATATGGTGACCATGTCGATATTGCCGCCGCTGATTAAACATACGATATTTTTGTTTGGCTTTGCTCTTTTTTTCAAGGCAGACAGGGCAACGGCTCCTGCGGTTTCTGCCACGATTTTATGTTTTTCCAATAATAACAGGACATTTTCCATAATGTCTTTTTCAGTGACAGTAACAATTTCATCTACATATTCTTTTGTAATGGCAAAAGTCAAGTCACCCGGTTGCTTTACCGCAACACCTTCTGCACCGGTTTTAACGGAAGCCAGTCTGGTTATGCGGTTTTCTTCTACAGAAACTTTCATACACATGGCACCGATAGGTTCTACACCGATTACTTTCACATTGGGATTGGCGGTTTTAATGGCTAGGGCTACACCGGCAACCAATCCCCCACCGCCGATGGGTACCAGTACTTCATCTACATTTTCCAGTTCTTCTAAAATCTCAAGCCCGATGGTGCCTTGTCCGCATAGAACATCGTAATCATCAAAGGGGTGAACAAATGTATAGCCATGCTTGGAAGCAAGCTCTAAGGCTTTGTTATAGGCCTCGTCGTACACATCTCCGTATAACACCACTTCCGATCCAAAGGCTTTGGTAGCATCTACTTTTAAAAGAGGCGTTACATTGGGCATTACGATGACAGAGCGAATGCCTTTTGCCTGTGCAGAAAAGGCCACACCTTGTGCATGATTTCCGGCGGAAGAAGCGATAATGCCGTTTTTACATTCCTCTTCTGTTAGGTTTGCAATTTTATTGTAAGCGCCTCTGATTTTAAAGGAGCCGGTGTTTTGAAGATTTTCAGGTTTTATATAAACATTGCAACCATATTCTGTGCTGTAAAATTCACTGTATATGAGGGGCGTTTCTTTAATGACACCCTTTAAATTGGTTTGGGCCTGTTTAATATTTTCTTTGTGATTGAGACTCATGTAATGAGTGACTTGCTCTTCTTTCATAGTCCTTTTTCCTCCTACTGTTCAAATGGATAATGGTATTATTCTACAGCGTTCGGCGGCTTTAGTCAACGATACCGGAAAAAATATTGAAATAAGTGAGAATAAATAAACGCTCATGCTAATATATTGTACAGACTAAGCGGAAAATAATAGAGGAGGTTTTTATTTTGGATAACTTAAACATATATGAAAGTATAGCAGAACGTACCCAAGGAGACATTTATATAGGTGTTGTGGGTCCGGTCAGAACAGGAAAATCCACTTTCATAAAAAGATTTATGGATTTGCTTGTAATTCCCAATGTTTCCAATGCCTACGTGAAAGAGCGAATCAATGACGAATTGCCCCAAAGCGGATCCGGTAGAACCATTACCACTACGGAGCCTAAATTTGTTCCGGCAGAAGCCATTTCGCTGGAATTGCCCGGTCATGTGAATTTTAAAGTGCGAATGGTTGATTGTGTAGGTTATTTGGTAAATGGGGCTTTGGGACATACCGAAGGCGGCAAATCACGTATGGTGAACACCCCATGGCAAGAG
>JAVVUJ010000103.1:0-7048 GCA_036653195.1 Anaerovorax sp. | reverse complement strand
GGTCTGATTTCGCCTGTCTTCCGATTATCCAGTCTGATACCATTATCTAAAATCATATTTCTAACCTGCTCTTTTGTAAGGTACCCTCTCCTGTTTTTTCTCTTCCACTATTCTACCCTTTTTGCCTTGGTTATGCACTGCACTACTTCTTCATGGATAACATCTGCATAAGGCCTTCAGATTCCAACTTGCTCCATTGTCATTATTTTTGTTCCTCTTCTCCTTGTATTATATTTTCTATAGTTCTATAATAGCAAGCAAATCTTTACATAAAATAGTGCTTTTCTTAAAATCATATTAAAAAACCACCGGTTCGCCAATGTCCTGTAAACGGGTTGGCTGATCCAGTGGTTTTTCATTGATTATTTGTTAAACACGAATGGTCTTATACGTAAAGAATTTTCTGGCCGGCGTTTTACAAAGCGCAATGCATAAAATGGATGCAATTAGGAATCCGCCAATAAATTGAATCATATTGGCCGGTATGCTGAATGCTGCAACTGCAAAGTTTCCATAAATAACACCACCTGCAATATAATAACCAAAAACCATCCACAATCCGGCAGTGGTCATGGCTAAAATCTGATAAATTGGGATAATAATATTTTCCTTTTTTCTTATAAATAAAGCAATAATAATAAGGAAAACAGGAATCAAAAGAGCAACCACCATCAATTGACTTTGCACCGTATTTAAAAAGCTGCCCAATTCCGTCATATTCGTAGCACTGGCATCCTCAAACAAGGCCTGGGCATTATTTGCGGCCTCGTACCTTATGATTGCCTGCACGCCAAAGTGGAATGCAATCCATGCAATGGCCATGGCAATGCTGGAAACAATGATATTCCGCTTGTTTTCCATACATTTTTCTATAATCAGCCCCATGACAATGGCCATCATTCCTTTAATACACAAAGTCCAAGGCACATAGTGGACATACCCTAAAAACAAATCAGCCAAAGCAGACCCTACGCCTGCAGCAAAAGCACCATATTTCCAACCCAAAATAAGCACAGCTACAAAAATCATGCTATCACCCAAATGAATATACCCATTCGTAAACGGTACGGGTATTGCGATTACCATCGTACATACGGTAATGACCGCCGTCATTAAACCCGTTAAAATTATTTTTTGCGTCTTATTGTCCTGTATCATCTCTTCTCCCATCTCATTCACACCGCTTTGTTTACAGCGCAAATATGTTATTCACATACTTTTATAACTTTTCATGATTGATTTCCAAGTAACTTAGTATTATAATACCATTAAAGTGTATTTTATAAAATATGCAATTTTAATTATTTTTATAAATACAATATTTTATATAAACCGATTTTACCCTTAATTTTATAGAATTGTATTCTTATTTTTATATTTTTTATGAATACACTTTTATTTCTGCGCAGAGAATGGCGGAAAGTAGAGCCGATGGATTCATTCTATCCGTTAGCCTACTATGGAGGAAACGTGCAAAAGAACAGTTCATCCTTCCGCCCATGCACCATTTTGCATATGAAATTTGGAGGAAAAAATGAAACCCATTATACCTGACTTTCACCCCGATTCAAAACGCCCTTTATATTTGGAGTTATACGATGAAATTCAATCCCTCATTTTAGAAGGTGGTTTTTCTTATGGAGAAAAGTTACCCTCCCTTCGTGCCTTATCCAAAAGTTTAGGATTGAGTCTGACCACCATAGAATTGGCTTACAACCAGCTGTCTGTAGAAGGATACATTACCAGCAAGCCACAGTCCGGTTATTATGTAAACCGAATTGCCATAAATTCCAAAGTTCTCCCAAAAAAATCTCCTGCTTACCACAGTCAGGAAACCTTTCCCTTGTTTGATACACCCTCTGAATTTTTATATGATCCCTCTTGTTTTGACTTTATTAAGTGGAAAAAATGTATGAACAAAATTCTTACAGAGCATTCCCACCTGTTACTTCATGAAAGTGATCCACAGGGTGAATTTGCTTTGCGATATGAAATTTCAAACTATATCTACCGGTCTCGTGGTGTCGTCTGTTCCCCCGAACAAATCGTCATAGGTGCAGGAACCCAACAGATTACCAACCAATTGTCTGTTCTATTGACAAAAATAGACATCAAACATGTGGCCGTAGAGGCACCGGGGTACCTACCTGTCCTAAACATTTTTAGAGATCGAAATTTTGCCATTACACACGTACCTGTCGAAAAAGAGGGAATCAAAATTTCAAAGCTACCTTCTAATATTCGATCTGCCGTTTATGTAAACCCGTCCAACCAGTTTCCTACAGGCTATGTCATGCCCATTGGAAAACGATATGAACTTTTAAAATGGGCCAAAGAAAATGACAGCATCATTATAGAAGATGACTATGACAGTGAATTACGCTACTTTGGAAATCCGGTACCTTCTTTGCAGGGATTGGACACTTCTCAGCGAGTGGTTTATTTAGGCTCCTTTTCTTCCACCCTCTTTCCTTCCATCAAAATCAGCTACATGGTCCTGCCGCCCATTTTGTCCCAAACGTTTACAAAGTTGAAGCACAATTATTCACAAACTTGTTCAAAAACTGAACAACTCACTTTGGCTCTTTATATGGAAAAAGGTCTTTATCAAATTAATATTAAAAAACTCAGAACACTCTATGCTCAAAAACTACAAGGAACCATTTCCGCATTCTCACAATTTGGTGATAATTTTATCTTTCCTCGAGAAAGCTCCTCGGGTATTAACATGCTCATCAATATAAAAAGTGCAAAAACTTCCGAAATACTCTGTCAGGAAGCCAAAGAACTTGGTATAATGGTATTACCCATTACAATCTATACAGATGAGCCCACAGAGGCTTACAAAACTTTAATTCTTTATTATAATCAAATACCGCTAACTCAAATACGCACTGCCATCAGTGCATTGGGTGAAAAATGGAAAGGATAAGATTATGGAACTACAAGACATATTATTGAAACGTCAAAGCATTCGCCACTACAAAGAAGGAGATGTTACAGAAGAAGAAATAAAAGAAATGGTTAGAGCTGCCGGCACCGCCCCTTCCGGAAAAAACACACAGCACTGGCATTTTGTTTGCATAAAAAACAGAGATTTAATCAATAAAATTGCAGATGTGATTATCGCAAAAAATGAAGAAATTTCAAAAGAAATGGATAAGAAGGATGTAGAAAAAGGAAATAAATTCCGTCGATTTGTAAAGAATTTGACCTTGTTTTTCTTAGATGCACCCGTCTTGTTTGTGGTTTACACCTCGACTTACTATCCCTCCGGTTATCACGAGCTTGTCTTTGCAGAAGCCCCCAAGAGCGTCACCGACGATATCGTCTACCTGCGAAGCCCTGGCATGCAAAGCTTAGGCGCCGCTTTAGAAAACTTTACTTTAAAGGCCATTGACCTAGGCTATGGCACTTGCTGGTTGACCAGCGCCAACTATGCGGCAAAGGAAATCGAAGCATTGCTGAAAGAGGAAATCGGTTTTGAAAAAGAAGGTTACTTTATCGGTGCATTGATGTCTCTGGGCGTACCGGAAGATCATCCGAAAAGTCCACAGAAAAAGACCTTTGAGGAAATTTATACCTTTGTGGAATAACCACTACTCTGACCATCACCGTGGTCTGTCCGGCGAAACTGAGTAAACTACATATGTACACCGGGCGACTAGGCGCTCATTTGTATGAAAGTCCATTTAAAAAGGCAGCCGATTTTTACTCTGCTGCCTTTTTTGAGTAGTTTTTTAAATAATTCAGCCGCATAAGGGCGCTTTCTGCCATATTGATGGGTTTGGGTTTGCAAAACAAGGTAATTCCCAAAAATGCCTTACAGTTTTTCCGCACAATCATAGACGCAGCTTCTGCATCGGCTTGGGTATTTCCCACACAGACCGCCCCTTTTCCAAAGACAAAAAAAGTATGATTCTTCTCTGCCATTCTTTTCATTTTAGGCAAATTGTCCAAAATGGTAAGCATTTTTACGCCCACAATCTGTGCAAAATCGTCTACATAAGGCTTCATATTTGAAACCAATTTTGAAACTCTGATGACTTCTTGATCTTGGTTCCAAACTAAAAATTTTCCCTTACCTACCGCCGTCTGCAATGCTTTAAATGAATGGAACGCAATGGGTTCTCCTTCTATATCTTCATAGGCCTTACTGTCACCAAAACGCTGGCGTTTTTTATCAATATAATTGGAACAAGCCAGTTCTAAGGTGCTTGCTACCGCAAAAGCTTCTGCTAAGCTTTCTCCAAAGCACAATGCACCATGATTTTTCATAATCACCCCTTTGCCTTTGCTCTCCAAAACGCTTTTTACCACATTTTTGCATAATTTTTTCGTCCCCGGCAATGCATATTCAGCACATAAAATTTCATCTCCTATATACTCGTACATATGGTCCAGTCGAATGACATCGAATCCGATGGCAGACACAGCGGATGCATTTTCCTGATGGGTATGAATCACAAAATTTACATCTTTACGCAACTTGTAAAGTTCTGCATGGATTCTGACTTCCGACGAAGGTTTTTGGGATCCATCATGGCTCAAATCTGCGATTTTAACTTCAACAATATGACTCCAATCTAAGGAAGCATACCCGCGTCCACTTGGAGTAATGGCAAAGGTTTCTTTATCAATTCTGCAACTGACATTCCCCCAGGTTCGTGCAACAAGACCGGTTTCCAAAAGCCGATTTCCCGCTTCAACCACTTGCTTCTTTGCCGTTAAACTTTCCATTTATCTTCTCCTCATGTATTATTTTTTATTTATGTAGACCGTGCCTGAAGCTTGGCTCCACTTCACTGCATATCCAAAAGGCTCAAAAGTTGCCCGCAGTGGAATATACGTTCGATCATTCTTTATAATAGCCTTTGTGTCCATTGGAACGGCTTCTCCGTTCACATACAAAAGATTGCTTCCCGCTGTCACTTGTACCCTCACTTCACCTTTCTCCACCGTGATCACTTTTGTTTCCTGATCATAGCGCACTTTTGCACCTACGGTTTCAAAAATCTTACGCATGGGTACCAGGGTTCTGTTATTTTCATCCACAAATGGATTTCCCATATCTGCCTCTTCTTGGAAATTCACTACCTGATTATCCAAGATCACCGTTATATATTTTTTCCAGTTTTCCTTTGTCATACCCTTTGCCAAGTTCACCGTCTCATGTATTGCCGAAAGGGCACTTAAGTCGCCTTGGGCATCTTCGTTCACATCAAAGAGCATCACACCACCCGCCTTTTTTAGCGCAATCTTCGTTTTCTCCCTAATGGTATTCAGTCCGTTATAATAGGAAGCCGGTGTCCCCGATACAAAATCTTTATAAGCATTTTGCGGGTCTTCCGCTACCAAATGTCTGTACTGCTTCCAGCTTGGCCGGGAATAAAGGGGAATTCCTATGACAATTTTCTCTGAAGGTACCCCTCTCTTTGCCCAATACTCTATGGAGGTGTTGGCAAACCATAAAGGACTGTGGTCTTCATTGTTCATGTCGTAAGCCATCACGTTAATAAAAGAAAAGGTATTTAGAACCCCATCCGTCATCAGCTGTGAAACCTCCGGACCTGCAGTGGTCGACCATGCACCGTTTAATGCCGCAGTCAACTGCTTTCCTTCTTTTTTTAATGCATCCCCTAATTCTATAACCAAACGTTCATAATTGCCTATGGTTTTTTTGTTAGGATGTTCCCAATCCAATTCAACGCCATCTAGCTGGTATTCCTTGACCACAGCCAATACACTGTTTACAAATTTGCTTCTAGTTTCTTTATTGGCCGCAAGGGTTTCAAATTCGCTCACCAAAGTGTTTCCCTGATAAGACCAACCGCCTACCGCAATAAAAATCTCCGTTCCCTGTGCATGCCCTTTTTTCACCAATTCACGCAGCTGTTCCGGTTTTTCCAAGGGCAGACAGGTGCCTTCCCCTGTGGGAATGAGAAAGGCGTACATAATGTGGGTGAGTTTGTCCATCTGCAACAAATCCACCGGTTCATTAAATAAATCTCCCGAATAGTACCCCACAACCCGGAATGGATCCTTGAGATTTACACCGGTGCTTGCGCCCATTTTATTTGTTTCTTGTCCCGTAGGTTCTCCTGCAAAGCCGTAAGTGGGCATTGTAAAAAATAGTGCAAGTGTTAAGAAAATGATCATCCATTTTTTAAAGTTCAAATATTTCATAATTATGCTCCAATATATCAACCATCAGCAATTGATTTCTTAAAATGCTTCCTTTTTTTAAAAGAACTTTTACCGTCTCCGCAACTTCCAAGGAGGCCACCAACGCCGGTGTAAAAGAGGGGTTACCCAGTTCTGTTTCTTCTCCCTTATTTGCCCCAATGGGGTAAATTTTTTCCATAATCCTGTCCCCCGGGAAAATCACTGCCACTTGGCCGTACCAACCTGCAATGGCCCCGTGAATCATGGGAATTTTTTCTTTTTCACACGCGGATTCAAGGATTCTCCTGGTTTCCATATTATCCAAAGCATCCACCACTACGTCATGGCCTGCTATAATCTGTATGCTATTTTCCGCCGTTAAAAAACCATGGATAGGCACGCAATTCACTTGTGAATTCACTTCTTTCATCCTGATTTTAGCCGCCTCCGCCTTACCGGTTCCTATGCCGTCTTCCTTTGATAGAATCTGTCTATTTAGATTTGTTTCGTCAAATACATCCCCGTCAACAGCCGTCAAATTTCCAATGCCCAATCTGCCTAAAAGCTCAATCACATAGCCGCCCAGTCCCCCACAACCTATGACACAAACTTTAAAATCCCTTAGTTTTTCATTCTCATCCGGCGTCAGTGTATTCATATTTCTCTCGTACCGCTTTTCCATTTTTTCCCCTCCACTCTATTCAAATTCCACTTCCATGTGGTATACTACTTTTAATGATGATGCCCTAACTATCTTTGATTTTATGGCATCATCCGGCATGTGCCTTTTCAGCCCAAAGGCTGAAATTCTGGCACGCCACTCCAAACGTATAATAACCGCCTGATGGTGGTTATTATACCACAAATGGAGAATATTGTACAT
>JAVVUJ010000102.1:0-7051 GCA_036653195.1 Anaerovorax sp. | reverse complement strand
TTCATCCTTCCACGACCAAGCTCTCTTTAAAAATTCTTCTCTTCCAAGGTCTTCCTTGGTCTTGCCCTCTTCTACTCTGATTTTGTCGGCAACTTTCACCTCTGTGGCAATGCTGGCGTGGTCACTGCCGGGTAGCCAAAGGGCTGAAAATCCTTGCATTCGTTTCCATCTGATGAGTACGTCCTGCAAGGTTTGGTCTAAGGCATGGCCCATATGAAGCTGCCCCGTAATATTGGGTGGTGGCATGACGATGGTAAAAGGCTTCTTGTTTTCGTCAATTACGGCGCGAAAAGCCCCGCTCTTTTCCCAGGCCTCATAAATTCTATCTTCAAATTCTTTTGGACTATACGTCTTTGCTAAGTTTTTCTCCATGTTCTTTTCTCCTTATTGGTTGTTCTTGGGAATAGATCCCTATGCGCCCATGCTCCCTGATGAAACTGAGCTTTCCTTCTTTTCAACGTTTCTAAAATTAAAAAATCCGCCCTAATAGGCTATTGCCTAAAGGACGGACGATTGCTCCGCGGTACCACCTTTATTCCGAAATGACAGTTTATGATTCTATTCATCTCAGCACTCATTTTTCCTTTAAAGCTCTAAAGCTACCTTCAAAAAACGTTTTCCTTTAAAGTCTTTCAGCCACGGACTTCACTCTCTCATAAGGACTATTTTTCTACTCCTCTTCATCATCGCTTCTATTAACATACGCTCACCACCTAGATGTGGGGGAATTCTTCCTACGGTTGGTTAAAATTTTCAAACGCTCTGATTTTATGAAATTTTTCAACACTCCTCTTATTTTACAAGATTCTCAAAGGATGTCAAGAAATTTCTTCGGCACCTGCAAGGGCTTTTTCGTCACAGCTATTCAATTTATTTGCCACCAAAACCCCCAAAACCATGAGGACACAACCTACTTTTCCAATAAAGGAAAGGGTTTCCCCTAAAATTACCCAAGAAGAAAGTGCGCCATACAGGGGAATTAGGGCAAAAATAATACCGATCATGCTCTCTGTCACTTTTGTCTGCGCCGTGTTTTGTGACACATAAATGACCACCGTTCCAAAAAAGGCCAAATAAAAAATAGAAACTGCCCCACTTCCCTGTGCAAAATTTGCCAGTGATCCCTCTTCAAAAATCAAAGAGATGGCCAAAGACATAGTCCCTACAAATACAAATTGCACATCTGCCAAAACGATGGGATCCACTTGATCCACATATTTCCCCGTATAGACCACATGAAAAGCAAAAACCACCGCGCAGGCAAGCCCCAAAAGATCGCCCAGATTTATAGAAATTTCTCCCGTATTGAAAATCAACCCTACCATGCCTATGACCGTAATGGCGATTCCAATAAGCAGTCCTTTATTATAAGGGGTTCCATTGACGCGCTTTGCAACAAATGGGATGATTAATACTGACATACTATAGAAAAATGCAGCATTGGTTGCCGTGGTATAGACCACCGCTAAATTATAAAAAATATAACCGCCGGTGCAAAAACAGGCGACAATAAAAATGGGTTTTATATCTGCCCGCTTAAAATGTTTCACAATATACTTCCATTTAAGGGCAAACAACATAATAAAAGCCATAAGGAAACGAACGGCAAGGATAAAAATAGGTGGCACTGCATCTGCCAAATCTTTTGTAATGGGTACGCCTGCACCTGCAAAAATAGTGGAAATCAACAAAATAATGGTTAGCTTTTTATTTGACACTTTATTTTCCCTTCCTTTTCTCAATGACCCTCTGTTAACGAGAAATGCTTTTGCGGATTCTGTCCTGTACTTCCTTTAAGGACAAGGCGTATTTCTTTGCAATCTCTGCACAGTCCTCAAATTCCGGTTTAAACGAATCCCTGCCCTTTATTTTTGAAACTTTGGCTCGTATGGGCCCAAATTCCGTGTTGATTACCCGCACGTCTCTTGGTAAAATCAACCGTTGACGTTGACAAATACGAATGCCCAATGTGCCCGTTTCTTCAAAAATAATTTCCGACAAAGCGTTGGCCACAGCTTCCTTGCATAAAACAGTCAACTGGACAGCCGGTCGATTTTTTTTCATCTGTATGGGCGTCACATAGGCATCCAGCGCCCCTTCATTGCGTAGTCTTTCCAAGATATACCCTAACACTTCCCCGGTGCAATCGTCTACGTTGGTTTCCAATAGGGTAACAACGTCCTCTTCTGTGTCCTGTTTTTTGAAAGCGTCTTCTTCCGGTGCTGTTCCCAAAAAAACCCGCAAAGCGTTTAAATTTCCCGTTTCGGTTTTTCCGAACCCATATCCCAGTGCCTGAATTTCCATGGAAGGCATCTTCCCACAACTGTTGCAAATGGTTTTCAGAATTCCCAATCCTGTAGGTGTCACAAGTTCAGCCTGTACCTCTTCTATCACCATGGCAATGCCGCTGTTCTTCATCATCTGTGCCACAGCAGGCACGGGTATGGGCAACCTTCCGTGTTGGCAATTGACGAATCCCTGTCCATCATGTACCTTGGAACAAACCACTTCATCCACTTCCAGTAAATCCATACAAATGGCCGCACCCACAATATCTATAATGGAGTCCACCGCACCTACTTCATGAAAGTAAACGTCCTCTACTTCTTTCCCATGAACCACGGCTTCCGCCTTAGCAATTTCCCTGAAAATGGCAATGGCCAACTTTTTCGCAGGTTGACGAATTCCACTGTTATTGATGATATGGGTAATATGCCCCAAACTCCGTTCCCCGTCCTCATGGCTATGAAAAGATTGGCTATGCCCATTATGGAAAGGCTCTTCCTTATGAAAGTCTCCTTGGTGATGGTGTCCGTGATTGACACAAAATCCACCGGAAAGTTTTACGTTGACATCGGTTCCTGAAATAGAAAAACGATTGATTTTACCAATTTCAATTTCATAGCCCGTCAGACCCAGCTTCTCAATTTCCGTCAGCACTTTGTCCTTGTCCAAACCCAAGTCTATTAATGCAGCAATGGTCATATCGCCGCTGATTCCCGCAAAACAATCAAAATATAAAATTCGTTTCATCTGCACTCCCTCTTTCAGCATTCAAAGTATCTACCCTATTCAACTATTCACGCCATGGGTCGTCATCCTTCTTCCCATGTTTTAGAAAAATTCCTTGATGGGCTATAGTTTGTTAATATTAGAAGCCAAATAGCCGGCACCAAATCCATTGTCAATATTGACCACACCTACGCCTGTAGCACAGCTATTGAGCATGGTCAAAAGAGCGGAAATACCGCCAAAACTGGCACCATATCCAACACTTGTAGGTACGGCAATCACCGGTTTGTCCACAAGGCCGCCCACCACACTGGCCAACGCACCTTCCATTCCGGCGACAACAATGACCACATTGGCCTTTCTTATTTCCTCTATTCTGGCTAAAAGTCTATGAATGCCCGCAACCCCCACATCATAAATGCGATCTACTTGATTGCCTATAATTTCAGCGGTGACAGCGGCTTCTTCCGCTACAGGAATATCTGCCGTTCCCGCAGTCACTACCGCAATGCGTTTTCCCACGGTTTTTTGCTCTTCTTTTCTGACTAAAATAATCCTGGCCGTCTCATAATAAATAGCTTCCGGAATCGCTGCTTTTACAGCTTCATACACTTCTTTTTCGGCTCTTGTAGCCATAATGTTGGTATTGTTTTCCATCATTTTTACCATAATTTCTACTACTTGCGGTATGGTTTTCCCTTGGCAAAAAATAGCTTCCGGATAACCGGTTCTCAGATTTCTATGTTGGTCAATCTTTACAAATCCTAAATCTGTAAAGGGTAATTCCTTGAGAAGGATCATAGCCTCTTCAGGGGTTTTCTGTCCCTCTGCCACATCCTTTACTATCTTTTCTAAATATTGATTATCCATCTCTCACTCCCTATAAAGGCACGATTATCCACCCATTGCCCAAATTGATCCAAAGATCCTTCCACCATGGCAAGAATAAGATTTCTCTCCTGCCTTCTCTTTACGCCTGCCATTATGTATTCAAACTGCCCATTTTATACCCGGCTAAATCCAACGCTACATATTGAAATCCATTTTTTCGTCCAAGTCCATTCACCTTTTCCATTAAGCCCAAATCAAAGAATTTTTCTCGTTCTTCCGGCAGCACTTCAATTCTTGCCACATTTCCGTGACACCTGACCCGCACTTGCAAAAAACCCAGTTGGTGCAATTGCGCCTCCAATCCGCCAATACGCGTCAATTTCTCCTGGGTAATTTCTTCACCATAGGGAATTCTCGTAGCCAAACATGCATAGGCGGGTTTTTCCCAAATAGGAAGCCCCTTCTTTTTCAATACCTGTCTGATTTCCGCCTTTGTAAATCCCACATCCTTCAGTGGGCTGACAACTTGCAGTTCCGCCAACGCTTTCAAGCCCGGCCTGTAATCCTGCAAATCATCGTCGTTGGTCCCATCTGCTACCCTTGTAATGCCCTGTTTTTCGGCAGCTTCTATGATCTTTGAAAATATGGATTTTTTACAAAGGTAGCACCGATTGGGCGGATTTTCCCGAAACCCCGCCACTTGTTCTAAATTCAGTTCTACTTCAATCTGTTTGATTTGATGATCTATACAAAACTGCTTGGCTTCTTCTAATTCTTCTGTAGGAAACGCTTGTGCCCTTCCGGTAATGGCAATGACCTGTTCCCCTATGGCTTCCTTGGCCATAAGCAATAAAAAAGTACTGTCTACACCGCCTGAAAAGGCCACCGCCAGTCTTCCATAGTTTCTGATTTCATCTCTCAATTTTTCCAATTTATCATGTAACATGATCCCCTCCCCCTTGTACGTTCTACCCTTGCTTTATTTTTTTTCGGCAAAATATTTTTTTAAAAAAGTTCTTCTGTGGATAGGGCAGATACCTACCTGATCAATTCCTTCATAATGTGCCTTGGTACCATATCCTTTGTTTCTTTCAAAAGCATAGGCCGGATACACCTGGGCATAGTCCACCATAAGCCGATCTCTGGTCACCTTTGCCAAAATAGAAGCTGCAGCAATGGAAACACTTTTCGTATCTCCTTTGATAATCCCTGTCTGGGCTACGGGAACCTCTTTTAACGTTAACGCATCGATTAATACGTGGTCAATCGCCCATCCTTGGTCCTTTCCGTCATCCCATCCCCCACGTGGGCAAGGCTCTATTGATGGGTTCTCTCTGCAATAGGCCTTTAAATTTTCGTTAGCCTGAGAAAGTGCCAACTTCATGGCTAATTTAGTCCCTTCTAAAATGTTGATTTCATCTATTATATCACTCTGAATCTGCCCAATGCCATAACAAATTGCATTGGACTTTATTTTTTCATACAGTTCTTCCCGCTTTTTTTCAGAAAGTTTTTTAGAATCATCTATGCCTAAGACTTGAAAATCTCTGGGTAAAACAACAGCGGCGGCTACCACGGGTCCTGCTAAAGGTCCCCTTCCCACTTCGTCTACGCCCGCAATATAGGTGCTGCCCATGGCATAAAGCGCCTCTTCAAATTGCTTCATTTGTTTTAATTTTTCCGTCAGCTTTTCTTCTCTGTTCATTCCTGTTCCATTCCCTTTATATCCGCCCACGTGGCACTTTCTGTCTCCACCCTCTGGGGTCTTTCTAAAGTGACCTTCCCAATGTCTCCGCCACGGAACTCATCCATCATCGTTCGGCCTGTTCTCTCATAGTCGATTCTTTTTCCTGACATGATAAACCCACGTTTTTTCGCAATACGTTCCATGGTTTCAAGGGGTGTATCCCCTAATGCTTCAATGTGATATCGATCCTTTAAAAGCTGGGGATACTGCTCTTGCAATACGGTGATTAACTCCAACGCCAAGGTGGCAATATCCAAAATTTCATCTCGAATAGACCCGCAAAAAGCCAGATTCAGCCCTGCCTTTGGATCTTCAAACTTAGGCCACAAAATACCCGGCGTATCCAAAAGCTGCATATTGTCTCCCAAATTCAGCCATTGCTTTCCTCTTGTAACCCCCGGTTTGTTTCCTGTCTTGGCACTTTTTTTCCCTGTTAACCGGTTGATCAACGAAGATTTTCCCACATTGGGCACACCTACGATCATCATACGCAAGGGTTTTTTCCGCAAACTGCCTTCGTTTTTTTCTTCCTGAATGGTGGTAAGCAGCTTCACAAGCTGATTGACACCGCCGCCCGACATGCAGTTCATGGAAAGGACATAATAGCCCTTCCCCTTAAAATAGTCTGCCCACAATTCATTGGCACGATTGTCTGCCAAATCCGTCTTATTTAAGACAATAATCCGCCGTTTGTGCTTCACCAAGTCATCAATAATGGGGTTTCTGCTTGAAATGGGAATACGGGCATCGATGACTTCAATAACCGTATCCACCGTCTTTAAATTTTCCTGTATCAACTCTCGGGTTTTTTTCATGTGCCCCGGATACCAGTTAATAGGTTCCATACACCCTCCTCCATTTTACAATGCGCTCATTCTCAAAAAAAACAAAACAAGGAACCTAAGAAGGTTCCTTTTGTTTCATTATTTACTTTCCTTAACCTTAATCTTTGCAGATTTACCGGTTCTTTCTCTCATGTAGTTCAGTTTCGCTCTTCTAACATCGCCGCGCTTCAGCACTTCGATTTTGTCAATTCTCGGTGAATGCATAAGAAAGGTCTTTTCAACGCCTACGCCGGAAGCAATTCTTCTCACTGTGAAAGTCTGGCTCATGCCACCGTTTTGCATCTTCAATACGAATCCTTCAAAATTCTGGATTCTTTCTCTCGCGCCTTCTTTGATCTTTATGTGAACTCTTACAGTATCGCCGACTGCAAATTCAGGAAGGTCTGTTTTTACATATTCCTGGGCAATCATTTTCATAATATCCATGTTATTTCCTCCTCTCTCCCAAGACGTTCTTGGTATCCAAACGCTATGTTAGCTATATCCAGTGGACCGTCCGTAATAACAAGCAATATGATACCACATCTCAATATAGAAAGCAAGTACTTTTATCATTATATGATCTTTCGTGTTATACAAAAGGCGGGCGCAACAAGATGCATCTTAAAAAGCTGTT
>JAVVUJ010000101.1:0-7123 GCA_036653195.1 Anaerovorax sp. | reverse complement strand
TGATTGGTCCAATATAAGTGTTTTGATCTAAATTCTCCAACCCATAAGGCAGTTTATCAAGATTCTTCATATAGGAACTGGGGACAATAGAGAAAAGCACCTTGCTATCACAAGTTGCAATATAGCTTTTAATAAATCCTACGTTTTTTTTAAGCCTATCCTCATTGACGGTTCTATACTTTTCAAACATATAGTGATCTTTTCCATATACAATGCCATTGTTCTCTATTTTGCCCAATAAAAATTCACATTTTGATTTGGTATCAATCCACCTATCTCGCCCTATAAATTGATCATCTATGTAGTCCTCGTATTTACCGGTAAATTCGTTGGCAAACAATGACGTCAAAGAAAAATCAGGTGCTTGTGCTAAGACTCGATTTTCCAATTGGGAGTAACTTTTATCCGGCAAAACCATATCAAAGATGCTGAGTGCCAATAGAAGTACTATAAAAATAACCACCAATTTACAATGAACCACCTTTTTTATTTTTATCTTTATCATATCTGTCCCCCCCTAAAACCGAAAGTACAAAAATGGATTATAAGAGGAATCCACAATGTAAGCCACCGAGAGCAAGAACAAAACCACCAAGACCGCCGTTCTGACCCATCCGTTTTTCTCTAATTTTTCCCATGTGTTTTTCAATGCCGGTGTGGCAAACAAAGTAGCAAACACAAAAACGCCCATGTAATTTCGAAGATAGTATAAGTAATCAATGCCGTTTTCAAAGACAAAGAGCTTTGCAAAAAACGTCTGCAATTGAGAAACATCAGTGATCGCAAAGATACTCCACCCAAGTAAGGTAAAAAAGATAAAATACACTCTGGAAACCACCTTGCTTGTTGGGGTATCTCTTTGGAGAAAGTCTAAGAAAAATTCTTTTTCTAAACTAATTAAAACAAAGAAAAACAAACCCCATAAGACAAAGTTCCAACTGGCCCCATGCCAAAATCCGGTGGCGGCCCAAACAATAAATAAATTTAAATAGGTTCTTGCCTTTCCTTTTCTGCTACCACCTAGAGGAAAGTATACATACTCCTTAAACCAAGAGCCTAAGGTCATATGCCATCTGCGCCAAAATTCCGTCATACTCCGAGAGATATACGGATAGTTAAAGTTTTGCGGAAACTGAAATCCAAGGATTTTACCAAGTCCAATGGCCATAAGAGAATACCCACTAAAGTCAAAATAGATCTGAAAGGTAAAAGCCAAAACGCTCATCCACGCCAGTGGTGTAGAGATGCCGTCAAAACCCATACCTTGCACTTCTGTCCACAGAGAACCTACAGAATTGGCAATCAATACTTTGCTGGCCAAACCGAAAATAAACAATTCAATTCCGTCTCTCATTTGATCCAGGCTGATGATTCTATTCTTTAATTCGTGCTGAATATCTGTATATCTGACAATGGGGCCTGCAATTAGCTGAGGAAACAGCGCCACAAATGCACCAAAATTAATGATATTTTTTTCCGCTTTTATTTTTCCTCTATACACATCTATGGTATAAGACATGGTTTGAAATGTATAGAAACTAATGCCCAAAGGCAACGAAAGTTCTAAAAAAGGTACGGCCACATGGAGGGTATCATTAATATTCTGTATGAAAAAGTCCGTATATTTAAACAAACATAACAAACCTAAATTAATGGCTATAGAAATACCTAAAATAATCTTACATCGCTTTCGATCCTTAAAGTGACGGTCAATTTCATTGGAAACCAAATAATCCACCACAACCGTAATCAAGAGGATGGGCATATATCGAATTTCTCCCCATCCGTAAAAGATCAGACTCAATATGAAAATTGACAAATTCCTGTATTTTTTTGGTGTTAGAAAATAGATTATCAACGCAATCGGTAAAAACCGAAATATAAAAATTAAACTGCTAAATACCATACTACCCCTTTATTTTGCAAAACCATGAATGGTTTTCTTTACTTTTGCCACATCATGGGAAAAATCATAGGGTCCATCACCCATATCATCCCCAATCACGCCCACTACAATTAAAAATGCGCAGTCCCCCACAACATAAACTTCACCTGTATCCACACGTTCTTTGGATCCCATAACCGGATATTGCTCGTATTGTGCCTGCAAATCCTTTAGTTTTGTTTCCATGGCGGTTTTTACAGATTCTATTTCACCCTTGGCCGCCCGCACACCTAGGAAAACATCTGAATTTGTCATAGACATAGACATTTCGCCTGCGTAATCCACCGTTTTTTCCGGTGAAATTTCAAATAAATCCTGTAACATTTGCTCATCAATGGGCGTTCCCATGGCAACGGCCGGATAATCAAATAAATCGTTTACTTGAACAAATATCTCCTTCATGGAAACCTTATGGGGAATCACCCCATCATCTCCCTTTTCCGTGTCTCCTCCGGCACCACTTCCTCCACAGCCTGTTATCAGCAAGGTACCCACCAACACCATAACAGCCCCTATAAAAATAGCCCCTCTTCTTTTCTTCATCATAAATCTTCCCCTTATTTTCCCTTCTCTTTCACTTACTTTGGCTGAAAAATACGTGCACAACCATTCTTTCATGAATGGGAAACAGAACCTGTATACCCCCAAACATTAACAATTTTAAAGTTCTCACATATTATATAGAAGAAATAGTCTTAATTCAAGCCTATTTACTATAAAACCACAAGGAGGTTTCTATGCCCAGCATCTACTTAAGCCCTTCTCTCCAAGAATTTAACAAGTATGTAAATGGTGGAAATGAGGAGTATTACATGAATTTAATTGCCGATGCAATGATTCCATATTTAAGAGCAAATCAAATTTCTTTTACCAGAAATAATCCCACCGATACCTTGTCCAAAGTAATCGCTCAATCAAACGCAGGGAATTACGATTTACATTTGGCCCTTCATTCCAACTCTTCACCTGAAAACTTATCCGGCGTATTACAAGGGCCTGACGTTTACTATTATACTTACAGCGAAGACGGTCAGCGTGCCGCCTATATCATCGCAGACAACTTAAAAGACATTTACCCCGACCCCGGATTGGTGACCACAGTTCCCAATACATCTTTGGCAGAACTTAGACGTGTAAAAGCACCTGCCGTATTGGTAGAAATAGCCTACCATGATAACGATGCAGATGCTCAATGGATTAAAGACAATATTAACGGTATTGCCGCAAATTTGGTGTTATCCTTAACGGAATATTTCGGTATTCCGTTTGTGAACCCCTATTCCGATTCTTATTAAGATCTATCCGTCATAGATTCTATTTTAAATAGTCATCTATGATTTCCTTTGCTGTTTCAGTATCTTCTGTAACGCAAAGGATTACATAAGGACCCACCCCTGAAACAATGGCATTGTTCAGCTTATCCATCTCTTCCGGCAAATAATTTTCCATCACGGCTTTCTGATCTTCTACCCTAGCGTCCACTACTGTTCTGATTTCATTGGCATATTTGTCATTTTTTGCAAAGAAAATTGCCACTTCATCTGCCGTGCCCCCTGAGGACATAAGCACTTTATAATCCACAAGCATAGATTCATCCACACCATACATAGTGCTGATAATATTCATATCTACCGGCGCCAACTCATCGGCAAAAGCAACTTTATCCATCAACTCTTCCGCCAAAGGTTCCGTGAAAGAAGTCCACTCTTTATTTTTATCTCCACAGCTTCCCAGCACCAAAATCAAACAGAGCAACAACGTAGCTGCAATGCCTCGTTTGATAAACGTGATTCCTTTATTTTTATTAATCATTTTCTACCGCCTTCTTAATATAACCAATCCATAATTTGCAATATTGACTTGTTAAATGTATGCCATCTGTGGCTGCATCTGCGGGGAGGAATCCCTTGTCATCAGCAAGGTTCCTAGTCAAGTCTAAATAGTATACCCTTTTTTCGGCAGTCATATTCCCGATTAAGTTATTAAACTCTCCAATTCTGGCATTATTGTACACACTGCCATCGCCGTTTTTTTTCTCCGTTACCGGTAAAATAGCCATGACGTAAATCTTCGCATTAGGCTGTGCCGCTTTTACAATATCCACAAATTTTTTATATTGAGAGATGAATACATCGGTTCTTCTCCAACCCAATTCATTCATGCCCAGCTTGATGAAAATTCGATCATAGGTGGCTAACTTTAGCGCTTCCGGAATTGTGATTTTACTGCCATGATACCAAACAAATGGTTTTGAAACCACCGTGTTCACATCCAATCCCTGTTCTGTATATCCAGTGCCTGTAGCACCTGAGTAAATCATTAACCCTTGCATCCTGGAATCTCCGATAAACAAAGACTGATCAAAGAAATTTCCAATCTTCCCATTTTCCGGTTTTTCTACGGGAGATTGAGAAGGTTTTTTTGCTTCATCCACGGGTTTTCCCATGGCTGGATGTAACGCCGAATCTGTCGTTTTATAAAAGGCATCTTGCTTTTTATCTTTACTCTGCGGATCCTCCCTTTGATTTTTGCTGAAATTCTCATTTTTTATAGATTGTTGTGTTGTAATAGGCGGTGCTTTCCCTTCCGTTTTTCGTTCAGGTGTCCGCCCATAGTTTGCCAAACTAATGGTCAGTACCGTTGCAAACAGTAAAATTACCAGTATTACAAGATTTCTTCTTCCTCTTGCATTTAGCCTATATGTGTTTTTATGCATTTTTTTGACTCCATTATATATATTGTGCATCAATTGATTTTTCGCACGCACTCAGTATAACATATGGTATATTTCTTTACCATATGGTTCCCGCTTTTTTTTAATATTTTTTCTTTCCCATTTTTGAAATTTTCTATTTATGTTATACTAACCTATAGACTTTGCCACTTACTTTTTGAACCTAAAACTGAAATCCCATTCTATCCGTTTGAATTATAGAGGATTCACCGTTCAATCATTAGCCACAGGGAGGCACATTATGGACAATATGACAAATTTATTTAATGAAATTTTAGATGAGCAATCACTCATCAAGCTTGTATTTGGAAATTTGAGAAAAAAATCAAATCCCTACAATAAAGTTACCATTCGACCGTTACTCTTGCAAGATACCCTTTCTTATCAAGCCGAATACCATTTTGACCAGAAAGTGACCCATGAAAATTTAGACAGAAATGATTGCCTTGCTTTATCCATGAAACTCTTAGCGGACTCTTTCAAGCAAGCAAATATTTTTACTGTTTTTGCTGATTATCAAATCCTGGCCAACAATGTTGATCGTGCAAAGATTATAAAATCCGCACCCACAAAAACCCAAGGGGATCTGAACCATAATAAAGCAAAACACTACTTAATTCCCAACGGTGAACCCTGCGATTTTTTAATCTATCTAGGCGTTATGGATAAAAATAATCAAATTATACCAAAACACTATGCTAAATTTCGACAAATCAATCGTTTTTTGGAAATCGTGTCAGACATCCTAGTGGAGTTGCCTGAAGATACACCTTCCAAGCCTTTAAAAATCATCGATTTCGGATGCGGCAAAGCCTACCTCACCTTTGCCTTATACTATTATTTAAAATTAAATTTAAATAAAAATGTGGAAATTGTTGGCTTGGATTTAAAAGAAGAGGTCATTGATTTTTGCAACCAAGTGGCTTCTTCTTTAAATTACACCCATCTTTCTTTCCAATTAGGAGATATTGCCGATTATGATGATTGCGCACAAGCCCATATGGTTGTCACCTTACATGCTTGTGATACCGCCACAGATTTTGCCCTTATCAAAGCAGCCCGTTGGAACGCTTCTGTCATTTTATCCGTTCCTTGCTGCCAACATGAATTATTTTCCCAAATTGAGAATCCATTACAGGATCCGCTCCTAAAGTATGGCATTTTAAAAGAACGCTTTTCTGCTATTTTGACAGATGGGCTTCGCGCTTTAAAATTGGAAGAAAATGGATATGCTGTTGAAATGATCGAATTTACAAGTTTGGAGCACACGGCAAAGAACATTATGATCCGAGCCATTAAAACAGGAAAAGAAAATAAAGCATCTGGAGAGCAGTATAAAAAATTGATGGATTACTGGCATGTACATCCATCAATCCATCAACTGTAACGCTTCAAACGCCCTTACACAGACAACCTTATCATACAGGGCGTCTGAACCTACCAGCGACCGCCGCCGCCGCCGCCCATTCCGCCGCCTGAAAAACCACCACCGGAGGGGAAATTGCTTCCACCGCCTTGTGCAGATGAAGTGACAGCCGGTGGCGTGGCTAAATTGCTTTGCAGTTCCGAAGTGCAGTGGTTAAAGGAATTCATAAACAAATAGGTGTTGAATCCGGCTCCACCCTGCCCACCGGCATACCAATCGGGCTCCACCGTGGCAATGGTTTCAAATTTCTTTGCCCACTTATCGGAAAGGCCAAACACATAAGCATACGGGATAATATGATAAAAATACAGGGCATCCTCTTCTACCAAACGATTGAGCCGATCAAGTTCCGCTGTTCTGATAAATTCCTTGAACCCTAACACCTTGCCCAATAAATCCGTTCCATATTTTGTTCTTTGACGCATAAACATGGTAAAACCCACATTAGCAAAAGTGGTCATTACTGCGATGACACCCCACACCATAGTGCCCAACAACGTGACGCTAAAGAACATTTCTAAAAACAACCCTGTAGCTATAAGGATTCCTCCAATGATGAAGCAAACTTTGGTTTTAAGAGCGCTGCTGCTGTTTTTATAATCATACCCCATAGTGAGTATAATGGCTCCCACAACAATCAAAAGCACCGCCGGTGCAATGATGACCAAAGTCATGGGATTTTCTATACTTTCCATAAATCCAAAAATACCCAAACAAACCACAGGAACCAAAACCAAGAGTGCACCTACCACTCTGGATATGCCTGATTTCCCCGTAAATATTTTTGCTAACAGTTCCTTTGCCGTCTCAAAGGCATCAGCAAACTCTTCATGAACAGCTGCAATGTCTACTGTGGCACCTTCTTTAAATAAGCTGTTAAACATGGTTTTTTCATAAGTTTCTGCCTTGGCCTCCAGATTTTTTTGCTTTTCCAACAGGAACCCGTCTGCCTTGCCTTTTTTATTCTTTTTCTCTATGATTTTTAAGTTTCCCTGATTTGCCCAAAATATAATCAAAG
>JAVVUJ010000100.1:0-7132 GCA_036653195.1 Anaerovorax sp. | reverse complement strand
GTGACCCCAAGTGCCGCATCCTAAAGTCATGGAAATTGGGAAACCACAAGTCCATGAACCACTGTTTACAAGAGACTGGGCTTGGTTTACAGCAACTTTACATACAGGAATGGTTTCGCCCATAATTGTAACACGTTCAGGAATTGAAGTGTGGATTCCAACGCTGTGTCCTTTTCCTTGATAGTCTAAGATGGACATCATCTTTGCCAAACCATCTTCAAAGTCTTTGCACTTTCTGATTCCGGCAACAGGAGAAAGCTTTTCGCCTGTGAATGGGAATTCATTTCCGAAACCGCCGTTTTCTTCAGCCATAAGCAACACTGTGTCAGCAGGAACCTTAATTCCGGCAGCATCAGCGATAACTTTTGCAGGCTGTGCAACAACGTGTCTATTTAAATCATGGTTTGCAGGAGATGCAGGCCATAGTGTTTTCAGTAATTTTGCTTTTTCGTCAGAACCTTCTTTAAATAAGATTGCACCACGTTTTGCCATAGCTGCAACGAATTCGTCATAACAACTTTCAAATACGATGATGTTATTTTCAGTTGAACAACTTGTAGCGTTGTCAAATGTTTTAGAACGAACGATTAAGTCTGCAACATCGTCCATATTTGTAGTTCCGTCAATTAGAGAAACTACGTTACCTGTTCCTACACCGATTGCAGGATTTCCTGAAGAGTAAGCCTGTCTTACCATTGGTGTGCCACCTGTTGCAAGGATAAAATCTACTTGCTTCATCAACTCGGCTGAAGTTTCTACACTTACAAAATCAGGAGCGATGGCTTGTACTAAATCTTCAGGCGCATCAAATTTCTTTAAAACGCTTCTGATCATATCTGTTACAGCAACGTTTGTTCTTCTTGCTTTTGGATGAGGTGCTAAGATGACAGCGTTTCTGGTCTTAAGAGCCATAAGAGATTTTACTACCGGTGTCGCTTCACCGTTGGTTACAGGGATGATTGCACCGATAACGCCCATAGGTCTGGCATAAGTTTCCATACCCATCTTTTCATCTACAGATATAAGACCTACTGATTTTTTGCCCTTCATCTGGAAATAAGAACCTTTTACTTTTCCATACATTTTAAGTTGCTTGTCAGCCGGAACGCCCATTGCGGATTCTTCAACTAACATTTCACCAAACTTAAGTGCAACTTCAGGTCTTGTTAAAGCATATGCTACAGCAGCAGTAAGCTGGTCTACCTTCTCTTGTGAAAAACCTTCCGCGATTTTTTGAGCTGCGTGACCTTTTGCCACAAGATCTGCTACGTACTCTGCATAATTAATTGCCATACTATTTATTCCTCCTTGTTCGATAAAAGAAAGCCTTTATATAAACTTTCTTTGAATTGTAGAAAACAATACTTTCCTACATAACAAAAATAATGAATTCTTTTTTGCCCATTCACCATATGAATTGAGACATGCCACTATATAGAGCAACTATTATGCCAAAAAAGTGATTCTTTAAAAATAAACGGTAGAAGCATTGGAATCAATGGGATTTATAGAATATAAAATTTTATTAAAGAAAATTAATTTTAGAAAAAACACAAGAAAAAAAAGTAGCGATTCAATATTGTATCGCTACTTTTAATATTAAAATGACAGAAACCCGTAGACACGTTGAAACGCAGAAAAAAAAGAGGAAAAATCACCCATAACTATCTGATACAGTATTGAATCGGTGATACTAAAATGAATCATCCGCTGGTATTTTGTGTTTCTGTAACTTCCTGACTACCGTGGGCTGACTTACCCCTAAGGCTTTTGCTGCCGCCCTTGTAGACTTATATTTCGCCATGGTCTTCATTAAAAGCTCTCTTTCTGTATTGTTTAAAGTTTGTTTAAGATTTTCACTGGTGGCTTCTTTTTGGAGACAGGGAATTTGTTGCTCTTCCCTAATAAACCAAGGTAAATTTTCCGGTAAAATCACGTTGCTCTTTGTGGTAATGATGATGCGTTCTATAATGTTTTGGAGTTCACGCACATTTCCGGGCCAAGTATATTTCATGAGCATAGCCAAGGCAGTATGATCTAATTCCTTGTGGTCACGAAGTTTTGTATTGTTTTCGTTCAACGTTATTTTAATGAGGGGCAGAATATCTTCTGTCCGTTCTCGCAGTGGCGGAACCCCGAGAGGAACCACATTTAAGCGATAGTATAAATCTTCCCTGAATTTTTTTTCATGAACCAAACTGAGCAAATCACGGTTGGTGGCAGAGATAATTCTTACATTGGTAGGAATACTGGTAATACCGCCTACTTTTGTAAATTCTCGTTCTTGAATAACTTGAAGCAGTTTTACTTGCATATTTAAAGGAAGTTCTGAAATTTCGTCTAAGAAAATGGTTCCTTTTTCAGCTACTTCGAAGAGTCCTTTTTTGCCTTCGTTTCTTGAACCTGTAAAAGCACCACGTTCATAGCCAAAAAGTTCGGACTCTATAAGGTTTTCCGGGATGGCTCCGCAATTCACCTTTACAAAGGGAAACTTACGGCGGGTGCCATTGTTGTGTAATAAATTGGCTACAAGGCCTTTTCCCACACCGGATTCACCCGTAATTAAAACGGTAGAATCAACGGCAGCCAACCTCTTAATCAGTTGCAAAACGTTGTACATGGCAGGGCTGGCAGCAATTAAACCTTCGCTGTTAAATTTTTCTTGAGGTGCCAACTCAAACAATGTGTTTTGTACATTTTCCAATTGGTTTTGTAGGCTGATGAGTTCCGTGATGTCGTTGGAAGTGGTAATGATTTTAGAGATGATACCCTGTTGATCCCAAATGGGAATGCCTCTGGTCAGCAATCGTTTTCCTTCTTTATTCTCATGAATGATGCTGACTTCCTTTTGTTGTTCCATAACAAGGCGAGCGACAGAAGGGGTAAAAATGCCTTCTCTTTCCAGAAAAGAAACGTGTTTTCCGATGATTTCTTTTCTTTTGATTTTGTAGACTTCTTCGCTGGCGCGATTAATCCAAAGGGTATAGCCTTTGGCATCATCAATAAAGATGGCATCACTGATACTATCTAAGATGGGACCTAAATCTTCCATAGACAGTGCAGATAAATTTTTTTTAGTCGTGGACATAACATACACCTCATAAAATAATTTTAAGTGATTCTGCTTAATGATAGCACATTTTGTAATGGGTGTGCTATAATATATAAAAAATATAATAGGAGAGTAATTGATAAAGAGGTTGACATGATTAAAACAAATGATGCGGAAAAAGAGCAAATTCGAATGGAGCAAGAAGCACAAGCAAGTATTGCAAAAATATTTGTGGTCCAGGCGGGTCAAATTAATGCAATGATGGAGCCTAAATACATAGGTTGCCATTACGCAAATCGAGAAATTATGATTGAATTTCCGGTTAAAAAATGGCAGTTAAACCGAGTGGGTGTCATGCATGGTGGAATGATTGCCACTGCCTTCGATATTGCTTTGGAAATTTTGGCCAGATTTGAAGTGGGTTTGAATTTTTCACCTACCATCGACATGGAAACTACTTTTTTAAAACCCATTCGTTTGGGAGATGACCTGGTTGTGACAGCCAAAATTCTGTCTTCTGGAAGAACCATCACCCATCTTCAAGCAGAGGCTTATTTAAAGAAAGGTAAAAAATTAGCAGCTGTAGCAAGATCATCCTATATGAATGTAGATATAGCTATTAAATAGAAAGACAAAAGGAGGAGGATTACATAAAAATGAGAAATAAAATTTGGAGCAAAGAAGAAACCTTTACCAGAGAACAGTTTCGGGAGATACAACTTGAGAGGCTGAAGAAAACGGTCAACAGAGTATATGAAAATGTGCCCCATTATCGAAAAAAATTCCAAGAAGCAGGTGTTGAGCCGGGTGATATTCAGAAGCTTGAAGATATGCGACACTTACCTTTTACCATAAAGACGGATTTTAGAGACAACTATCCTTTTGGATTATTTGCTTCTCCCAGAAGAGAAATCGTTAGGTTTCATGCCTCTTCAGGCACCACGGGAAAACCTACCGTTGTTGGATACACACAAAATGATATGGAAATTTGGAAGGAACTTATTGCCAGATTGGTAACCATGGCAGGGGTTACAGCCGACGATACGGCACAGATTGCTTTTGGATACGGATTGTTTACAGGGGCATTTGGATTACACCAAGGGTTAGAAAAAGTGGGGGCTGCTGTGATTCCCATGTCTAGTGGAAATACGGAAAAGCAGATTATGGTCATGAAAGACTTTGGTACCACTGCGCTGATTAGCACACCTTCCTATGCATTGCATATGTCTGAAATTGCCTTGCAAATGGGGATTGATCCCAAAAAAGATTTGCAGTTAAAGTGGGGATTGTTTGGCGGAGAAGGTTCCACTGAGGCTATGAGAAATGAAATTAATCAGAGGTGGGGATTGTTTGCCACTGAAAATTATGGGATGAGTGAGCTTATTGGGCCGGGCGTATCCGGTGAGTGCCCAGCTTTAAAAGGGATGCATATCAGTGAAGATCACTTTATACCGGAAATTATCAATCCCAATACAGGTGAAGTGTTAGGAGAAGGTGAAGTGGGCGAACTGGTGATTACCACCATTACAAAAGAAGCCTTACCCATTATTCGGTATCGTACAAAGGATATCACTTCATTGACTTATGAACCTTGTGAATGCGGAAGAACCACAGTGAGAATGTCAAAGATTCAGGGACGTTCCGACGATATGCTTATTTTAGGTGGTGTAAACGTATTCCCATCACAAATTGAAGAAGTCCTTCTAAAAATCCAAGGTATTGGACCGCATTACCAGATAAAGGTTTTCAAAAAAGGTTATTTGGATAAGATAGAAGTGGATGTAGAATTGATTAATGCTGATTTGTTGGAATCCTTTACTCTTTTAGAAAATTTAAACGGAACCATTAGGAGCAAGTTGAAAACAGTGCTTGGAATCGATTCTAAAATTAATTTGGTGGAACCGAGAAGCTTGGCCAGATTTGAAGGAAAAGCAAAGAGAGTTATTGATATGAGGGAGGGAAAATAAATGTTAATTAAGCAAATTTCAATCTTTATACCAAACCGGAAGGGTAGCCTGTCAGAATTGACGGATATATTGATTGCACATAAAATAGATATTCGGGCAATTGCTGTTTTTGACACCACTGAATTTGGAATTTTACGCATTGTGGTAGATGATCCGGACAAAGCGGTAGAAATTTTAAGCGGCGCAGGGGTTGTGGCAAAGGTGAGCAAAGTTCTTGCCGTAGAACCGGAGGACAAGCCGGGTGCATTAAACGAAATATTCCATATTTTAGGTGATCATAATCTGAATATTGAATACATCTACTCCTTTATTATGAGAAAGACAGAAATGCCTTACGTCGTTTTGAAATTGGATGATCAAGAACGAGGTGCAAAAGTTTTGTCTGCAAACGGCATTAATGTCATCAACAAAAGTGAAATTTATGGTGAACAAGAGTTAAAATAAACGAAATTTTAAGAACCCATCTTCACAACAAGTATAAGCGAGGGATAGAGAAGGTGGGATTTCTTTTGCAATTTCCAAGCAATCCAGATCAATCAGTAGCATGCTGTCCGTTGCCTTTACGGCAGATAAAAAGGGAGCCTTGGAAAATTCCAACGCTGTTTTTAAGTAGGAACCTTTTATACCGGCTGCTTTTAAGGCCATACTTTGCATCATGTTTCCCTGAGATTTCACATCTTCGTAATAGGTGAAGCATAATTTGTGTCCCGTGTTGTTACAAGTGAATTGATCTAAAGTGAGTTTGTATTTGGCGTTTATTCTGCCTAGTTGGTTGACATTCAGGGCAACTTGCAAGAAGATAGACCCGCTGTCAAAGAGGACTTGGTAGTCGTCTATATAATCACCGGCCCGATCCATGATTTCCATTTTAAAATCACGATTGAGCAGGTTTTGAGGAATGGAAAGTTCTCCTCGGAACAGTTTGTTGTTGAAAATAATCTCAAGTATATGAGAAATATTGAGTTTTGACATAGAAACCTCCTGTTTTATAGATTGGGTATCAAAAATGAAACCATAGAGCCTATTAAAAGTTTTGTTTTAATAGGGGGTGTCTGTCATAGACAGATTATAAAATAGTATAGCATTAAGTTTGGACGATTGGAATACATGAGTTAAAAGTGTGCAAAATAAAAGGGAGCGTTGGCGTAATCATAAGCATAATTTAGAGAAAAGTGATAAGGAAACAAGATGAAAGATAATTTTGGAAGAGACATTAACTATATGAGGATATCGGTGACGGATCGATGCAATTTAAGATGTAAATATTGTATGCCTGAAGCCGGAATTGAAAACCTGGGACATGAACATATATTAAAATTCGAGGACATTGAACGGATTGTGAGGGCTGCAACGGAGCTGGGTATTGAGAAGTACAGGATTACCGGTGGAGAACCTTTGGTTCGAAAAGGCATTGTAGGCTTGGTGGAAAGCCTTTCTGCAATACCGGGCGTGGAAACCTTGACCATGACATCCAATGGATTGCTGTTGCCCAAGTATGCGGAATCTTTGAAAAAAGCCGGACTTGACAGAATGAATATTAGTTTGGATACACTGAATCATACAAAGTATCATGATATTACCAGAGGGGGAGATTTAGACCAGGCCATTGCCGGTATTAACGCTGCTGTGAAGGCAGGGCTTACACCCATCAAATTAAATGTTGTGGCCATGAAAGGATTCAACGACGATGAAATCATGGATTTTGTTCAGCTGACCTATCAATATGATTATGAAGTGCGTTTCATTGAACTGATGCCCATAGGCAATGCAGATACGGGTAGAGGCTATGAACTCATTACCAATGAAGAAATCAAAAAGAAATTGCCGGCATTGAAATCATTAGAGAGTACGGATGGTGTAGCGGAGATTTTCAAATATCCGGGGGCGAGAGGTACCCTTGGATTTATCAGTCCTATGAGTTGCCAATTTTGCGATCACTGCAATAAAATTCGATTGACGGCCGATGGAAAAATAAAGACCTGCCTACATTCCAACCAAGAGGTGGATTTGATGCCTATTTTGAAGCAAAACGATGATGAACTTTTAAAGGAAACTTTGAAAAATGCTATCTTAGCCAAAGAAGACAGACATTATTTAAATGAAGGAGCCGCAC
>JAVVUJ010000099.1:0-7375 GCA_036653195.1 Anaerovorax sp. | reverse complement strand
ATTGGTGATGTCTGTGGAATATAAAAAAGCCACCACCCCGTTATCCGCTGGCATTTTCATCATATGGGCAGTCATCACTGTCCAATATCTTCGCCCGTCAATTCGTCTTATCAGTTCTAATGATACGGTGGTCTCTCCCTTTGCAAAACGGCTTAATAAGGCATCTCGGCCAATCACTGCGGCAAACTGCTTTTGCATAGCCTCCGTTGTAAGCCCTGCACACACCCCATTAAAATAATCCTGAGCTGTCTTTGCAACACGCATATGTGCCGTAATTTCCGGAAAATTACTTTTATGATCTAAGATGGTATTTTTTGTCAAGTTCACATTGATGGAAGCCATGGTAGCCTTTTGCATGGCCTTTCGATAGGACACTTCCTCTTGATATCGCTTTTCTGCTTCTTTTTCTTTTGTCACATCTCGCCCTATGCAATAAGCCTTTACAGGAATTCCACCCTGGTCAAAGATGTTGGTACAAGTCACCCGCTCACACCAATAGTCATCGTCTACTTGCAAACGAAGCCAAATGTCTAAAGTCAATTCCTTTGCGCCTTTTTTCATTTTTTCAATGGTATCCAGAAACACGGTGATACAATCCTCACGAAGGTGTTTCCCATTAATCGCCTCATAAATATAATTTTCAATACTGGAACCTTGTCCACTAATTCTGGGAGATTTTGACACAATAAGCAAGGTATCCTTGCTATACTCATATTCCCAAATGTTAATATTGGAGGATTTAATGGCAATGGCATAGCGAAATTCACTTTCCCGAAGTGCTTGCTCCGCCTGAATTTGTTCATGGACATCGGTAAATACAGTATACAAAATAGGCGTTTCGCCTTCCACCGTCATCACTTGCCCCGAGACACGCATCCAACGATAGCTGCCGTCCTTTTGTAAAACACGGTGGATATACTCAAATTTCCGTTTCTCCTCATAGGCCACTTTTACTACGTCAATGATACCCTGTCTATCCTCAGGATGAAATACATCAAGGGTAGATTTTTCAGTTGCTTTACAATATTCCTCCTGGGTCATACCACAAAGCTCATAGACACGATGGCTTATAAAAAGAGGCGTGAACGTCTCATTCAATTTGTACATGCCTACGCCGCCGGGTATGGAATTGATCAAGGTTTCATATTTTTTCTCATTGGCTTTCGCCTTCTCTCCCATCTGCTTTTGCTCCGTAATGTCAATGTAATAGGCCATCACCAGCTCTCTTCCATTTTCATCAAGGATGTGTCTGGAATGCTGATTGACCCAAATCAAATTTCCATCTTCTTTCACAACACGGTAAGATATTTCATAGGGATCAAATTGGCCATTTCGATTGGCTGCCGCTTCTTTTAGGCGATTGGCATCTTCATGGTACACAAAATTCCATGCAGACCACTTATAGGTTTTTAGGAACGTATCCGGCTGATTAAATCCCAATGTTTGGGTAAACATCTCATTTACAAAAAGAATTTCAAACGCTGGGAACGGAGTTACCACCATCATGCCAATGGGAAGAGAAAGAGCCATTAAATTTTGTGTCATTTCCGCTTGCTTTTTCATATTCTAATCCTCCTTTTCCAGAAAATATTGCAAGGTTTGATACAAAAGCATAGGTTCAATGGGTTTTGCCAAATGGGCATTCATGCCGGCATCCTTTGTTTTTTCAATATCTTCTTCAAATGCATTGGCAGTCATGGCAATAATTGGAATGGTTTGGGCACCCTTTTTCCTCATTTGACGAATGGCCTTTGCAGCCGTCAGACCGTCCATAACAGGCATGCGAATATCCATTAAAATGGCATTGTAATAGTCGTCCTCTTTTTGTGCAAAGGTTTCAATAGCCCGAAGCCCATTCTCCGCAACATCTACTTCTAAATTTTTCACATTCAACAGTTTTTTTGCGACCTCAATATTCAGGATATGATCTTCCACCAACAATACCCGTTTTCCAGTAAAATCATATTCTCTGCTCTCTATAGGTTTTGTCTGTTTATCCTTCTCCCCATAAATTTTCTCAAAAGCAGAGCAAAGAGAAGATTTGAATAGAGGCTTTGAAATCAACATATTGACACCGGCTTTTTTGGCTTCCACTTCAATGTTTGCCCAGTCATAGGCTGTCATAATAATAATGGTGACTTCCGGCCCAACGATTTTACGAATTTCCCGTGCTGTTTCGATTCCATCCATATCCGGCATCTTCCAGTCAACCAAAACCACATCATAGGATTCCTTCTTTTTCCACTTATCACGTACAGCAGCTACCGCCTTTTCGCCGGAAATCACATAATCCGCCTGTACACACATATCCAAAAGCACCTGCTGCGTATGCTGACAAATAATCACATCATCATCTACAATCAAGGCTTTCACAGTTTCAAAATGAAAATTCGATGTTAATTTTTCTATTTTTTTACTTTCTTCCGTAATCCCTAATTTCACTTCAATAACAAATTCGCTCCCCACACCTTCAATACTGTTGATGGTAATTTTTCCGCCCATTAAATCTACCAAATTTTTACAAATAGCCAAACCCAATCCTGTGCCACCATAGGGTGTATCTGTAGGATTGTGCGCCTGTTCAAACGGTTCAAAAATATGAGGAAGAAACCCTTCATTAATGCCGATTCCCGTATCGTTTACCGTAAATTTCATCACCGCTTCCTTCTGTCCAATCTTTTCCTGATGAATGATAAATTGAACCCGCCCCCCCTGTGGTGTAAATTTAATAGCATTTGAAATGATGTTCACCAACACCTGTTGCAACTTCATAGCATCACCTGTGTAAGAATTCTCAATAAAACTTGTGAGAATGGCATCATATTCCACACCTTTTTGCTGGGCCTGTGCATAACAAATACTGTTAACGCCATTTATAAACTCCTCAAATGGAATTTTCTCATGGCGAATAAACACTTTTCCGCTTTCAATTCTAGACATATCCAAAATATCATTGATAAGTGACAGTAAAAATCGTGCGGAAATTCCAACTTTTGATAAGTATTCCGATACTTGCACCGGATTGTTTACACAGCCTGCTGCCAAAGTGGACATTCCAATAATGCTGTTCATGGGTGTTCGGATTTCGTGGCTCATTCGGGAGAGAAACTCTGACTTGGCAGCATTGGCTTGCTGTGCAGCCAACAAGGCATCCTTTAACACCTCATTTTTTCGCTGCTCCTCATTATAGATTTCTGTAATATCCCTTCGTGTCACCATGATTTTTTGCCCGGGCTTATCAATATAAGAAAATTTAAGTTTTTTTCGGCTGATGGTTCCATTGATCTCTTTAACACGACAATAGGATATAAAAACCTCCTGTTTTTCCAACTGTTCCAATAAATTTTTATAAGACATATCGTGAATATTTCGCTCTATATCCTCCTCCACCAAAAACTGCCTTGCATACTGTTCCACTTCCTGTTCATAGTTGGTGGCATAAAAAGGAGGCAGTGGTGTTTTTCCATCTGTCCTAGAGTAGATGGTATAGCTGTCAGCGGCCATATCCAGCAACGCCAAATAGTCATAGTCCATATTCACTACGGCATCTACAAGGGCATGCGCCCTCTTTTTCTTCTGGGTATCCCAAATATCCCCGTCTTCCGGTTGCTTGTCATGTACCCTTTCATCATCGTAATCCGTTGTTGCTTCCTGATTTTCTTTATTTCTTTCCATGATTGCTGTCCTCCTCTAGGTACCACTTGATTGATTCCACGCCATAAATGGAAACCTTATTTTTACCATGGCACTTAGCGTTATATAAGGCCTTATCTGCATTTTGATAAAGGGCTTCAAACGAACAAACCTGTGGCGATGAAACAGCAACGCCCACAGAACAGGTAACCCTGGTGCTTCTTCCTTCAATCTCTATTTCCGGTATAATCGTACAAAGTTTCTCTGCTTTTTTCTCAATGAGTTTCACATCAGGTATATTTTCCACAAACACGGCAAATTCATCTCCACCCATACGTGCAATGAAATCTTCCTTTCTGAAAAGCAAACGAAGGGTTTCTGCCATGGCAACAATCACTTTATCCCCATAAATATGACCTTTCGCATCATTGCATTTTTTGAAATTATCAATATCAATCATCAACATGACACACGTACCCACTGAATTTTCTAACCGCTGTGTAATCACATCTTCCACACTTGCTCTGTTGAGCAAGCCTGTCATCCGATCCGTTTTCATCAGTTGGGACAGGTTGTTGCATTCTTTCATCATTTCTTTAAAACGGCGATTAAATTCCAGCACATTTTTCACGCGTCCAATGACGACTTGGGGAATAAAAGGTTTTACAATATAATCATTTGCACCCAAAGATAAGGTGCTGATTTGCTGTGCCGGGCTATCATCTGCAGTAATCATAATGACAGGAATTCCACCTAGTTCAGGCGCATCTCTCTTGTATTTCAAAAATTCCTTTCCGTCCATTTTAGGCATAGCAATATCTAACAAAATCAAGTCTATTTTATTTTTATGTTCTTTTAAAATTACAATGGCTTCTTCCCCGTTTTCAGCTTCTAAAAACCGAAACTGATCCTGTAAAATCCTCTTCAAAATAGTTCGATTCACGGCCACATCGTCAACGATTAGAATGGTGTGGTTGTTATGACTGTTGGACATCAGTGCCGTCCTATATTTTTGCAGCTCAAAATCAAGTTCTTTACGCATGGTAATATCTTTCAATTCACCCATTAAAATATGCTTGTCGCCCACCATAGAAACATAGCGAAGCTTTATATGAATCCATATGGGTGCGCCACCTGCTCGGCTACGCATATATTCGCACTCAGAAGTACCCTGATTCTCCACGCAAGTGTGAAAAGCATTGAGCAACGTATCTTGATATTCCTCATAAACCACGTTCAACATGCTCAGTGTATTAACCAACAAATCCTCATGTCCAAGAAGGGAATAATAGGCTTCGTTGACTCGAATCATTTCTACATGGTTTTCCGCAAATTCGTAAATAACAGCCGGCTGCAACTCATTGTTAAACAGAAGTTCCATCTGTTGATTGGAAGCAAACAAATCATCGTAATGATCATACCCATATGTTTTATCTACGATCCTTTTTTCAGTAAATGGTTGGCTTTCACATAGCTTCTCATACGTCTGCATAGGCATTGGACATGCAAAATAATAACCCTGTACATAATCGCAACCTACGTTTCTTAAAAAATCCATCTGCTCTCTTGTCTCCACCCCCTCAGCAATGACGGGGATATCCAGCCATTTTACCATACGAATCACGGAAGCCACAATATTTTCACCCCGTCCCGGAACTTCCGTTTCAGATAAAAATTGTATGTCAATTTTTAAAATGTCAACCTCAATATCCTTCAAAAGGCTGAGAGAAGAATGCCCGCTTCCAAAGTCATCCATCATAATGACAAACCCGTTGCTCTGTAGTTTTTCCACGGTTTTCTTCATGGAAATGGGATTATCCGTATACGCACTCTCTGTCAACTCCAAGTTTAATAAAGCCGGTTCAATGCCATATCTATTCACAAGTTCAATAAGCGTTTCTGCCAATTTCGGATCATAAAGATTTACACGGGAAACATTCACCGAAATGGGATACGGCTTTATCCCCTGTTCAATCCAATTTCGAAGACACTTACACACCCGTTCCCACACATAGTAGTCCAACTTGGTAATAAATCCATTTCGTTCAAAAATAGGGATAAACGCCTTGGGCGAAATCGTTCCCCGTTCCGGATGAATCCATCTTACAAGTGCCTCTGCACCACAAGGCAAATGGGTGTAAATGCCATAGTACGGTTGCAGATAAATTTCAAACTGTCCCCTTTCCAATGCAAACTTCATTTCGTTGATAATTTCCTGCTCACGATTCAAGGCAATGCTCATATTCTCGTTATAGTAGGTATAATAATCTACATACGAACTCTCCCCATTTTTTCTGGCCAAAGTCGCTCTATTGTACATTTCTTCAACGGAAATCGTAGAATCTTCAACCACGCAAATACCCAAGGAGGGTATAATATCGTAGCTTGGATTGTACTTTTCAAGGGCATATTTTATGTCTTTGATAAAATTTTCCGTTTTCCTCTTATCATATGGCATACAAAAACCGAAAATATGGGATTCTATTCTTCCATAAGTAGCCGCCTCATAACGCTTCGCCTTCTCTCTTAAATACCGGGCAACGTAAATCAATACCTTGTCCCCTTCTGCAGTCCCAAAAAAAGAATGAATCAACTGAAACCGATCTATACTAATACGAAAAAAGACAACGCCCTTTCCACAGCTCTCATTGATCCCATCACGAGTCGCCTCAAAAAACTTTGTCTTATTAAAAATTCCCGTTAACTCATCATATTCTGCCAAATAATTCAACTGTTTCAGTGCCGTGAACTGACTTCTTTCAATGGCATTTTTTAGTCTGAAATTAATAATTTTGGGATGATAGGGTTTAGAAATAAAGTCCCATGCCCCCAAAGCAAGTACTTTTATTTCATGTTTATTATCTCGATCTTCCATGGTTACAACAATGGGCAAATTGCTGCAACGAGGGTCATTCACAATAGCTTTTAAAACTTCATAACCAACCTTAATTGGCCTTACAATGTGAATAATCACAGCGTCTATTTCATTTATGTGCATAGTTAACAGTGTCCACGCCTCTTGTGGATTTTCAGCTTGGATCACCGTATATTCTTCAGATAATATTTTTAAAAGTACCCTTCTGTTGACTGCATTTTCATCAATCAGTAAAATAGTTTTTAAAGGGGACATATAAGAACCACCTCCTGTATGTTTTACTCTTAAATTATAAGCACTGGCCACAACAATGTCAACAAAAAGGGAAAAGTAACGTTGGTTCTTCCTCCTCAGTTTTCAAGTATTGTATGGATTTTTTTAACGATTAAAATAGATGGATAAATTGTCAATTATGATAAAACCTATTCCTTTATGGTGGATGGGAATGTAGAAGTAACCGCCGTGTATGCACCACAGGCAGAAGATAAAAAAAACCTTATTGCCTTAAACAATACACCCGTGGCAAAAGACGGCAAACTTTCTTTCAGCACGCAGATCAGTATGGCTTCCGGGTATACCACAATATGAGAGTCAATGGTTTTTTCAAAATTATCTGCCACCCCGTTGCTTTTCTGTTTTGCACCACAAAAACGCCGTCCCCCTTTTGCAGTGGACGGCGCAGTTATCATCTATTCAATTAAAGTATGCGAAGAGATGTGATTTCGCGTTCTGCTATGCGAAGCTGATCCGCGTCCATGATACCCAGCTTGTTTTTCAGCACGTTAGAATTGGGGTAACAGTACCGTTCATCCCAAGCGTAACCGTAACTATAATCTTTGTTCATGGGTAGTCACCAAGGGTGCTGCG
>JAVVUJ010000098.1:0-7482 GCA_036653195.1 Anaerovorax sp. | reverse complement strand
ACATGAATGAGCAGCCTATCAAGCTGTACCGCAGACAGGGTTGTGGGCGTGCCGCCTCCCATGTAAATGCTTTCCGGATAAAATCCTTTTTCCTTTAACTTTTTCCCCACATAGGAAATTTCTTTAAAAAGTGCATCCATATACCTTTCGATCTGCTTGTCCGTTCCTTTATTGGAGGTAAAAGAACAGTACACGCATCGTGTGGGACAAAATGGAATACCTATGTAAATACCTACTGCATTTAAGGGACTTTCCGTCATCACAGCTCTTTGCGTATGATAAACATGGGTAAGTAAGGCTACTTTCTCTTTGTTCATTCTAAAATAGTGGCACAACACATCTTGTGCCTTTTCCAAGGATCCTTCACGGTCAACTAAGTCAAATAACTGTTTTACTGGTCGAACACCTGTATGAATCCCCCAGTCAGGCCGCATTCCCGTATAGTCACAAAGGGCATCATACAGATATTGTTTGATGGCGTTTCTTTCCTTCGAACCTTCAAAGTGTTCAGTCAGAAATTCAGGTACAAAAATGGATTTCTCATAAGGTACTTCTTCCACCTCTCTTTCATCCTGACAAAGTATATAGTCACTGGGTTTTAAAAACACTTTGATTAATTCTTCAAATTCATGAAGGTTCTTTACGTGATTGATTGTTATTTTATACAAAGGGATTGTTCCTCTTTTCAAAACCGATGGTAGTGGGTCCCATATGACCTGGATATACTTGGGTATCATCAGGCAATAAAAACAATTTCTTTGTGATAGAATCTATAATTTGCGGAAAAGATCCACCGGGGAAATCGGTTCTGCCAATGGATTGTGCAAATAGCGTATCCCCGCTGAATAGGCAATTTTCTACGTATATGGACATGCCACCCGTAGTATGCCCCGGCGTATGAATAAAGGTCAATACCAAGTCTCCTACAGTTAGGGTATCCCCATCTCCCACCAAAACATCTGCCGTCAAAGACAAAGGCTCTCCATAGGTTTCAACTGAAAAATTTTCATAAGAATTCTTCAACATCTCCGCTTCGTCTTTACATGCAACCAATTTGGCATCCCCATAAAGTTCCATAAAGCGTTTCACACCGCCCGTATGATCTCCATGTCCGTGGGTCAATATAATATATACTATTTGAATTTCATTGACTTTGATAAAAGTTTCTATGTCTTCAACATACCCACCAGGATCTACCATAAACCCTTTTTTTGTTTTTTCATCCACCGCAATGTAACAATTAACGCCCAAAGGCCCACTTCCAAATCCTTCTACTATCATGCTCTTCCTCCATTTTTTCATATGCTTTATGATTTTATTTTCAATTTATATATTGAAGTACAAAAAACGCCTAAAAAGTTTTTTTGCTATCAATTAATAAGGTAACCGGCCCATCATTCTCTATTTTTACAAGCATTTCTGCTTGAAATATTCCTTCTTCAACAAGGACATCTTGTCCTTTACATTGTTTTACAAATGCATCATATAATTTTTTTGCTTTTTCAGGTCTGGCTGCTTTTATAAAGCTGGGTCTTTTCCCTTTTCGACAATCCCCAAACAAGGTAAACTGAGATACTGCAAGGATCTGGCCGCCTACCTCTTTAATCGATAAATTCATTTTTCCGTCTGCATCCTCAAAGACACGCAAACCTACGATTTTTTCTGCTATATAGGTGGCATCCCCTATTTCATCTTCATCCTCAACACCTAACAATACCACAAATCCCATTTCAATGATACCTGTTATGGCATCCTCTACAGAGACGCTGGCTTTCTTCACTCTTTGTACGACGGCTCTCATAGATCCTCCTTATGTGCTTGCTCTATAAACATCTACTACGCCTGGCGTAGCTTTTAAAATTCTAAGAATTTTTTCCATCTGGTTGGTATTTGAAATAGAAAGGGTCATGGTAATATGAACGATGCTATCTTTTGAACTTTTGGCATTCACGCCTGCAATATGAACATCCATATCTTCGCAAACTCGGGAAATATCGGAAAATAATCCTTTCCTGTCTTCTGAAATAATGGATATATCTGCATTATAAGATCTATTTTCCTTTTGTTCATCCCAACGAACCGCTATAAAGCGTTCTTTTTCTGCAGGCGGCAAGGATACCATATTGACACAGTCTGCCCGGTGCACAGAAATACCTCTTCCCTTGGTAATAAACCCAACGATTTCATCTCCCGGTACGGGGTTACAGCATTTTGAGAAACGAATCAAAAGGTTATCCAAACCTTCCACACTGACGCCTGAAGCTTCTTTTTTGTGAATAATCTTTTTTTGTTCGGATAAAATAGAATTCTTTTCTTTTTTCTTGATTTCTAATTGTTTTTCTTCCTGATAATAGTCTACAAGGACTTGTATAATTTTGCCCAACATAACGCCCCCGGAACTGATGGAAGAATACAGTTCATCGGCGGAAGCCATACGAAAACTCTTGGCTGCTTTATTCAGCCAATGATTTCTCAGGAGTTGCTGTGGCTCATAGCCTTTTCTTTTCACATACTTTTCCAGCATTTCCTTGCCTTTATCCATGGCGTCTGTCTTATTTTCTTTTTTTAACCACTGCTTAATTTTACTTCTGGCATTACTGCTCTGGGCAATTCGAAGCCAGTCAATACTGGGACCTTTACTGTTGGTAGACGTAACAATGTCCACAATATTTCCATTTTCCAAAGTATAGTCAATGGGAACCATCTTCCCGTTGACCTTTGCACCAATACATTTTACGCCTATGGCAGAATGGATTTTAAAGGCAAAGTCTAAAGGCGTGGAGCCTGAAGGTAATTCGATGACATCTCCCTTTGGTGTAAACACAAACACTTGGTTCGAAAACAAGTCTACCTTTAAGGTTTCCATAAATTCGGCAGGGTCATTCATTTCTTTCTGCCATTCCAAAGTTTGCCTTAACCAGGCTAATTTATCTTCTTCTTTGTCTGAAGTGATGCCCTCTTTATATTTCCAATGGGCAGCAATACCCAATTCTGCGATTTTATGCATTTCATAGGTTCTGATTTGAATTTCAAAAGGATCCCCGTTGTCACCAATGACCGTAGTGTGTATGGATTGATATCGATTGGTCTTGGGCATAGCGATATAGTCTTTAAATCTGCCCGGAATGGGTTTCCATAATGTATGAACAATGCCTAAAACAGCATAACAATCTTTCACCGTTTCTACAATAATTCTCACTGCGGTTAAGTCAAAGATTTCATCAATTTGCTTGTGTTGATACTTCATCTTCCTGTAAATGCTGTAAAAATGCTTACTTCTTCCCTGTATTTCGTAATTTAAGTTTAAATCTTCAAGACCCTCTTTGATTTCTCCGATCACCTGATTGATATACTCTTCTCTCTTTTGTTTCTTCGTATTGACCTGCTCCACCAAATCGTAATAGGCTTCCGGGTCAAGATGTTTTAAAGCAATATCCTCCAATTCAAACTTCATACTGAACATACCAAGTCGACTGGCTAAGGGTGCATAAATTTCAAGAGTCTCTCTACATTTATCCTCGATTTGCCTTTCACTCATATAGTTGATGGTCCTTAAATTATGAAGCCTGTCCGCAAGTTTAATAATCAATACACGAATGTCTTTGGACATGGCTAAAAACATTTTTCTTAAATTCTCTGCCTGCCGCTCTTCCTTGTTTTCATAAACCAAAGAACCCAGTTTTGTAACGCCATCTACCAGGATAGAGACTTCATTCCCAAAGTCTCTTTTTAATTCCTCCTGGGTATATGGTGTATCCTCAACCACATCATGAAGCAAACCTGCTACGATGGTGTTTTCATCCATGCCTAAGTCAGCAAGAATTTTAGCAACAGCAATAGGGTGAATCATATATGGTTCACCCGATTTGCGGAATTGCCCTTCATGGCGTTCCTGTGCAAGTTTAAATGCTTTCTCAATCAGCTCAACACGTAAACTGCTATTAATTGCTAATAATTCTTCTGTAAAATTTTCCATATCATTTCCTAATTCCAACTATGCGGTTTTCGCTGCTTTTTTTGTTGCTTTTGAATCTTTTCCCTTATACTTGGAACCACCGCTGGTAGCCTTGCAAAGTTCATAGTATATTGGACTACAAATGAAGATAGAGGATGCACATCCTGCTACAATCCCGATCATCAAAGGCAGTGTGAATTGTCTGATGGTGGTTCCTCCTAAAATAAAGAGGGGAATAATCACCAAAACTGTAGTTAGAGAAGTCATCAAAGAACGAACCAAGGTTTGATTAATACTTTTATCTATCAATTCTTCAATGTGCGTCTTCTTCATAATGCCTAAATTTTCTCTGATTCGGTCAAATACCACGATGGTATCATTGATGGAATACCCTACCACCGTGAGTACAGCCGCAATGAATGGGTTGTTAATGGGTATATGGAATAATCCATAAAAAGCAATGAGTATGATCATATCATGAAAAACACCTGCCATAGAGGCGACGCCGAATTTCCATTCAAAACGAACGACAATATAGACTAACATACAAAGGCTGGCAATTAAAACCGCTTTTATAGCATTTTTTTTCAACAAGTCTCCCACTGACGGTCCAAATAATTCAAAAGTAAGGATCGACGTCTTATCCACATTAAAAGTCTCAAACATCTCGTTTTGCAAAGCAATACGCTGTTTACTATCCAATGCTTGTGTGGTTTTTATGATAATCTCATTGTTTGTTTTACCTGCATGTCCAATATCCGCTGTAATGTGATTGTCTTTCAAAACTTTGTTTACATCTTCCACTGCAACTTCTCTGCCCATGTCCATTTGAAGCATGGTACCGCCTGTAAAGTCAATACCAAAATTAAATCCCCTGACTGCACCTACAGACAACCCTAAAACAACCACGATGAGTGTTACGATATAATAAATCTTTCTGTATTTTATAAAGGAAAACTCTTTCTTAAATTTCAACATATTATTTTGCCTCCTTTATTCCAAAGTATTTTTTCTGACCAAATCTTTTGTTCTCGCCCATTAAACTTAAATATAAATTTGTGACTACAACAGCCGTAAATACGCTGGCAACGATACCGATCATCAACGTCATGGCAAATCCCTTTACAGGGCCCGTCCCCAGTTGATATAGCACAATACCTGCAATCATAGTCGTAATTTGTGAGTCAACAACTGTAGCCATAGCTCTTTTAAATCCGGTGTCAATGGAAACCCTTACAGATTTACCATTCATAATTTCCTCCCGTATTCTGGCAAAGATGATAACATTTGCATCCACGGCCATACCGATAGAGAGAATGATACCCGAAATACCCGGCAACGTGAGAACACTCCCCAAAGCAACCATGACCCAAACCACAATAAGCATGTAGAGCAATAATGCAATATTGGCTGCAAGACCCATAATCCTGTACATACCAATCATCAAAACAAAAATAATTAAAACACCGATGACACCTGCTATAATGCTCATCTTTAAAGCATCTATTCCCAGTGTAGCCGCCACATCGGAAGAATTGACTTCGTGTAACGCTGCTGGCAACGCACCGCCACGAATGAGCAAAGCAAGTTCACTGGCATCTTCTTTCGTATAACCGCCGGCTCCTCCTGTAATCTGTGCATTTCCACCTGAAATTATTTTTTCAACAACCGGGGCCGACTGAACCACTCCGTCTAAAACAATCATCATGGCATTGGCCGGAATTTGATCGTTGGTGGCCACCACTTGTCCGTTGACAATTCTTCTCGTGGCGTCTTCAAATGCTTTTCCGCCATCTGCTGTAAATTCCAAATCTACTGCATACCCACCACGTTCTTTATCTATGGAAATGCCGGCATTTTTCACCATGCTTCCATCCACTGCAACTGTATTATCCGCCAATACAAATTGAAGCTGCGCAGTCTTTCCAATGGTAGCAATGGCTTGCTCTGCATCTTCTGCACCGGGAAGTTCAACACGAATTTTCTTATCGCCTTCAATTGTCACAACAGGTTCTGATAGGCCCATTGTGTTAACACGTTTTTCAATGACAGCCTGTGTTTGTTCCATAAGTTTTTTAAGTTCCGCACCCGTAGCCTTGGTTTCTGCTTCCATCACCACGTAGACTCCGCCTTTTAAATCCAACCCCAGTTTCATTTGCTCTTTCAGCGGATCGATAGGACCCAAGCCAAACAGCGTAATATACCAGCCTAAAATGATGACTATGGCAAGAATAACGGCTAAAAATTTTTTCATATTCTGTATTCCCTCTTTTCTTCTTTTGTGTAGTCAATTACTCCATCTATGATATTTCAATGCTACAGAACATTTTACTACTTTTTTGGATTATTAACAAGTAAAATCATATTAATTTTTCGCATTTACACCCAACATGCCGCCTATTCCTCCAAAAACAATACAAACTAGGTATCTTAAATCGTTGAAACCCAGAATGAAAGGTTGCATACAAAGAACACCGGTGACGTATACAATTGCAATGACAAGCATAGCAGAGTAAGCGAATCCATATAGAAGTCCCCGTTTCTTTAAAAGATATCCCATATAAAACCCAAAAAAAATAGAGGCAAAACACAAAGAAATTAAAATATAATAGATTCCCCATTTTTCCGGTAAACCGGTAAATTTCAACAGCACACCAAAAATAACCGAACATAGTAGGAAAATCAAAATTGAAATACCAAACCCTTTTAATACTTTTAAGGTTTTTTCCATAACCCACGCCTCCTCAAATTTAACAGTCCTACAGTATATGATCCCGGCGTGTCAATTAAAACCAAATTTATAGCAGAAAAAACAAAAATCCCTATAGAACTTATTCTATAGGGACATATGTGCAAAATCTAATTATTCCGGTTTTTCTGCCTCTAATTCAACCGTCTCTGTTTTTGTTTCGGCTTCTGCTTCGACTACAGGTGCCTCTGCTACAGGTTTAGAAGGTTTGCCCATTCTTTTAGGAAGACTTTTCTTTGGTGCTTCTTCTGGTTCTTCTTCAACCGGTGCTGTTTTCTTTGAAGCTGCCGCAGGTTCATCTCCAACTACTTTTGAAACTGACCATCTCATAATTTCAAACTTTGTTTTGTCTGCGCCGACTTGAATGATCAATGTTTCATCCTTTGTCTTGACAACTTTACCGCAAATTCCACCAATGGTGATGATGTCATCTCCAACTTTAATTGCACTTCTCATTGCATTGACCGCTTTTTCTCTCTTCTTCTGTGGCCTAATCAATAAAAAGTACATGATGAAAATCAACAGTACCAAAGGTAAAAATGTCATTAACGTTGAGCTATTCATTTGATATCCTCCTCATACTTTCAACTATAAAAAAAAGTATACCGTAAAAAAGTTGAAATGTAAATGCTTTTTTTTCTTGATTTCTATTTGTTTATGTGTTATTATAATATTTGTCAGGCCGGCGTGATGGAATTGGCAGACGTGCGGGACTCAAAATCCCGTGGGGGCAACCCCGTATCGGTTCGACCCCGATCGCCGGCACCAATAAAAAAAA
>JAVVUJ010000097.1:0-7510 GCA_036653195.1 Anaerovorax sp. | reverse complement strand
GGCACGCCACTCAAAACGTATAATAACCTTGCAGAGGTTATTAGACCACAAATGCAACGCATTTTGGGATAATCCGGCATGTGCCTTTTCAGCCCCAAGGCTGAAATTCTGGCACGCCACTCAAAACGTATAATAACCTTGCAGAGGTTATTATACCACAGGCAATCCATAGAAAAAACTACAATTTCACCAAAAGAGGCTATCTCTTTCAAGTTTCTGCATAACAGAAACTTTTTTGAGATAGCCCCCTTAACCGCATTTTTTATTTTTACGGCAAAAATGCTTATAATAAATCTATGAATTACTCTACGAAAGCTTGATAAATTGCTTTGATTGCATTATTAAAATCTTTATTTTCTACCCCAACGATGATATTCATTTCGCTGGATCCTTGGTCAATCATCCGAATGTTGACGCCGGCTTCATACAACGCCGTAAACAATTTGGAAGATACGCCCAACCTATTCGCCATACCACAGCCAACAGTGGCAATCAAGGCGATGTCCTCATACACGTCGATGGTATCCGTGTGTAGTTTTCTTTCAAAATCTTCTAGGATATCCTCAAGGTGTCCATTGACCTCTGCATTGGAAATAACCACAGATATGGTGTCAATCCCGCTAGGCAAATGTTCTACCGAAACATTGTAATCTTCTAAAATAGACAAAATTCTTTTAATAAATCCCACTTCCGAGCTCATCATATTTTTGTACAGGGCAATAACGGTAAAGTCTTTGTTTCCTGCGATTCCGCTGATAATGGAATTTTCGTTGATTTCTGCTTCAGCCGTAATGATGGTTCCCGGATGACTTGGTTCATTGGTGTTTCTAATGTTAATGGGAATATCTTCTGACCTGGCAGGATAGATGGCATCTTCATGAAGCACAGAAGCACCCATATAGGAAAGTTCCCGCAGCTCTTTGTAAGAAATTTTGCTGATGGGCTTTGCATTTTCTACAATTCTGGGATCTGCCATTAAAAATCCGGAAACATCTGTCCAGTTTTCATAAACCGTAGCCTTGGCAGCTTTGGCTACCAAAGAACCGGTAATATCGGATCCACCTCTTGAAAACGTCTTGATTTTACCATCTTTATAGCTTCCGTAAAACCCTGGAAACACAATGTGCGCATGCTTTGCAATTTCTGTTGCAAGGCTTGCATTGGTTTCTTCGTTTAACAATCTGCCCTTTTCGTCAAACTGGATCAACCCAGCGGTATCCACAAAATCATATCCCAAATAGGCCGCTGTCAACTTGGCATTTAAGTACTCCCCACGGCTGGCAATATAGTCAGCGGAAGCACCTTTTTTCAAGTTTTCATTAATGGTGTTCAGTTCCCCTTCAATCCCTACATTCACGCCTAAATTCAACTCTATGGCTCTGTATCGATCTCCAATTACTTGAAAAACCTGTTCATAAGTTACATTGTGATCCATATGTGTTTTGCAAAGATACAGTAAATCCGTAATCTTATTATCGTCCCCATATCTTTTACCCGGTGCAGATACCACAACAATTTTTCGCTGAGGATCAGAAAGCACAATATCTTTCACCTTCTTCAGCTGTATTGCGTCAGCTACCGAACTTCCTCCAAATTTTGCTACTTTAATTTCCATTCATTATTACCTCTCAATATTTATAGTTCTATACATTATGCGCATCTTTCTTTAATGCTTCTGCTTTATCTGTCTTTTCCCAAGGAAGGCTAATATCTGTTCTTCCGAAGTGTCCGTAAGCAGCCACCTGTCTGTAAATAGGCCTTCTTAAATCCAAATCTCTAATGATGGCAGCCGGTCTTAAGTCAAAATGTTTCTCCACTAACTTTGCCAGTTTGTCATCGCCAATGGTTCCTGTCCCAAAACTTTCTACAAAAATGGATACCGGTTTTGCAATACCAATGGCATACGCCAGTTCTATTTCACACTTATCTGCCAGTCCGGCCGCCACAATATTTTTAGCCGCATACCTGGCCGCATAAGCTGCAGATCGGTCTACCTTTGTAGGGTCTTTTCCGGAGAAAGCACCACCGCCATGTCTGGAATAGCCGCCATAGGTATCCACAATAATCTTTCTGCCTGTCAAACCCGAATCTCCGTTAGGGCCACCAATGACAAACCGCCCTGTAGGGTTTACATAATATTTTGTTTCGTCATCTAAAAGGTTTGCGGGTACAATGGGTCTAATGACATGTTCAATGATATCTGCTCGGATTTGTTCCTGTGTAACCTCTTCATCGTGTTGTGTAGAAACCAACACCGTATCCACTCGCACCACTTTGTCTCCGTCGTATTCTACGGTAACTTGGGTTTTTCCGTCGGGTCTCAAATACTTTAATTTTCCTTCTTTTCTCACGTCTGTTAATTTTTTAGCCAGTTTATGTGCCAATGAAATTGGCATAGGCATGAGCTCCGGCGTTTCGTTGCAGGCAAACCCAAACATAAGTCCTTGATCCCCCGCTCCAATGGCTTCAATAGAATCCGTCATAGAACCATCTTTATATTCCAACGCATTGTTTACGCCCATAGCGATGTCTCCCGATTGTTCATGAATGGATGTCATGACGGCACAAGTATTTCCATCATAGCCATATTCACCCTTGGTGTAGCCGATTTCACAAATAACCTGTCTGATTAAGTTTGGAATGTCCACATAGCATTCTGTGGATATTTCTCCTACTACTAAAGCAAGTCCTGTGGTTACCGTGGTTTCCGCTGCAACTCTGCCCTTTGGATCTTGCTCTAAAATAGCGTCTAATATGGCGTCTGAAATTTGATCACAAAGTTTATCAGGATGCCCTTCAGTAACAGATTCTGACGTAAATAGTCTTTTCATTTTCATTCCTCCTAAATAGATTAAAAACCCCTTCACAAGAAGAGGTTATATTTTCATATTTACGCTCTCCTCATCTCTCAGAACAATCAAATTCGTTCTGTAGGATTTAGCACCTTAGTTTCCTAGGTTGCCGGGCTTCACAGGGCCTATTCCCTCTGCCTCTCTCGATAAGGTTTTATTTAATTTTAATATATCTATTATAATATGAATTATCGAATTGTCAACAGGATTTTTTTAGGTTATACTAAATTCATATGATAGATATGTTTTTTCGTTGTATCCTATCAACAAATTTTTTTGAAGAGGTGAAAATAACATGAACGCTAAAAATTTTAAGGTAATCAAAGGTGGCATTTCTGCAACTTTTACAGCAAAAGAACGAACCTTTGTGTCGGCCTATGCAACAGATACGCGGCTTATGGGCGTTGTCGCCATTTGCATTCATTGGAAATTAAAAAACGATTCTCAGGTTGTTGATTTTTACCAATTTTTTTATTACGATGCTGAAGACTACGGACTTGATACCTACAAAAGCTTTATCGGAAATGATGATGATGAATTGGAAAGCATAGAACGCACTTTAATCGGTGGTTTGGGTGCTACCAAAATTCAGCTTACTGAAGATGAAGTTCGATTTTTAATAAACCATTTTGCAAAAACAAACTACAGACTAAATCAACCTTTGCCCGAGGGAAAAAAGCAATATGTATTTTTATTTGACCAGGATGCTTTTTCGCCCTTTTCACGAAAGATGCAAAAAGATATCCTGGCAAAGCTATGCACGCCTATTAAAAGCAAATACCAACTTGCAAACTATTTTTTAATGCGCGCCTTTGCCCATGATTGGGAAATGATCAATCTCTTAGCCGCTGATACAGTAGACATGCGAGGATTTCTTGGCATAGCCCCCTCCACACTTTTTAGAAATACCATAGAAGACTTCAATACGGATGGCCGGTCCACTATGCTTTGTGAATCTCTCATCGAATGCGATAACGCTTATCGCATTGTGGTATCCGATCTGGAAATCAGTGACAATTTAGAAGTCACCTCCTGTGTGAAAATGACTTCTTTTGCCATCAGCGATTATGAAGCTTCCATGATTTTATCCAAACCTGAATATGTGATTGCCTATGATATTATGGAACTGGAACCTTTCCTTGCTGACCAATTGGAAGGTGATTTTGACTTTTACTTTCACAAAGTCGTTGCCGACTGTTTGGCTACAGAACACCCTCACGGCAGAATGTTTCTTCGCTTCAACAGTGACAACCGACATGTGGACAAAAAAGAATATCGCTTAAATGATGATGTCTTTGCCACTTATTATGTAAGCGACGATGCCCAGTTAATCATCACTGCTTACACGGAAGAATCTCTGACCTTTTTAGAACACGAACTTCACGGAACACCTACCGGCCTTTTCCTCTTGTTCTTATCTAAATACAAGTTGAAACAATCTATCAGCTATCAATTTATTCAAAGCGATTTCTGTGACTTTGAAGATTTTATCGCTTCCTTAAATATTGATTTTGATGACGATGGCAATAAAGAGTATTAATCACCGTGGCTCATTTCTTAGGAGACGGCAGGTTCCTCACTCATAAGCAGCTGAAAGACTGCTTTGTTGATTTTTTTTACAGGTGCATTGGATATGTTTGAGGTGACTGCAATATGCATGTTCAATCTAGGGCATATCCAAAAGCTGGCTCTAAATCCGTTGTCCGTCCCTTCGTGTCCGTACAGCACAAACGTATCTTGACTTCCGTCCTTCTTGGTGACAGTTTGCGCCCGCTGAAACCACCCCATGCAAATACGCTCCCCATTGTTGGGCACCTGTGAAATTTCTTCCCAAGCAAGTTCTAAGGATTCATGATCCAGAACTTGTATTTCTCCTTGTACATGGTCGTTATAAATCGCTAAAATTCCTTTCCCAAATTTTTTTAAATCTCCCAGATTTGATGTAAATGTAGAACTGGGTCCATGGGCTCGGTTATAGGGAAAGAAGGGTTCTTTAACAATGTGTTTCTTTTGGTCTTTCATATGTGGCGTGCACACCTCATCCATATTTCGCTCAAAGGTAAGAAGGGTAGAGTCTTCCATATGAAACGGCACGAAGATATTCCTTCTGACATACTCCTCAAAGGACAGACCCGATAAATGGGCAATGACCACCCCTAAAATTTCAAAACCAATATTGCTGTAAGCAAACCTGTTTTCTTCCGGTCCCCATAGCAAATGGGCCTTTTTCACTTCATCCGAACGCACAAACCGTTCTAAAGCACCCTCATCTGTCTCCGGGAAATCCCAATGGTAGTCCTGAAGATCCGGCATACCCGCCGTATGACTGAGCAGTTGCTTGATGGTCATACCCTTATATCTTTCATCTGCCATTTCAAACCAAGGCAAATAGGCAATCACAGGCTCTTCCAGATCCAACGCCCCTTGTAACGCAAGCTGTAAAATCGAAGTCGCCACCAGCAGTTTCGTTACCGATGCCATATGGAAAATATGCGCCGGTTTCAAAACTTCTTTACCGGAAAAATCCCGAAACCCCTCTGTATTTTCATAAGAGAAATCCCCCCAAGATACACCCACTGCCAAACCGGGTAAGTCGTAATTCTCCAGGGCTTTTTTTAAATACCTATCCAACTTTTGCTTTTCCTTGCTAAAATTTTCATCCATTTTGTGCTCTCCTTTATATTTTTCTTGTCTCGCTAAATAGTATAGACCATTTATGCATAAATGTGATAGAATAAAAAAAGTATCGATGATAAAATTAAAAAATTTGTGGGAGGAATTACAAATGAAATATAGATCATTTAAGAAAACAGGTGAAAAAGTATCCCTGCTGGGATTTGGTGCCATGAGATTGCCCATAGTAGATGATGACAGTTCTAAAATTGACGATGAGAAGGCCATTGCCATGATTCGCACCGCCATCGACTGTGGCGTCAACTACATAGATACTGCCTATATGTACCATGATGGTGCCAGTGAAGGGCTAGTGGGAAAAGCCTTGAAAGACGGCTACAGAGAAAAAGTTTTCCTGGCCGATAAAATGCCTCCCTGGCTTGTCAAAACTGAAGAAGAGGTGGCTCAACTCTTTAACGAGCAATTGCTACGCCTAGATGTAGACTGCATTGACATGTACTTAATCCATAATATGACCGTTCCCGTGTGGAAGAGATGCCAAGATCTTGGAATCCTGCCCTTTTTAGAGCAGAAAAAGAAGGAAGGAAAGATTAAGCATATTGGATTTTCTTTCCATGATTCGTATGCCTTATTTGAAGAAATCATCAATGCACACCCTTGGGATTTTTGTCAAATCCAACTGAACTACATGGATGCAGAATTTCAGGCCGGCGTAAAAGGTTTAGAATATGCGGCTTCAAAGGGTTTAAGTGTGATCATTATGGAACCTTTAAAAGGTGGAAAATTAACCGATTCCCTTCCGCCTAGCGTAGAAAAATATTGGGAAACAACCCCTGTAAAAAGATCCCCTGCCGATTGGGCACTGCGATGGGTCGCCGATTTTCCACAAGTGATGACCATTCTAAGTGGCATGAGCACCATGGAGCAGTTGGAAGAAAATATTAAAATTCTTTCCTCTGTCCAGCCCAATAGCCTAACACAAACAGAGCAAGGCATCATTAAAAAAGTATCTGATGAATATAATCGATTAATTCAATATTCCTGCACAGGCTGTAAATACTGTATGCCTTGTCCTCTAAAAATAGACATTCCGCTGATTATCAAGCTTTACAACGAATGGTTTCTCTATGAAGGAAACGAAAAAACCAAGGCCGACTATGATTTGTGGGTTCATCCAAAGAGAACGGCCTCTACCTGTATTGCCTGTAAGGCTTGTGAAGCGCACTGCCCCCAAAGCCTTCCCGTTTCTGAGATTATGAGCAAAGCTGCAGCTATTTTTGATTAATAGAAAAGACAGCCTTCAATATTTCCAAGACTTTGGAATTTTATTGGGGGCTGTGTTTTTTTGATTTAAGATTTATAAAACGCTCAAATTCACTATTTGTAATAATTTTGAGCGTTTTGCCTTGTGATTTTTACGATTTCTCTGCTGGTATATTCTTGTTACGCTAGCCCCATTAAAAGAGACCTTTACCGGCTTTCTCTCGGTTTATCATAGCTACATGCCTGATAGCTATCCCTCAGGCCTGCCGTAGTCGGGTCAACCAACACGCCCATTGCTACCAAAACATTTAAAACCATTCCAACAAATTGAATCATCATGTCTTCCGAAACCGGCGCCATTACGCCTAAAACGCCTAGCAGCTGATATGAAAATGTGCAGATACACGTAATCAAGGCCAGTAATGTGGCTTTGTTTTTAAATCGTAGTTTCCAATTTATTTTCAAATTTCTCCCTCCTAACGAATATACGGACGATTTGCTTATTTTAAAGAAGGTTTTCATACGAACACCTTCCATTGTTTCATCGCCTTTGTTCTCTATTGCCAATATATTCTTGGATTCTTAAATGGTTACCACTTTCCAATTTTTTGGGGAAGTCCTCCACATCCATTATCGACTACCTGCTTAACAAATCAGCACGTCCGTTAAGGGTGACATGCCATATTCCTGACACAGCTCGGTCACGCTGCGAATAATCGACTGTATCATGGGATTTGTCACAACATGATCGGTCAAGCTTT
>JAVVUJ010000096.1:0-7570 GCA_036653195.1 Anaerovorax sp. | reverse complement strand
ACGAGCCGTAATCCCTTATCAACGCCTCCATTGGCAATAATCATGGTAGCACGTCCCACTTGTAAAGGTGTTACCGTCAAGGTTCCCTGCCCAATAGATAAGTTTCCGATCCCCGCCCCCTGAACGTCTGAGAATTTTGATAAGATGCCCGTTTTTTCATCTGAAATACCTGTAAGAACTTTTTTTCCATATCCAAATTTCTCTGCCATTCTGATGATTTTTTCCCCACCAATTTGTTTCCCCAATTGAATAAACGCCGAATTGCAAGATTTGGCAAAAGCATGTCGAAAATCAAGTTCTCCATGTCCTTCTTCCTTGCTGCAATTGATTCTGATTCCATGAATGGTTTCATATCCTTTGCAGACAAATTTTGTGTCCAAATTTACAATATTTTCCTCCATCGCTGCTGCTGCCACCACAATTTTAAAGATGGAACCCGGTGGATACTGCCCTTGGGTGACTTTATTAATAAACTCCATATTGGGACTTTCTAAATATTTTTCAATATGGTATGGATTGTACACAGGATAACTGGCACTGGCTAAAATGTGACCATTGGATACATCCGTCACCATCAGGGCGCCGTTATGCCCGGAATTTTTCAGAACTTCTGCCGCCTTCTTTTGTATGTCCATATCTAGGGTGGTAATGACGCCGGATTTTGCATTATTTTCTTCTTTGAAAACGCCTTCCCCTTGTATGATTTTACCGGTGGCATCCACTTTTCCATACAATTTTTGCGTCATCTTGGAGAGGGCTTCATTGAAATCTCTTTCAATCCCTGCTGCCCCCCTTCCATCTACTTCGTTAATATATCCAATTAAATGAACCGCTGCTTGATCAGGATTATACCGTCTCCGTGATTCCAAAGCAAAAGCATCATAATCTCTTTTTAATACAAAAGAAGCCTCTTCACTAAAGATAGACGTACTAAACACTGCGTATCTGCTGTTTTTTGCTGCAACTTTGCGGCCCTCTAACAGTTGAAAAATCTGTTGCACCCTTTTGTCCAGTTTCTCCTTTTCAATAATATATACATACTCCTTTACAGTGCCTGTAAAGGGAACCCTATTGGTGTCATAGATTTCTCCTCTTTGGTTTGCGCCTTCCAAGGCAATGGTATGTTGTGCATTGCTTATGTTTTTATATTTTTCGCCATCTATTAATTGCACAAATGCCAACCTTGTAATGAGCAATCCCATAATAAAAACAATGGCACCCGTAACAAACCCCATTCGTTTTTTCACCATAAAAAACCCTCCTGCATAAAGATAGTTTGTCCCTACACAAGAGGTTTTATGCAATTTGTGGTAGATTACAGTTGATGTACAAACAATCCACTGCCTAATTTTGGTTCAAACCACGTGGATTTAGGCGGCATCACCATGTCATGATCAGAAACAGCCAACAAGTCTGCAATATCCACAGGATACAAGGCGAACGCAACTTTCATATCATGAGACACACGCCTTTCTAACTCTTTTAGGCCTCTGATTCCGCCTACAAAATCGATTCGTTTGTCTGTTCTTGGATCTTGAATCCCCAAAACAGGCCCCAACACATAATCTTGCAACACCGAAACATCCAAAGATTGAATCAAATCCTCTTCATTGATGAATTCCGGCTTTACAACCAATTTGTACCAAGTATTTTCTAAATACATGGCAAATGCTTGCTTACACTCCGGCGTGTAGGGCACATTCCCTTTTTCCTCGATTTTAAATTTTTCGCCTATTTTGTTTAAAAACACCGGAACAGAAAGGCCATTTAAATCTTTTACCACTCTATTATAATCAAATATTTTTAAATCTTCATCGGGAAATATAACAGCCATAAAGCGATTAAATTCTTCCTCTCCTGTGTAGTCCGGAAATGCTTCTCTTCTTTTCAAACCCACTTTTACGGCAGAAGCTGAACGATGGTGTCCATCGGCAATATACAGTGCTTGGATTTCTGCAAACAATCTGGTCAAAGAATCAATGACTTTCCCATCATCAATCACCCAAAGTGCATGTCCAACACCGTCTCCCCCAACAATATCAAAGGCCGGCTTGTGACTGGAAATCCAACCTTCCACTAAAGTCTTCACTCTTTTGTCATTTCTAAAGGTAAGAAATACCGGTTCTGTATTGGCATTACAAATATCAAAATGGTTGATTCGGTCAATCTCCTTTTCCACTCTTGTAAATTCATGTTTTTTGATCACATTGTTTTGATAATCATCAATAGAAACACATCCTACAATGCCCGTTTGCGGTCTTCCATTCATCACTTGCTTGTAAATGTAAAGCATGGGCGTTTCATCCTGTATCATGGTTCCATTTTCCAAGAATGTGGCTAGATTGCTCTTTGCCTTTTCGTATACTTCTTTTGTGTATGGGTCAGTACCGGGGGGAAGGTCAATTTCCGATCTGCAAATATGAAGAAAGCTGTTGGGATTTCCCTCTGCCATGTTGGTAGCCTCTGCCCTGTTCATCACATCATAAGGTAAGGAAACTACCTGAAAAGCTTGCTCATTTGCAGGTCTGATTGCTTTAAAAGGTCTTACTATTGCCATTTTTCTCTCTCCTTCATTTATATACCCTGATTTGGGTCAATAACTTCTCTGTAACTTGTAAAACAGACATACCTGTGGTATCAATTTCCACCGCATCATGGGCCTTTTTTAGAGGATTTAACGCCCTTGTCATGTCTGTATGGTCTCTTTGTATAATCTGGGCTTCAACTTGGTCTACCGTAACGTTTTCGCCCTTTTCCACCAATTCCAACCATCTTCTCTTGGCTCGTTCTGCTGAGGAAGCCGTTAGAAAAAATTTAAACTGGGCATTGGGCAATACGTTGGTTCCAATGTCTCTTCCATCCATAATGATGCTTTTTTTCTCCCCCATATTTCGTTGCAGTTCTACCAATTTTTCTCTCACTTCTTGGCGTGAAGAACATTTGGAAGCCATTTCGGAAATTTCAGGCGTTCTGATTTCATCATTGATCACTTGTCCATCCAAAATAATATTTCCATTGAAAAAATCAATTTCCGTGGTATCCAATAGATTTTTTAAATGGCTTTCATCTTGGATGTCCACATTCTGCTGTATGATTTTATAGGCCACGGCCCGATACATGGCACCGGTATCAATATAATCAACCTGTAAACTTTTCGCCAAATTTTTAGCGATGGTGCTTTTTCCTGCACCTGATGGTCCGTCTATGGCAATTCTCATCATTTCGTCCATTGCTATTCTTTGTTTCCTTTCCCACGCAGCTTTTCAATTTCCGCCGCAAATGTATCCACGTCTTTAAATTGTCTATAAACGGATGCAAATCGAACATAGGCGACTTCATCTAATTTTTTCAAGTGTTCCATAATCACTTCGCCGATAATCTTACTTTCCACTTCTTTTTCCATCATATTATTTAAGCCACGTTCTATGTCATCCACAATCTTATCAATTTCCGCCATTGGAACATGCCTTTTTTCACAAGCCCTCACCATACCGTTTAAGACTTTATTTCTATCAAAAGCTTCCCTGGTACCATCCTTTTTTATAATCATGAAAATCATTTCTTCTACTTTTTCATATGTGGTAAAGCGTTTACCGCACCCGTCACATTCTCTTCTGCGCCTGATTGCGTGTCCCTCCTCAGTCGGCCTTGAATCAATCACTCTTGTATCCATATTTTCGCAAAATGGGCATTTCATATCCTTACCTCCATAAACCACAACTAAGTTTCTTTAATTTTACTACAGATTGTGGTTTATGCAAGTACTTTTATCTAATTATACCATAAATGCAACAAATGCAACGCATTTATGGTATAATTCGGCATGTGCCCTTTCAGCTAAAGGCTGAAATTCTGGCACGCCACTCCAAATGTATCATAACCGCCTACTGGCAGTTATGATACCATAAATGCAACAAATGCAACGCATTTATGGTATAATCCGGCATGTGCCTTTTCAGCCAAGGGCTGAAATTCTGGCACGCCACTCCAAATGTATCATAACCGCCTACTCTATATCCTCCCGACTAATCTCTGCACCAAAGGTTTCCGGAACATCCACTAAAATCACATCATCTCCAATTCTCCTGATATCCTTCCATTTTATGACTCGATCTCCGTCACCTCGTCCAAAAAAATTAAAAAAACTTCTTTCTTCCGGCACAATAATTCCTTCAATGGTTCCTTTATCTAAGTTCACCTCAATGTCATATACGAAACCTAAACTTCTTCCGTCATGGATATTGATAATTTCTTTATTCTTTATATTTTGCGTACTGATCATAGATTTATCCCTCCCCCTACTCTACTATATATACGATTACGCAAAAAAAATAGAACCGAGACTGTCCCCTCCATTCTATTCATCCAAATTGTCCAAAACTATCTGCCCGGTGGAAAATACAGTTTAAAATTCACGTATTGTCCCGTATCCACCATAAGGATATATGCCATATAGGTGGTATCCTTTTTTTCCGAATACAAACCTGCAGCTTTGATTCTTCCTTTTTCTAAAAAAGCCTTCACCATAGGTTTTGTCAAAGGTTTTCTTTTACTTACAAAAAACTTATCCTCTTTCCAAATGACAAAATTACACGCTTTTCCAGTTTCACAATAATAATTGGTCTTCCCTTCATAAATGTTTTTGCCGCACCTTGGGCATTTTCCAATAATTTCCTTGCCGTTTTCAGCAAAATGATCCTTATACTGATCTACCAATTCTGTCACAAATGCTTCAATACCGGAGATAAACTCTTCACATTTCAAGTCACCCTTGTAAATATAATCCAATTTTTGCTCCCATTCTGCCGTTAGAATGGCACTTTTTACCTTTTCCGGCACCACATCTACTACTTCATAGGCTTTGGTTGTAGGCAATAAGTTCTTGCCCTTTCGCTCTACAAATTCAGTCTTGATAATCCTCTCAATAATTCCGGCTCTGGTGGCTGGTGTTCCCAGGCCTGCACCTGCCACTTCTTTTTTCAGTTCCTCATCTTCCAAGGTTTTCATGGCATTTTCCATGGCAGAAAGCAAGGTATCTTCCGTGTATGGTTTTGGTGGCTGTGTAGATTTTTCTTTGGAGGACAAGGTTACATTCTCTATCCGTTGTCCTTCTTCCAAAGGAGGAAGTAATTCTTCTTCCTTCTCTTCCCCCTGCTTCTTCTTGTTTTTTTTCCCTTCCCCTTCCTTTCCTTTTTTTTGAGAAGCCTTCAACAGTTCTGACAACTGCTCCCCTATTTCTTTAAAGCCCTTTTCTGTAACAACCCTACCTGTGGTCTTAAACCCTTCTTCCTCTACCTCTAAAACAACTTCTGTCTTTATGTATTCATGGGGTAAATAGGCAGAGGACAACAACTTGTAAACAATGAGCAGCAACACACGGAATTCATTTATGGGCAATTTTTCTGTAGCCCTATACGCTTCCATAGTGGGAATAATGGCATGGTGATCCGTTACTTTTTTATCGTTAATCAGCCTTTCCAACTGGATACTTTCCAATGAATAACCTTCTACAGTTTTTGGGTTTAAAAATTCTGCTTTCAATACGCTGGCAATGACTTTCTCCGCTGTTTCCTTCATATCACCTGTCAAATACCGACTATCCGTTCTTGGATACGTCACTAATTTTTTTTCATAAAGATTTTGGGTCGCATCCAAAGTCTGTTGTGCCGAAAGACCCAGTGCTTTATTAGCCTCTCTCTGTAGCGTAGTCAAATCATAAAGGGCCGGCGGATTCTCCTTGACAGGTACCTTGGTCATAGAAAGAATTTTTCCGTCTTTTCCATTGCATTTTTTCACAATGTTTTGACTTTCTTCTTCGCTCTCCACTCTCTTGGTAAGACGAAAAGCTTCCCCTTCACTTACACAATGGGCAGTCAATATATAAAAAGGTTTTGAATCAAAATTGTCAATAGTCCTTTGTCTCTCCACAATGAGATTGACTGTGGGCGTCTGTACACGACCTACATTGAGAGGTTTATTTGACATACAACCGAAAAGTCTGGAAAAATTAATGCCTACCAGCCAGTCTGCCTGTAACCTGGAAAGAGCCGCATCATAAAGTTTATCGTATTCTCTCCCGTCCTTCAGCTTTGCAAATCCCTGTTCAATAGCCTTGGTCTCCATAGAGCTGATCCAGAGCCTTTGAAACTCCTTTTGACAACCGATTTCATTGTAAACCAATCGAAAGATCAGTTCCCCTTCACGCCCGGCATCAGTGGCGCAAATTAATTGATCAACGTCTTCTCTTTCCATCAGGTTTTTTAGCACACGAAACTGAGCCTGTACACCACTGGAGACTTGATACTTCCATTGTGTCGGGATAATGGGCAAATCCAAAATACGCCACTTGGCATATTCAGGTTTATAACTTTCCGGCATAACCGTCTCAATCAAATGTCCTACACACCAAGATACATAATATCCTTGACCCGAATAAAATCCATTTTCTCTCTTCTTTGCACCTAGCACTTTTGCAATTTCTGCAGCCACACTGGGTTTTTCCGCTATTACTAATTTCAATTTGTTTCCTACCTAACTTTTTTCTGTTCTTGCATTTATTGTACCAGTTTTTGCCGGATTTTACAATCACTCTTTGTTCTTGCCGGCAGTTTCTTCCCGAAAACAAGAAGCCGTAAAATCCAATAAATCTCAAGGATTCAATCAGACTGTACGGCTTCTTTATGGTATTTTTAAGGGTATAAACTGTCAATTTTTTCACTTAATTTAATCTGTTATAGCTGTCATAAATTTCATCATTCACCAAATGTGACGGCCTAATTGAAGTTCTGATTTACACGTATTTTCTCATAAACTTTAACGCATTTTTCTCCAACCTAGACACCTGTGCCTGGCTAATTCCAATTTCCTCTGCCACTTCCATCTGTGTCTTGCCATCAAAAAAACGCATGGTTAAAATATGTTTTTCTCTACCCGTTAATTTTTTCATTGCTTCGGATAAGGATATATTTTCAATCCACTTGGTATCTGTGTTTTTCGTATCTTTTACTTGATCCATCACATAAATGGCATCACCATCATCGTGAAAAACCGGCTCAAATAAGGATATGGGGTCTTGAATAGAGTCTAAGGACAATACCACATCTTCCACCTCAACTTCCAATTCCTTGGCAATTTCAGCCATAGAAGGCTCTCTTTGCAACTCTCTGGACAATTTTTCTCTTGCTTGTAATGCTTTATATGCCAAGTCTCTTAAACTCCTGGAAACTCTTATGGCATTATTGTCTCTCAAATATCTTCGAATTTCCCCTATAATCATAGGAACCGCATATGTGGAAAAACGCACACCGTGTGACGTGTCAAAATTATCTAAAGCCTTTATCAATCCAATACAGCCTACCTGAAACAAATCATCGGGATTTTCTCCCCGATTGTTAAATCGCTGTATCACACTCAACACCAATCGCAGATTCCCCTTTATAAACAGTTCTCTTACCTCTTTATCACCCTCCTTTATTTTTTCAATCATTTCTTGCATTTCCGCATTCTTATACACAGGCAATTTTGCTGTGTTTACCCCTGAAATTTGCACTTTATTTGCCATAAAATAAGG
>JAVVUJ010000095.1:0-7602 GCA_036653195.1 Anaerovorax sp. | reverse complement strand
ATAAATTGACGGAGAGGGAAGCTGAAATTTTAAAGCTTGCCTATGTTGGTTTAACCAATCCGGAGATTGGAGAAAATCTATGCATATCCAAGCATACTGCGAAAAGGCATATGCATAATATCTTTGAAAAGCTTCACGTTACAACGAGGCTGGAAATGGTACATTTGATTAATGGCAAGGAGCAATAAAACGTTGAATCTAAAAATGTTGAATTTTATGTTTCTTATAATATTTAAAGGAAGCATAAATGCCCACATAAACTACTGCACCCAAGAAACCAGATACAATGTCGCCCATAGTGTTTAAATTATTGCCTTGCATGGTTGTTCCCAATAGCTGATCTCCCGTAAATTCATAAATTTCCCAAAGGCCGGCAGCCATACAAGAAAAATTCACAGCAAAGAGTAGGATGACAGAAGTGAAGTCCGTTGATTGCTTCTTTTCCAATATGTGTTCCATAATCATCCTTCCGGCTTCGGCTAATAAAATTCCGCTTAAAAAGTGGATGATTCTATCGTAAGAATCGATGGTCCTATAAAGATTTACAATGGTGCCCAGTCCTGGAGCAAATATGTCAAAACACATGACCCATACAAAGAAGGAATAAGGAAGCTTCCATGTTACTAATAAAATGGCGGGAATGGATAAGTAGCCACCTATAATGCTGATAAGCGGCGTATTGATGCCATAAACCTTAGAGATTATGACGCAAATTGTGATGGCTAGTATGGTAACAATGGTAATCAGTATGCGCAATTTTATTTCTTTTTTATTCATTGATTCTTTTCTAATCATAAAAATCCTTTCCCTATAAAAGATAACTATACTTTATCATAAAAACCAATAAAAAACAAAGGGCATAGAATAAAATCTGCGGCTTTAATTTGAAAAAATTTTAGAAAGTACCCTTTTTTCAGTGAAAGTCTGAATTACAATTGGGATGAATCGTCAGTTATGTTGGTCAAATCATAAGGGATCATATCAAGACATTCCCCATTGCGGCTAGCCTTTATCAAGTCATTATATTTTTTAAAATGCAGGATCAGCATATTTTTCGCATCATAGGTCATATATAGGGATGCAAACTCTTCTGTCGTCGTCAATTTCAGGCAGAGAGACGATTTTACTGTCCACCTGATACATTTCGGTCAATCGTTCTTCAGTCAAGATATTTTTGCCTTCTCCCATGCGATAGTTTCCGTCTTTGGAAAGTAGAATCACCTTTGTTTCAGGTAAAAAGGCGTTGTCTGGAAAATGGGACGTCATTACGACGGTTTTACCCATTTTTACTAACTTTCGAATATGTCCGATTACCTTAGCCTGGTTACCGAAATCTAAATTTGAGACGGGTTCGTCCATAATTAAAACAGGTGTTTCTTGTGCGATGGCTCTTGCAATGAGCACCAATTGCCGTTCGCCTCCGCTGATTTCTGTGTAGGTACGCTGTTTTAAGTGAGAAATTTCCAAAAGATCCATGGCCCATTCTGCTATTTTCACATCTTTGCTTTCCAGTTTACCCCTCATGCCCACATGAGGGCTTCGGCCCATGACGACCACGTCTAAAGCTAGAAAAGGAAAGGGCGGTACATGTACTTGAGGTACATAAGCAATTCGCAGGGCAAGTTCTCGGCGACTCCAAGAGCTGTCCTTTTTTCCGTCGATGAAGACTTTCCCACTTTGTGCTTTTAAAAGACCTAAAAGAGTTTTAAACAAAGTTGTTTTTCCGACGCCATTGGGCCCTAAAATACACCACAGTTCACCCTGTCCCATTTCAAAGTTCATATTTTTTAAAACCACGTGGTCGTTATAACCGCAAGCTAAATTTTCTGCACGAATGATCATTTACCAACCCTTCTTTCTTTGATAAAGCAAATAGATAAAAAATGGCGCACCGATTAGTGAGGTCAGGATGCCCAGGGGGATTTCCACAGTGGCAATGGCTCTTGAAATATCATCTACAAGCAACAAGTAGATACCGCCCGTGAGAGCCGATGCAGGAAGCAGATAGGAAAAATTGGGACCTACCATCATTCTTGAAAGATGGGGAATCACAAGACCAACCCATCCGATCATGCCGCATAGGCAGACAGAAGAGGCGGTGAGTGCTGTTGCGATTATCACAACAATCAGCCGCATGGCAGTGGTATTGATTCCCATGGTTTTTGCTTCTTCTTCGCCAAAGGACATGACATTCAAACGAAAGCTTAAAAAGCAAAGGATAAGGGTGCCTACTACAAATGGAAAAAACAAAGCCAGGACATCGTTGTAGTTGACTTTGTTTAGGCTGCCCATGAGCCAAAAAGTAATGGCCGGAAGTTGATCTTGCGGGTCTGCCAGATACTTGATGGCTGAAATAAGCGCCTGAAAGATATTGCTGACTAAAATACCGCCTAAGAGTAAGAGGAAGTAAGAGTCATCGCCTCTTCCAAAACGAGAGGCGATGAGCCAAGCTAAAAATACGGCTAAAATACCGAATGCAAAAGAGAAAAGTTTGATTCCAAGCAATCCAAGGGAAAGCAAAATGCCCATGGCTGCACCAAAACCGGCGCCGGCAGAGGCGCCTAAAAAATCGGGGGATACCAAGGGGTTTTTAAACATTCCTTGATAGGCTGCGCCCGAAATGGAAAGGGAAGCCCCGATAATCATAGCGGCCAAGACTCTTGGAACCCTTACCTGAAACAGGACATGTGATATGGTAATTTCCGTGGATTTTCCCAAAAATGCATGGATAATAGCAAGGGGTGAAATGGCATATCGACCTACAACCAAAGAGAAGAAAAAGGAAAGGCACAGGAGAATGACCAACAGAAAAATAATCTTTTTATTTTTTTTTTCTCCTTGGATATAAGATGAACTCATAAAATTTCAGCCTCCGGTTTCATTTTTTTTACATTTCCTTTTTGATAAATTTCACCTATGCGTGTTTCTCCCAGACAATAAGAACAAAGGGCTGCCGGCATTGAAAACCTTAGTTTTTGTCCAAACAAACCGTCTCTCCCCACAGGAGATGCATTTTTGATCATTTCCGCCAAATCAAAGACACCTTGACCGGTGATGCCATTAACGAATAGAATTTCAGCCTTGGGGTTTGCTTCTTTTACTTGATAGGAAAAAACTTCTCTTTCTGCCTGGGAGACAATGTCCCCTTTGGTAATCACCACCACATCTGCGTAACGCAGCATAGGGCCGATTTTCTTTGGCGTGTGAATACCTGAGAGACAATCAATGACGCAAATTGCTAAAACACCCTTAATATGAGGTGCGCATCGGTTACAAAGACCGGCGCTTTCTGAGATTAAAAAATCCCAGTGGCGTTTTTTTGCACTGCCTACGCAATCGTCAATGTTGCTGATGTAAAAGTGATCGGGGCATAGATTTCCGGAAAGCCCTAGGAGGCAGTCGATGTTGTTTTTCTCGTAAATAGCCTGATCGTTGGTAGAAAGGCAGTCAAATTTCACCACGCCAATTTGCAGGTGTGTTCTTAAAATTTTAATCGCTTGTACGATTACTGAAGTTTTGCCGCAAGAGGGCGGTCCGGAAACGGTGATAAGCCTCATCGTAAAAGCTCCTGTCCCGGGTGAAGTTTAATCCATTCGTCCGTAAAAATAAGGTCAGCTTCCTTGGCAAGGGCGTCCATATCATGGTTTCTGATATAGTCCCAACCAATCCACTTTAATTTTGCTGTATCAGGAATGCAACAAGGTACATCACCGTTGACGGCGGGCGTGTAGGCTTTGACACAGGCTTTCCCAAATTGAGTTCCCGTTATGTAATCTGCTATATCTTGTACAGCGGAAAATCCTTCTTTTTGAACGAGCATATACATAGGAAGCACCATACTGCCATCTTCCGGCCAAACAATTTCCAAATCCCCTTTCATACAGGTATTGGCAAAAAATCCGGAAACGATGTAGATTGCGCCGGCTTCAGGGCGGTTTGTTCCGGCTACTTTGGACATGGTAGAGCCATGGAGTGCACATTTCACGTTATGGGCAAACTGTTTTAGGCCTTCATCTCCATAATCCTTCTGGATATAAAGCAAAGTGGCGTTGGAAACTTCATCCATTTGTTTTCCAAAGATGACAATTTTATCTTTGTAAATAGGGTTTAAAAGATCTGCCGTGGTCTTTGGAATAGGCAAACCCTCTAATTGTCCTTTGTCCACCAAGAAAATATCGGCCATGACACCATAGACACAAAAATCGCCTTGGTCATCTAAAATGCCCGCTTCCTTAATTTTAGGATTTACATTTTTATAAAAGTCTGTTTTAAAGTAGCCTTTGCCGCACATCTCATTCATAAAATGGCGTCCTAAGTACTGATTGAACTCCTTTGAGAAGACTAGGGTGGGAAAGGTTTTAATATGGGTGCCCATCCAAATGTCATCGCAGAATCCATTGTCGCCTCTTCCCGATTCCACATAGCAGTTCCGCACAGTTCCGTCTTTCTGGAAGCGAGCCTTTACCATATCTTCTAAAGCATCTTTAAAGGTAAATTTTAAGGGGCATATGGTGTTTCCGTAAAAATCCAACTTCTCTCCCGGTTGAAAATCATCCAAGAGAAAAACTCTTTCGTTTTCGGTGTCCAAAATCTTTTTTTCTAAATGATACAGAAAAAGCTCTGTATTCATGTTGTGAACTTTCAGTAAAGTTTTTAATTTGGTAAAGGTGCCTGCCGTCTCTTTTAATTGGGGCAAACTCATTCCTGAAAACCCGTTTGCAAGAAAAACATCAAAGGTTTCCGGATGGGTTTCTAAGATAGTTTTGACTGGGGTCTCTTCTGTAATGCGCATATGATTCCTCCTCTAAAAGCTGTATTTTCATGTCAAAATCCAAAGCATTGCCTGCTCTGATCTTTTCACGGAGATACAGCATATATGTATCGATTTTTTCTAATGTTTCTAAATTATCACGTTCTTTTTCTGTCACATCCATACATTTTTGGATGCCGCCGTTTTTGATGATGAGCCGCTTATGTCCCATGAGGGCTAAGATGGGATCGTGGGTGGAAAGAAATACGATTTTTTCCTTTTTTACGAGAAGCTCCAACGCTTTTTTTCGGTCTACACCTGCATTCTCAATTTCGTCTATTAAGATGATAGGCGATGTACTTAAAAGAGCGGTATCTGCAATCATTAAAGCCCTGGATTGACCGCCACTTAAGCTGGTCAAAGGGGTCTCTTCTGTAAACGGTTCTCCAGCCAATTGGTTTGCCGTTTCTAAAATTTGCTTGCAGATTTCATCTAAATCCTTGATCATTCGGCTGCCACCGTGAAGCCTTATAAATTGGCCTACAGGCAGATCCATGACAAAGTTCATATTTTGGGTAAGTTGCGCAATGAGCTTGTTATCCAAGCTAAAACGTTCATTGCTATTAGGCGTTTTACCGTTGACTAAAATTTGTCGTTTCGTTTGTGTGTCTCTTTGTGCCAGACATTCTATGTCTGCTAAAAGGCAGCTTTTCCCTGATCCGGTAGGGCCGACGATGGCAATGATATTGCCTTTTTCAATGGTCAATTCTATGGGCTCCTTATGCCCCATTTTATCTTCTCCGCCAAGGATGGTGATGGATTGTAATGCAGGTCTTTTCTTCTTCAACAGTTCCATTTTTTCAATGAACAAACAAAGGTCTTCCTTTAATCGATTGCCGGAAATACCAAAATCCTCTGCATCCTCCGTAGTGAAGGATGCAAAGTAAGTTTCAGGTGTCAGAGACAAGAGATCGTTTAAAGGCAATTTACTATAAGATGTGAAAAAATCTTCTGTATAAGGATAGCGTTTTAGTATTTCACCCATGGAAAGTTTGAGCAATATATCCGTTTGCATGTTTACTCCGTTCTGATTCCCTTATCTAATATTTTATCTAAGTCTGCATCATCCACATCTACATGATAAAACAGCTTGTAAAATTCTTTGGCCTCTTCTTTAATATTGTACGTTGCTAAATCGGGGTACAAAAGGTTTTGGAACCACTTCACACCGATGACGGTATTTACTGAAGGGGGTCTGTCAAACCAGTTAAAAGGAATTGTAGGTGTTTGGAAAACTTCTTTGTTTTTCACGGCATTTATGGTAGACCAAGCAGGGTCGCTTAGGATCTTGTTATAACTGTCTGAACCGGCATAACCGTTATCTACGCAGGCTACAATAAAGTCGGGATTCCAAGCCAGAACTTGCTCCATGGTCACTGCACTGCGACCGTAACCCTGCTGCATCTCAACTTGGGCTACATTGACACCGCCGCAAATTTCAATAAGCTGTGCATGGGAAGAGCCGGCAGGGTCTGTATTGAGACCTTCGGTTTCTTCTGCATAGTAAATGCGCGTTTTGTTTTCAGGTTTGATGGTATCGGTTATTTTCTTTGCACTTGCGATGGTTTCTTTGCAATAAGCGGACAGTTTGTCGGTTTGTTTAGAGTCGCCGGTCAAATCACCTATAAATTTGTAGGTGGCAGGTAAGCTGTTAAACCCATCGTCAAAGAGAACCACAGGAATGCCCAACTGTTTGGAAAGTGCATCGGCATTTTCTATAGCCATTTGATTTAAACCTGAGGAAAGCACCACGTCCGGTTTGATTTTAATAATTTCTTCTACATTTCCTGTCTTTCCTTGACCGAACCAACCGCCAAGATTTGGCAGATTTTGATAATAATCTGTAGTATATTCTTTCTCTTCTTCGTATAAATCATAGTTAAGGCCGATCATTTTTTTGTCATTTACAGTGTACATCAAGGTGCTTCCTACAGGACTTGTGGCATAAACCTTGTTGATGACAGAAGGAACGGTAACTTTTCTACCGGCCATATCCGTAATAGTACGGGCTTGATCCGTAGGAGGTGCTTCTTCTTTTTCTTTGTTTTGGCAACCTGTCATAGCCATGCACCCTAAAAGTAAGGTAAGGATGAGGACTGCCGGTAAAATTTTTCTTTTTAAATTCATTATAAATCGTCTCCTTTCAAATAATACAGCAGGTTTTATTGCAAGTTTAAACAATTTAAACCAAACTAAAACATACTAAAACTAACTTAACAAAATTGATTATAACGATTGTGTATAATGTTGTCAAGTATTCATTGAAGGAGAAAGGTCTTCTGCATAGTGAAATTTATTTTTCGCTGGCTATACACTTTATTCTCTGAGGACAGTTTACTATCTGCCAAAGGGATTTGGACATCTTTTGTTGGTTGAGGATTTCCCATCATAGTAGTCCATTCTACTGACAGAGTATCTTTGCAAAAGGACTGTAAGTGATTTTAGCCTTCATATCCACTGTTTTTCTGTCTTCCCTGTTGTTTACAAGTTCTCGGTTGAATCCATCACTTTAATGTGGTAAACTTTTTATATTGCAAGAAAAGAAACATTAGGAGGTATGCCGATGTCAAGCTTCTATCAAAAATTTTTACGAAAACATATAAATCTTTCCCCACTGGATGTGGAGCAAAATTCTGATCATACAGCTTACTTCTGCACGCCAAAGGGTGCTTCTATCATTGGCTGGGCAGGAGTAGACGGGATACACTACTGCTTTATTCGTGGGTTTGGGGAGATAATTTTTGCTGTAAATCCCTCAAACGCAAATCCCGATTATGTGCATCCTCTGGCAA
>JAVVUJ010000094.1:3335-7712 GCA_036653195.1 Anaerovorax sp. | reverse complement strand
TTGATGTTTTTCACATCATAAACACCTGCCAAGATGACGCTTTGAAAGGTACAATTTCAGTTCTCTTTCCAATTCTCTTTCCAGACGATTTTCTCACTTCTATTTCCCCACAATTCCCTTTACCAATTTGATCTCGTCTACTTTCAATAAAACCAACAACACAATGTATACAATTCCGGCCACAGCAACAGCCAATCCCAACTGCACCATTCTCATGTAGACAATATGCGCCATAGGCATAATGACAAATATATAGACCAAATAGGAGGTACCCACTGCTACAACAGAAGCAAAGGCAATTTTCAGTAATTTCCTTTTTGACCTTAGCACTGCAATATGGGGATACTTCTTGCGCATACCTATAAACAACATCACCGTGTTTGCCATATAAGCAATACTGGTGGCCAAAGCCAGCCCATTGTGTGCCATAAATTTGACCAAAATCAAATTCAAAGTTACGTTAATTATAACACCAATTCCCGCAAAAATCATGGGCAATTTGGTGTCGTGCATAGAATAATACGCCCTGACCAACAAATCGTTTAAAGATAAGAACAGCAACCCCATTCCATAATAAAAAAATGCGGATTCCGTAAAGGACGTAGCCACCACATCAAAGGTACCTCGTTCATATACAATTTGTACCAGTTGCTTGCTATAGACCAAAATACCCAAGGTAAAGGGCAGTGCCACCATGGCCACCAAATTCAACCCCGTTTCTACAATATGGCTAAATCGGTCATAATCTTCTAAAGAATTGGCCTGATTTAATTTGGGATAAAGAATGGTGGACAAAATAGTGATGGTTAATCCGGTGATCAAATTTAGAAGCACCGATCCGTAATTCAAAGCCGACACGCTCCCTTCCGGAAGACCCGATGCCAAAGATTTATCCACAAACAAATTGATTTGCTGTATAGAACTGGATATAAATACCGGAATGGCAATAATCATGATTTTTTTTACAGATTCATCTATTCTCACGGTGGGTGTATATTCAAAATTTCGTCTTTTTGCAATGATAAGCAAGATGACCGCCCTTAAGATATACCCCAATAAATAACCAAAGACTAAGTAATAATGACTGGTAAAGGCACTGATCACAAACACAAGAATAATGCTGGCATTGAGCACGTATCCTACAACAATTTGTGTCAAAAATACCCCTCGATACTGCAAATAGGACTCTAACACCGCTGCTGTAGACGTAAAAAACGCATAGGAAAAGGTCACTTTCACAAAGAACGCCGTCAATTCTGCCGTGTTAGGCGGAAAATTCGGTGCAAAAATACTGACGATTTCTTCCGAAAAAAACAGACCCACAATGGCTGCAATAACGGAAACAATCAAAAGAATATTCAAAATTTCACTGGTAAATTTCGAACCGGCTTTTGAGCCTTGCTCTTCTGTAATCTTTGAGAATACAGGCATATAGGCGGTTCCCACTGCCGTAAATACCCCTGCAAACAAAATGCTTGGAATTGTATTCGCCATCACATAGGCATCTGTAACATAACTGATTCCATAAAAATTTGCCATAATCAATTCTCGGATAAATCCAAAAAACTTGCTGATTAGCGTTAGTATAGCCATTAACATGGCCGTCTGCGCCGCTGTTCGTCCCAATTTAGAGCTTCCCTCATCATATTGTAGGGTTTCGCCCCTTCCTTTATTTAAATTACTCATCAATGTCCTTCTCACTCATTCTCTCTAAAATTTGCGTTCATCTATACACACCCTGGCAACTGTTTATACACCGTTTATTATACTCAATTTGATCCATTTATACAATAGCTTAGACAATGCAAAACGATTCTAATTTGACCATTTCAAACAATTTTTTAATGAAACATTCCATTCTATCTGCTTAAAAACATCTCTTTTCTTTTACACTTTTAATAAATAGGCATTTACTATTAAAACAATGCTATGATATACTGTTTAGTATGCGCCACACAATTTACAATTCCAAACACGAAATGAATGGAGATTATTATGAAACGCCGAATTTTAGCACTAATTTTAATTATGATATGCTTGGGGCATTTTCCGGTTTGCTCCCATGCCATTGACAATAAATTTGTTGCAACTTCATTTACGCCTTCCGCTATAGACACTTCCGATCCTTCAAAAATTGGTATGATTCTTAATGGGGTGAATGTTCCTTTTGATGTAAATGCCACTACTATTAATAACCGAATAATGGTTCCATTAAGAGCACTTTCAGAAGCTTTGCACCTAAAAGTTGTTTGGATAAATGCAACACGTTCTATTTTTTTGACAGACAACCAGACAAAGATTGACCTTTCAATTGGATCTCCTTTAGCACATATTAATGGCACATCTTATACAATGGATACCTCTCCTATTATTTTGCATCATCGAACTATGGTGCCTATCCGATTTATTGCAGAGGCCTTTAATATGGATGTTCAATGGAATACGGTTGCATCCACTGTTTTTATCAACAGTTTAAATACATATCAATCTCAATATGATGAAACAGGCAAAGTAAGTTACATTGGACAACTAGATGCTTCCAACAAACGTTGTGGCTTTGGTACGTCTTATTCTAAATCTGGAGATATTATCTATATTGGGCAGTGGCTATCCGATGAAGAGTATGGTCTTGGCACTTATACATGGAAAAACGGAATTTTCTACCAAGGTGAATGCAAGAACGGCGAAGCTTCTGGATATGGAAAAATGATTTTTCCGTATAAGGGGGTTTATCTGGGCCATTTTCTCCATGGGAAACGCGATGGGTTGGGTCATTTTTCTTGGTATGTTGGCGATAAATATATTGGCTATTGGAAAGATGATAAAAGAGATGGACAAGGCACCTATACGTTTGCTGATGGCGTTATCCTTAAAGGTATTTGGGTACGTAATAAATTACCAAATTAGGACATAGAAAGGACAATCATGATTAAAGACAATTTTCCAAAGATGAATAGATCAATCAGTGATTTTCTCTTTGAAGAAGAAGCGAACATAAGCCGAAACAACATCATTTCTGTCGGCACGATTCTTGTGTTGGCTACTCTTCTTTTGACGACTGAAGTTTTTGCAAAACATGGTTCCCACAGTTCTCATGGTTCCCACGGTTCTCATGGTTCTCACGGTTCCGGTTCCCATGGTTCTGGTTATCACGTTTCTCATAGTTCTCATGAGTCCCATAGTTCACATGTATCATCTACAACCCACATTTCCACTCACACAAATAGCCCCATCACTCATTCAAATACACCGGCCATAACATCACCCGACGATAGCTTGTATGTTCCCCCCATTACACCTCCTGATACTGTTCCCGATGAAATAATTGATATCCGCGTACCACTAACACCACCAGATTCTCCATCAATGGACAATTGGGAGGAATAACACGATGACAAAACAGAACAAATGCGTATTTACGATTGATGATAGAATTTTCAATAAAACGGCAGTGTTTAAAGCCGCTTTTGTCTACATTGATCACTACTATATCCACCTTTTCTATGCTGAAGATCACCTATTAGCCATAGAAATGGTTGCAAAATCGGGTTCAATTTCGAATGATATCGAAAACGAATTTTGCAATCAATTGCTCTCTCAAATGCTGCGATATCAAATTGCAAAAGAAAATAAAAACATCAGGGAATTAATTCTTGGGCGTGCATTGTATTCCACATGTATTGATACTGCTTTAGACGAAAAATGTGCAGATAATGAATTTTTAACAGATAACTCCATGCTACCGTATACCTTAGATGATATTGCTGTAAATTGGTTTGAGGTGGAAGGTAATGACAACTAAAATTAACTACGATCTGAACATCTATTCTATTGCGGCCATCAATCAAGCAATTAAAGATTATATACCTATTCTTTTCATTGATAAGCAATTGCATTCGTCCCACGTAGTCCAATTGTCCTTTCATGGGACTGCTGGAATAGAAACGATCGTGGGAGAATTCAATAATTATTTAATTCAAATAGAAAACAATCTTGGGGTGAAATAGATATGGAATTGCTTACAATACTTCTTGTTGTTTCTTTGTTGTTGCTTGGCATAAGAACAACTTATACCGATATCCGTTGGCACAAGGCATATAATCGAGATTTGGCTGCATTTGCAATCATTGGATCTCTTATACAGATAGTCTATTTTTATATGAGCGAGGCTAACGCTATCGACTATATAATTAATTTTGGATTCAGTGTTGCTCTCTCCTATATGTTCTATATTTTTCATATTTGGGCTGCAGGAGATGCGAAGCTATTTTTTACTTCTGTTCTATTGATTCCCTGTGACTTCTACACGATTTCTAGTTACGAAATTTTTCCTGCATTTTATGTATTAGGATTTATCTTTTCTACAGCCCTGTTTTA
>JAVVUJ010000094.1:1172-3322 GCA_036653195.1 Anaerovorax sp. | reverse complement strand
CCTTTTGTTTTTAAGAGATATAATAAAAAACGGTGTCAAAACAATCCAAATTGGATTTTTTCATATCAATGCAAATACATTGATATCGTGGTTGATGGGATATTTTGTAATTAGCCTATTTAACAGCATTCTAATCAAATTAGGTGGAATGTATATTTACTCAAATCGCGCTTTGCTGATTTTAGTAAATATTATGCTTGTTACAGTTGTTCTCACCTTCGCTAAAACAAAAAAAAGCAAAAGCATTGTGCTTATATGCGCAATACTTCTAAAAGCCACTTTTATGATTGTTTTCAAGGATACCCACGAACTCATAAATGTTCAAACCATGCTGATTGCAGCAAGTATGATATTAATTCGAAAATTTACCAATCAATATAGTTATCAATTGCTGCCGATTTGCAAAGTTCGAAAAGGTATGATTTTAGCACATGCCTCTCTACTAAACATGCTTCCTTCTCAAGTGAATGGAATCCCAACATACACAGATGAAACGACACGTAGCCGATTAACAGCCAAAGAAGTGGATGCAATCAAAAGATGGGAGACCTCAAAATATGGACAAGACCATATTATTGTGGTCAGGCATATACCTTTTGCTCCGTTCATATTTGTGGGTACTATGCTGTTTATAACGTTTAAACTATACATATAGGAGAATCTTATGGTTAAAAAAAACAATTATTTTGGAACACTGATTGGCATGCCTTTTGTTTCCAGCATCGACACCACTGGCTTCAGAACCGATAAGGAAAAATGTGCCTTGCTGGTAAAAGGTTTCTTAATTCCCACTGGCTACAAAGCTTATATTTTTGATGATACCTATCCTGTTGAATATGTCTCACATTTTGCATCTAAATATAGCCGTGCTTCCATTCTTCATGGTGTAACATTAGCAAATAATTTGGTTGATTATGATATTGTTTGCGTTTCAGAAAATGGCGTTATGGAATATCTGTACCGCAATGACTCATTGGACAATGTCCTATTTACGACAAATGCATGCAACTCCAATTGTATTATGTGCCCAGATTCAATGAAACATAGGATGCGCCATTTAAATATAAATCAAGAATACCTATTAAATCTCATAGATTTAATTCCTAATGATACCAATTATCTAACGATTACCGGTGGAGAACCTACACTATTGAAGTGGAACTTACTTGAATTATTACAAAAATGCCGTGAAAAATTTGAGCACACCTCCTTTCTCATGTTAAGTAATGGTCGTAGTTTTTGCGTAAAAGACTATAGAGTCCAGTTTATCCGCGTACTACCCTTTCATTTTAGACTTGCAATACCCCTATATGGATCCACAGCAAAACTTCACGACAGTATAACGCAAGTATGCGGTAGCTTTGCACAAACATCTGCGGGCATGCGTGCCTTACAAAATGAATTGGAACTAGAGATCAGAATTGTTATAATGAAAGTAAATTATCAGCACTTACCTGACATAGCACGTTACATTATCGAAACCTTTCCAAAAACATGCACAGTCAGCTTCATGGGCATGGAACTGCTTGGTAATGCTGCTATCAATCAAGATATGCTCTGGATCAATTTCCCAGACACCGCACCATTTATAGAAGAAGCCGCAATCCTTTTGATCCACGCCGGCATTGATGCCAAAATATATAATTATCCACTATGCAGTTTACCTGAACATCTTTGGTCTCTTGCTGCAAAGAGCATCTCAGACTATAAAGTTAGATATCAACCCCAGTGTGAGTCTTGCGAGGTTAAACCCTATTGTGGTGGATTCTTCTTCTCAACAATTACTTGTAACGATATCCGCACGAATCCAATTATAGGAGGAAACTTATCATGCCACTAAAAAGTGATTTTAATTTTTCAGAATTTCACCCAGGGGTATACCTGTTAACCAATACTGCCGGTAGATTTATATTTCTTCAAAACGAAGCATTTCATGCATTTTGCAACGGGAAGCCAACAAAAGAAACTCTTTTGCAGCTTAAACATGAATTTTTTTATTCTCTTGACAATAAAGAAGTATTTACTGCAAACTATGCCCATGAAGTCAGAAAATATAGAGACTATCTATTTTCCGGAACGGGACTACATATTTTTGTTTTAACCTCTGCCTGCAATTTAGGGTGCCTTTATTGCCAAGCGTCCACTAACAC
>JAVVUJ010000094.1:0-1162 GCA_036653195.1 Anaerovorax sp. | reverse complement strand
CCATGGCAATATGATGTCCATAGAAACTGCCGAAAAATGTGTGGACTTAGCCTTACAATCACCTAACAACTATCTGTCATTTGAATTTCAAGGTGGAGAGCCTTTACTAAATTTTAAAACAATTGAACACATCGTTAAGTACACCAAAATGCACCAAGGATTGAAAAAAATCTCTTTCAACTTGGTCTCAAACCTTACTATACTTGACGAGTATAAAATTAATTTTATAAAGCAACATCACATCTCTGTCTCTACTTCATTGGATGGAGATTCCACACTGCACAATATCAATCGCCCCTGTCTTCAAGGAAATTCCTACGAGATATGGGCAAAAAATTACAAAATATTGCAATCCCAATTAGATTGCAATATTGGCGCAATCCAAACCACTACAAAATATTCCCTAAATAAATACAAAGAAATTGTAGATGAATACATACACAATGGATTAGAAACTGTTTTCCTTCGTCCTCTGACTCCATTGGGCTATGCAGCCACAAGATGGGATGAACTTGGGTACACTGCAGAGGATTTTGTAAGTTTTTATGACAAATCTCTTAAATATATCATTGAACGAGCAAAGAATGGCGCAAACATTCGGGAAGGGCATGCAAGTCTATTCCTTTGCAAGATTTTAGATCATGTTGCTGGTAATTATACTGAATTAAGATCTCCATGCGGCGCTGCATTAGGGCAACTTGCGTACAATTACGATGGTGCTATTTATACATGCGATGAAGGACGAATGATGGCTGAAATGGGTGATCATTCTTTCCGTGTTGGGACTGTGCATTCTAATTATAAAGATTTAGTAACCGGTTCTATTTGCAAATCTATGGCCGTGGCTTCATGTCTGGAAAGCATTCCCCAATGTTCCGATTGTGTATATTCCCCATACTGCGGCGTTTGCCCAGTTTTGAATTATGCAAGTCATGGCAATATTTTCGCGGACATGCCTAATCATTTTAAATGTAAAATATATAGTGGTATGCTAGATTCCATTTTTGATTTGCTATTAAAAAATGATGCAGCTACGCAATTTATATTGAAAAGTTGGACAGGTAATAGATAATCAACGAATGCTTCCTATTGAAGTTCTAAGATTCTCTTAGTTCCACAGTCACCGTCTTAATCCGGCATTCCTTCCTGAAAAAGGCGATTC
>JAVVUJ010000093.1:0-7962 GCA_036653195.1 Anaerovorax sp. | reverse complement strand
GAATTTTTTGCTCAAATCACTTCACCCCTCCAATGAAGATAATTTGACATTTTCTATATAGAAACGCGTATGAAATCATCCTACGCATATTCTATCATAGTGAATTATAACCTTGCCCACCGCGTGAAGTCAACAACACGCAAGCAAATGTAACATAACTGTAATACAGTTCTCGTGGCTTTTTCAAGCCCCTCCTCAAGGTATGTTTCCATTATAACAAACTCATCCTCAATGTCCATTACAGGATTGTTACAACTACTTTACAACTACAATGTCTGCGGAAAGTTGTTTGTCATCGCTGATATCATAGGCTCTGATTTCCTTGTTAGCCCCGATACTGGCTACACTCCCTGCCTTGTAACTTTTCCCATCATCTGACAATTCATAAACCGCCGCATTGGGTTTTACTGCAAAGAGAACCGCACCCTGTGAAGTGGTTACCACGGTATCAGTGTACTTTTCAACCGGTACCCAAGCAGTACCTGAAATCTCCTCAAAGACCTTTCCTGACTTCTGGGTATCCGTAGACTTATAGATACTTTGAATTTCACCATCGCTGGCATTTAACTCAAAAATAGTTCCATCTAATGTATTTGTCGGTGGTGTTAGTTTTTTTGCACCTAACCATGTGATGGGTTTCAATGCAGTGAGTGTTTCAAAGCCCACAACGCTTTCCTTGTCCCCATTGACAGTGGTAATGCTTCCGTTAATCACACCGTAAATTCTGCCACTGAATCCCACATCTGTAGGAAGCACCATGGTAGTGATTTTCCCGCCTGACATGGTGTAATAGCAAGGTGTCTTTGTGTTTTTGTACTTGTAAACCGTATCCAATCGATAATCTCCTACGTTCTTGGATAAGGTCATATCTTCTTTATACTCTTTTTTCAACCCACAGGTATAGACTACCACATGGCTGCTGATGGATTTTCCCGCATAGGTGCTCATATCTGCATTAAAGCTACCCACGCCGTAGCTCATCTTTGTCATGCCGGGTACAAATTTATCATCTTCTGTAGGCTTTGGTGCCTCTGGTTTTAAATCTGCAGTTTTAATTTCATCTAACATATTGTAGGTCATTTGCGCTGCCACCCATTTTGGTGCTTGTGCAATGTGAAGCAACCCTTCATCTACCAACTGGTAAAGACCCACTTCTTTTCCTTTTTCAACATAATTTGTAGGCCACGTGCCGATTAATCCTTTATCTGTATAGCCGGACGCTCTGAGAATCATAGTGGCTAGTTGATCTGCGCTGATGTTATCATTGGGTCCAAACTTGCCGTTGCCATATCCCTGGGTTATGCCGGTTTTCACTGCATAATTTACATAGCCTTCTGCCCATGCGTTGCCCTTCATATCTTTAAATCCGCTCTTTTTTACCGGTTGTGTGGGCGTGCCCACTACATCCAATGCAGGTGGATTCATGCTTTTTACGATAATGATGCAAGCCTGCACTCTGGTAAGGGGATCTTCCGGATGAAAAAGCCCATCTTGATCTCCTGTGATAATGCTTTTATCCATCAAAGCCGATACGGCTTTTTCATAAGGCTTGTCCTTTACATCCGTAGGAACTTCCGCTGCAAATGCCACAGTCGTCATGATCAATGTCAATGCTGCAGTAATGGCAATGGTTTTCAATAAATTTTTCTTCATCTTTTTTTCTTTGTATGACGTCTCTGCGAAAAGTACAATCATACGTCTCCTTTCTTCTTTATATTAGTTTTTTGGCATAAATCGATAGATGAGTTTTGCTGTGTCTCCTCTTGTAGCCGGTGCATTCCAGTCTTTTACAACCACGTCGCCTAACATATTATACATTTGCGCGTGTTTGATGTAGCTGTTGGGCCAGTTGTTCATGGCATCCAATTCAGAAGCGGCGCCACTGTTTGTTCTGATGAGAATTGTAATCAATTCTGCATAGCTGATGTTTTTTGCAGGGGCAAAGGTAGTCTCTGTCATGCCTTTTACAAGTCCGGCTTGCGCCAAAGTATTAATCTGACCTTTTGCCCAGTCATAGTTTGTCAAGTCTGTAAAAATGTTTTTCGTTGCGTTTTCTGCTACTTGCGAGGTTCTGTTGGTCATCTTTGTTATGGCGACTGCAATCTCTGCTCTGGTAATGGGGTTGGCCGGCTTAAAGGTGCCATCGGGGTAGCCTGTTAAAATTTTCTTGTTAATTAATGTCTTTACCGCTGCCGCATAAGGGGTATTGTCAATATCTGTGGGGTATGCGGAATTTGTGTTCCATTGACTATAGTCAATTTCATTGCTTGCGGCAAATGCAACGCCTGTCATGGACGAGATGGCCAAGGTCAAGGCAATCACCAATATACCGATTCTTTTGTTGTGTTTCATTCTCTTTTTCCTCCTGCTTCCCTGCATTCTAATGAAATGATTCTACTTCTTACTTCTCAATGATTTGTGGGTACTCATACCCACCGCCCAGATAAGCCCAAACGGCTTCCGGTTCCGTCTTGTTCACGATGTCGTTTCTTGTTTTATTGTTGGCGTTCATAATGTCCGCCACTTTTTCGTACCCGTTGGCTGTTTTGATGGCATCCATCCCTTGAAGCTGGCCATCTGTCACTTTTTGGACAAGAGGTTGGCTGCTGTTTCCATCGGCAAGCCCAATGGCCGTAGGGCAAGAACCTTCAAGCCAAAAAGAATTGCTCACAGTTCCTACATTTCTTCCGATTAAACTGCCCTGCCCATTGGATCCCACAACCGTACCGGCTCCATACACATTGGTCACCTTGCCTGTATTTTTACCTACAACGCCCCCAATGGAATTAACGCCTTCTATTTTTCCTGCGTTATAACTATTGTCTACTCTTCCCGCATTTTCACCAATAAGGCCCGCTGCAAAACTTCTGGCATAGACGGCTCCTTCATTATAACATTTTGAGATTCGACTGTCACTATTTTGCTGATATCCTGCGATACCACCCCCGTCAATTTCTCCTTTGATGTTTCCCGAATTATGGCAGTATTGCAGATTTCCTTCGTTATTTCCTACGATCCCACCTGCGGCATTACCCTCTACCCTGCCCTGGTTGCTACAATTGGTAATCATTGCATTTTCTTTTTCAAGAAAGCCTACAATTCCGCCGTTAACGCCTTTGCCGTTTACCGTTCCTTTATTTTCACAGTTTTTAACGGTAATGGTATAATTTCTGCCGCTGGCCATTCCTGCAATGCCCCCTGCGTTATATTGATCTGATGTCACGGTACCGTTGTTGTAACAGGCTGTAATACTGGAAGATTCTGTTGTTGCCGAGGCAAAAGCCCCTACCACGCCGCCTGTTCTGTCTGCGCCCGTTACAATTCCATCATTTTGACACTGATTCAGCCCATTCCCCGATGTTGCAACGGATCCGATCACACCGCCTGTATTGGCTGCTTTTCCCGTTACCGACCCAAAATTTCGGAGAGAATCCAAAGGCATGGTGCTGTATCCTACAAGTCCCCCTGTGTTGTTATAGCCTTCTACAACGCTGCTTGACAATGCCTGACAATGGGTCACACGGCCTTCGTTATAACCTACGATCATACCCGTGTACTGATTGCCCACCACTTTGGATTGGTCAATTTTTAGATTGGTCACGGAACTGTTTTTTGCCAAAGCCCCAAACAATCCGGCATAATTAGCAGGAGATTTGTCGGAAGCCGCTTTAGATTCTCCCACAATCTTCAATCCGCTGATGGTATAATTTCCACCATCTAGATTTCCTTTAAAGGGATTGTCTTTTGTGCCTATGGGCTGAAAATTGCCTAAGCTCCAGTTGTCATCGTCTGACGCAGCCGATGGAACCACTGTGGCAAAATCTTTTGTAATTTTAATATCGTTTTTTAAAACATAAAAAGCGGCTTCTGAAGTATGACTTCTCATATGATTCAAATTTTCTTCTGTGGTAATTTGGTACGGGTCAGCCTGACTCCCTTGTCCAATCATAAAAATCCCTGCCCCTGTGGTGCCGTGTACATTCTTACACCCGTTGGGCTGATTGGCAATGGCTTGATCCGCCGCAATTTTATCTGCATTGGCTGCAATAATTTTTTCATTCTTTTTCATATTGAGCAAAATCGTGGTTGCCTCTGCTCTTTTTAACGCATTTGTAGGTTGGAATTTCCCAAATTCATCGCCTTTCATATACTTTTTCTTAAACATAATGTCAACCCACGGATATGCCCAGTCTCCGATTAAATCCTTATCTGTGGCTACTACGACACCCACCGCGCCCACAGGAATATCCTTGCTTTGAATCACAGAAGCTGCAACTTTTGCGGACTCTTGTCTACTCATCAATCGATTAATGCCGAAGCTTCCGTCTTCGTATCCACTTGCCAACCCTGCCGCTACTGCAATTTTAAGGGTCGGAATGTACCACTCTCCCGCCACTACATCAGGAAATCCAAGTTCCGTATTGGTGGTGTCGGGTTTTACGGTCATAATCCCTGTAAGCAATTTATAAAATTCCTGTCTGTTAATATAGGCATCCGGCTTAAACGTTCCATCCTCATATCCTGTGACAATGCCCAAGCTTGCAGCTTCCTTAATAATAGATTCTGCCCAGTGCCCTTGGATGTCCGTAAACCCGGTGGTTCCGTAACTATAGCCGGATTCATTGAAATTCGGACCAAATGGAACCGCCAGACTGGCCGCTACCAATGATGCAGCCAAAAGGACTGCGGTCATCTTTCTTCTATGTATTTTCATGTCTTTATCCTCCCCTTCTCATTTCCCATATGTGTCAATTATACTTCTTTCAGGGGAAAGTGTCTAGTAGAACATCACTGGTTATAGGGCAAAGGTAACCGGAAAACTATGGAACCCTCTTTGACATCAAAATTGAGTTCCTATTTTTTATGATTTTAAATTCTTGAATTTCCTTTAGGTTCCTTTGTTTTTTATTGCTTTTCCATAGGTGAAATGGTAAACTTTATTTACTTTCAGCAAGCGTTTCATCGCTTTCCATATAATCCACACAAAAAGTTCCATTGCTTTCATAGAACTGATTGATTTTAGAATTTTATAAAGAAGAAAAGAGGGGTATTTATGTTTTTTAAACAGTTTCTAAAATTTAACGGGAGACCGGTTATTTTATCCGCTATCTTGGCTGTCACACTGATATTTTCCGGCTTTCCCGGCGTAGGCATAGGGTCTTATCATGAGAAGAGCAGCCGTTTTTTGGAGCCGCAGCAGGTTTTTGCTGCGGGAAAATTTTCCGACACCAGCGGACATTGGGCGGAACCTTACATTAATAAGGCTGTAGATCAAGGAATCATCAAAGGATACGTTGACGGCAGTTTCCACCCCAACGCAGCTGTATCTCGTGCAGAATTTACAAGTATGGTCAATCGTGCCTTGGGAAATACAGGAACGGTCACCATTTCTTTTCCCGATGTTTCCTACTCATCTTGGTATTACACGGATGTATCCAAGGCAGTATCTGCTACCTATGTGGCCGGATATAACGATGGAACCTTTAAACCCGACAGCCCCATTTCCCGCGAAGAAGCATCGGTTATGATTGCACGCTTCGTGCCCACTTATGGCTACAGCGGGAATCTGCGCAATTACACAGATTACAATTCGATCAGCAACTGGGCTTCCGATGCGCTGTCCCGTGTAAATGGAAAAGGATATATTGGCCCTTACAATGACGGCAAAATTCACCCTAAAGATCAGTTGACCCGAGGGCAGACGGCAAAAATTCTTTGTGATATTGTAGACAAGGAAAGTATCGTTACCGGAGATCCCCTCATAAAGAAAGATGGCACCAAATTATCCGGAAAAATCTATGCCAATAATGTTACTTTACACAAGGATCTTGGCGATGATGCCGCAACCATAGACAACTGTGTAGTTTTAGGCTCCCTCCTCGTGCAAGGTGGGGGTTCTAACTCGGTTACGGTAAACAATTCCAGAATTGCAAACAGTTCTATCACTAAAAACGGTTCGCCTTCGGGACTCCTGTCTAAAGGAGAAACCATCATTGCCTCTACAGATGTCAACACGTCTTCTGAAGTGGTTTTTAGGGGTGATTTTTCCAAAATTACCGTAGACACGGGGGACAGTAAAGTCACCCTTCAGTCAGGCACTGTCAATGATTTAACCGTCTCTTATTCTGGAAGAAGATCGCATATTACCTTGGCAAGCGGTGCGCTGATTACAAAAGCGACTGTCCATGGTGTTGCCTATTTTCACGGAACGGGAACCATCACCACCTTGCAAGCAAATGTAAGTGGCATCACATTTGAAACAAAGCCCCGAACTGTTAACACAGCTTCCAACGTTTCGGCGCCTACTTTGGTAGATCCCGGTCTTGTCATAGACGTGAACCCTGCCAACAAAGCCACCGGCGTAAAGTTGGATGCCAATATTACCCTTACATTTAATACAGCCATGACCAAATACGACGGAAAGACCCTTTCCGACCGTGATATCTCTGATTTTGTCACTTTAAGAAAAGATGGTTCCAATGGAAGTGCAGTGAGTTTTTCCGCTTCCATTAATAGTGCCAAAAAAATCATTACCCTAAATCCTTCCTCTAATTTGGTGACAGATACCAAATACTATGTGATTGTGGACAAAAATGCCATGAGAGATGGGTACGGCTACGGAAATGCTTCTTTTACCAGCTACTTTAACACGGGAGAAAGCACGACAGGCACTACATTTTCTCCTGCAAACGGTGCCACAAACGTGCCGCTGACCCAGTCCATTACCATCACCTTATCCGATCCGGTGGTTCGCTACAGCAACAGTAACTCCATTAGCTCCAATGATTCTTACTTGCAGGATTGCTTTGTTTTGAGAAAAGACAGCGGAAGCGGAAATTTGGTTCCCTACTCTGCAAGAATCAATAGTGCAAAGACCATGGTCACCCTCTATCCCGATTCCAACTTGGCCACCAATCAACGATATTATGTGGCCTTAACTTCCAATCGTTTGAAAACATCCCAAAAGGGTGCCGTCATTCCTGCCTCTTCTGTCACATGGACCACAATCGGTGCACCTGCTTTAAGCGAAGTAAAAGGGGAAGCTTTTGACAACTATGCCAATGTCAGCGGGAAAGCCAATGTGGCCGGAACCCTGTACACCGTGGTTTTAGCCAACGGAACAAAAGCACCTACCCCCGCCCAGGTGGTTTCCGGAAAAGACGGAGATGGGATGGATGCCAAAGCTATGGGCAATGTGGGCATCAGCGGCGGTAATGCAGCTACAGTCAAACTATCCGGCCTTTTAACCGAAACGCCTTATACCGCTTATTCTGTTTTAAGAGATAGTGCCGGCAATGTTTCCCCTGTTGTTTCAACCGGATTGAATACCACACCCATTAACCTGAGAGGATTATCCTTAAGCAGTACAGAAGGATTTACTTTTAGCCCTACCAACTATACTTATGACCATGTTCTGGTTCCTTACGGAACTTCCGAAATCCTGGTTAACGCCGATGCCGGCAGTTTTGTGGGTACCATTTCCATCAACGGCTCTTCGGATAACCCGGGTAAAATTAAAATTGATGGCTCTAATCGTGGAAAAGCCGCCATTTCTATAGTCGTCACAGAAACCGGAAAAACGGCAAGAACGTATACTGTCAATGTGCAAGCCAAGGGCACTGCAGACCTGTCCGCACTGTCTGTCAACAGCACACCTGTAGATGTGAGCGGCGACAATGGAAGCATTGCTTGCAATATCGGTGCAAATGATACTTCTGCAATCATTTCTGTCACGCCCAAAGATTCCGGTGCTACGATGGTTTTAGGCGGCACCGACATTTCCGGTGGGCAAGAGGTCTCCTTAACCTTGGAATCCGGCCAAGTGGCTCCCAGCGTCACGTTGACAGTTACGTCATCTGATGGTGTGACCAGACGCACCTACACCATCCAGTTTAACCGATTGGGTGCATAAATCTACAAACCAATCCTTGTATCCAAAAGCTGCCTTGGTAAACTAAGGTA
>JAVVUJ010000092.1:0-7978 GCA_036653195.1 Anaerovorax sp. | reverse complement strand
TAAAAAATAGCAATGAAATAATATTCCATTACTATTAGGCAAACTATAAATTTCTTCGCTCTGCCATAGTTTTTCAACAACTACGAGAGCAGCAAGATACCCTCAAATACAGGATAGAGCCTTGCGCTCGAAGGTGTTACTCATTCGCCCTATATAGTAGCTTTCAGCCAATTAGCCACAATTTTAACATCATCAGTTTGAAAATAGTCCCACCGTAAGGGAGACAAGGGTTAATGAGGCAAGGGGTTGATAGTCAAGACGAAAGAACCGTCCCCTTGTCTCTCAGCCAATTAGCCACAATTTTAACATCATCAGTTTGAAAATAGTCCCACCGTAAGGGAGACAAGGGTTAATGAGGCAAGGGGTTGATAGTCAAGACGAAAGAACCGTCCCCCTGTCTCAAAAGAAATGCCGTAGGATATGTTTATCGTATCCTACGGCATTTCTTAAGGATGGAAAACATCCTTATGGGGCGGAGCCTTTTCCCAATCCTCTTTTTTTATTGATTGTTTTATCCGAAAAGGCCGCCTAAGAAGCCGCCATTTCCATTTTTAGGGCTGCACAACAAGAAAATTACAGCGATAATAAGTACCCAAGTGATCCAGTCCCAACCATCATCGCAAGGGTCGCAGCAAATATCACAGCAAGGCTTACAAGCCGGTTTGTGGCAATCATAATCATTGTGACCATGATCTCTATCGTAACATTGTTTACAATCTTCTCCCAAAATAAAACACCTCCATATATTTTTTTTACTTCGTTATTATATGCGGAGGCATTCTCTGTTGTGCAATTATCCACGAATCTTTTCAATTAATGCAATCATATCTTCCGGAAGGGACGCAAACACTTCCATATGTTCCCCCGTAACAGGGTGTTTGAAGGATAAATATTTTGCGTGTAAGGCCTGCCTTTCAATGAGTACAGGGTTGGCACCCCCATATAATTCATCGCCCACTACGGGATGACCCATATAAGACATATGTACACGAATCTGATGGGTTCTCCCAGTCTCTAATACCAATTCTACCTGTGTATATTTATTTTCTATAAGCGCCCCGGCTCTATTCAACCCTCTGTGTGTATAGCGTTCGATTACTTTGTAGTGGGTAATAGACGGCAATCCATCTTCTCTCACCACTCGATTTACCTTATCTTCTTCCGCTTTGCCGATGGGTAAATTAATAACGCCCTCATCTTCGTCCAAATGCCCATTTACAATGGCTACATACCGTTTTACCACTTTATTCTGCGCCATTTGCTTAGAGAAATCATCCTGCGAATGAGAGTTTTTTGCAACCACCAACAGTCCGCTGGTATCCATATCCAACCGATTTACAAATCGAATTTTAAAACTCTTACCTTGATCCATCAAATACTTCATGATTCCATTGGCAATGGTTCTATTAGGGTGACCCTTTGTGGGATGCACTACAAACCCAGGCTGCTTGTTGATAATCAGCAGACTATCATCTTCATATACGATGCTGATTGGAATGTTTTCTGGAATAAAATCGCTTTTTTCCGTGGGCATTTTCACTTTAATAAGATCACCCGCCTGAGGCACTATATGCAGTTTTACGAAAATCCCGTTTAAAGAAACACAATCATGGCTTTTCAGCTTGTTCATCAATCTTGTAGAAAAATGGAACTCTCTTCTAAGGAGCCCTTTTATAGGCAGTCCTTGGTCTTGTTCTGTTACAATATATTCAAATTTTGCTATACTCATGTCCAACCTTTGTTCTATAAGATGTACGTTATAAAAATTTACTCTTCACTTTTGCCCAAAAATCATAATTTTCAAATCGAAGCAACTTCACGATGGTATGTGAAAAACCAACGGATATTTCTTCTACATTGCTGTATATATTTTCAGTACCATCACATACAACAAGGATGTCTTTTTTATCTGATTGCTCCGGATAAATCTTCACAGCAATGTTGGGTGGAAGCAGTACACTGGAAGTAAAAGATCGATAAGCCGTTGTATTCATGGGTGCAATAGGGGTTACTTGCAGCAAGTTTAACCTGGGATCCACAATACTTCCGCCTAAGGCATAATTGTACGCCGTGCTCCCTGCCGGTGTTGCCACCAAAAGTCCATCTCCGCTAAATCGTTCAATAAAGCTGTCCCCAATGGCCAAATTTAAATGGGCCGAAAGAGAATGAGCCGCCTTAATGACCACTTCATTTAACCCTTTCAACTCAATATTTTTCCCGTGGGAATTAAAAACAGCACTGACTGTCTTTAAGTTCTGGATTTCATATTTTCCTTGCCTATACTTAAATATAAATTCATCCAATCCATTGGGATGAAGTTCCTGAAAAAATCCTAAATGGCCTGTATTGATCCCGATAAACGGAATATCCGGAAAATCATATTTATGCAAAGTGGCTAGAAATGCCCCGTCACCGCCGATACAAATAATCAGTTCTGCCTCTCTGTTAAATGTGATAGGCACCACAAATCCACTGTTTTCAAGTTTACACTTTAACAGTTTGCCAGTCTCCTTGGAAAGTGCAGTTTCATTTGTAAAGATGTTTATAATTCTCATTTCATTCACATTTTACACTAATTTTTCAATTTCATCAATTAAATTCTCAAATAGGTTCATAGCTTGCTCAATAGGGGCAGAGGTACTCATATCAATTCCTGCCAATTTTAGGAGCTCAATAGGGTGATTGCTATCACCTAACTTTAAAAATTCAATATATTGATCTCTGGCTTTTTCACCTTCCGTCAAGATTTTAGAAGAAAGTGCTGCCGCCGCAGAGTAGCCGGTGGCGTATTGATAAACATAGAAAGCATTGTAGAAATGTGGGATTCTTGCCCATTCCATTTCGATTTCCTTATCATAAATCACCTTTTCTCCAAAGTATTTTCGATTTAGTTTTCCATAAACATCACACAGCCATTCCGCTGTCAAAGATTCTCCATCTTCTACAGCTTTGTGGGTAATCTGTTCAAACTCCGCAAACATGGTCTGCCTAAATAAAGTGGTTCTGAATTCTTCAATATGCAGATTCAGCAGATATTTCTTCTGTTCAACATCTGTGGTTTCCTCTAAAAGTTGCTTCATTAAAAGGCATTCGTTGACTGTAGAAGCAACTTCTGCCGTAAAGATGGAATGACTTCCGTAAATGAAAGGCTGTACTTCTCTTGTAAATTTAGAATGCATAGAGTGCCCCATTTCATGGACGATGGTGAACGCATCTTTCAGCTTTCCATTGTAATTGAGCAGAATATATGGCATGCTGTCATAGCTGCCGAAAGAATAGGCACCACTTGTTTTCCCCGTATTTTCATAAACATCAATCCAACCGGCCTCAATACCTTTGTTCATTTTGGTCAAATATTCTTCACCCATAGGCGCCAGACCTCGGCGCATAATGTTTAATGCCTCTTCATAAGGCACTTCTTTTTGAGGAACCTGCACAAGGGGTGTGTACATATCATACATGTGTACCTCATCCACACCTAACATTTTTCGTCGGACTTCCACATACCTGTGAAGCAAATCCAGCCGACTGTTTACGGTGGAAATCAAGTTGTCATAGACGGACACCGGAATGTTGTCTGAAGACAGTGCAGCCTCCAAAGAAGACCCGTATTTTCTGATTTTGGCCATGACTACATCGCTCTTGGTATTGTAATTATACGTCGTCGCCAACGTGTTTTTTTGTTTTTCATAAGCCGCATACATATGACAGAATGCGTCTTTTCTAACGACTCTATCCTGAGATTCCATAAATGCAATATAATTTCCGTGGGTGATTTCCACTTCATCTCCATCTTCATCACGAATACTGCCAAATTTAATATCGGCGTTGTTGATCATAGAGAATATGGTATTGGTAGCCGGAACCAATTCACTGAACTGCGCCATAAGCATTTCTTCGTTTTTAGATAAGATATGGGCTTTTTCCCGCAAGGTATTTTCAATGATAAATCGGTAAATAGCCAAGCCTTTTTCTTTATCAAAGAAAGCAAGTAGCTTTTCCTCGGGAATTTCCAAAAGTTCCGGTGTGAAAAAGGACATGGCTGCAGCCGTCTTCGCTATGAGAGAACTGGCTTTGTCCGCCATGGATTGGTACCGGCTCACTCGATTATCTTCGTCTTTTCGCATCCGTGCATATACGTACACCCGTTCAAGAGTCAACCAAATCTCATCCTTTGTTGTCAATGCTGCAAGCAATGTCTTTCCACCGTCATCCAAATGACCTGAAAATTTTACAAATGCATTGGCTTCCTGTTCTACTTTTTTACAGTCTTCCGCCCACTGAGCCTCATCACTGTACATGTCTTCAATGTTCCATTTATACCCTTTGTCAATATCTGCTCTTTCTTTTATTTTTTTACTCATTTTCCACCTCATACTTTCCACAATACGCTTATGTTTATCTTTGTTTGTGCATATATATATTAATGTTATTTTATATTTTTGATTTTCTATTTACATATTCTCTTGAATTGATTACTATTATAAAGAACACATTCATCCCCAGTGGGATAATCCGGCATGTGCCTTTTCAGCCCAAAAGGCTGAAATATTGGCACGCTACTCAAAACGTATGGTAACCACCGCAGGTGGTTACCATACCACTTAATCAGACGAAATATAGTATCATTTTGAAACGGAGATTTTTATGGATAACAGACCTATTGGTTTTTTTGATTCTGGCCTTGGTGGCCTAACTTGCATACCCCATTTAATGAAAGCCTTACCCAATGAAAGAATTATTTATTTTGGAGATACGGCACGCACACCTTACGGCTCCAAAGATCCTGCAACCATTACCCATTTTTCTTTGGAAATCGCAGATTTTTTGGTGAAAAATCAAGTGAAAATGATTGTCATCGCCTGCAACACAGTAAGTTCTACCTGCCTCTACACTTTGCGTGAAAAATATCCTGACTTGCCTGTCTTAGGGATTATCAGTCCCGCCGCAAGAACCATAGCCAGAATTTGTGATCCTTCCAATATCATCGGCATTATCGGGACAAAAGTTACAATAAAAAGCCATGCCTATGAGAAAAAAGTGCATAGCCTAAACGACCAATTGGAAATACATGCCATTCCCTGCCCCACTTTTGTACCGCTAATTGAAGAAGGAATTATCCAAAACCAGATCATGGATCTGTCTATTAAATACTATTTAGATGGATTTATTTCTTATAATAAAATTGACACTTTGGTTCTCGGCTGTACACACTACCCACTCATTAGAGACAACATCAGCAAGCTATATCCCCACTTGCAAATCATAGACCCTTCCAAGGAAATACTGCAAAGCATTACCGATTCTCTTGGCGAAAACCACTTACTGTCCGATGCACCCACTTTTGAAAACACCTTCTATGCCAGTGACCTTTCGGAAAACTTTGTGAATATGATCAATAAAATTTTTGAGAACTCAAATCTGGATATTTCCTTTAAAATCGGCAAAATACAACTGTGAGAAAAGGGATTAATAATTATCGTCTACCAACTCATCCCCATAATGATCCTTTGCATCATCATAAAGGTCTACCAAATCCTCATCTTCCTCGTCTTCTTCAATCATAGGCGTGAGGGGCATGGCATATTCCTCAATTTCGTAGGCCAAACAATCACTGAAATCATAAAAATAGCGTTCTTCATTTAATTTTTCCAGTCGATTCATATAAAAAGCTTGACATATAGAAGTGTCAATCTTTTTTTTATGATCGGTGGAAGTGCAATGGACCATTCCATCCCTTGTATACCATTCCCTCAGTTTATAAATTTCATCCACAAAGAGACCCATCTGTGCCTCTTCATCCTCATTTTGAATGAGACCTAAAATGCCTACCAACATTTGTTTGATGGTTTCCATTAAAGTAAAAATTTCCACGCTATCATCAGGCATATTGTTAATAATATCTTCAAAATATCCCTCTACCAGCTCCTTTAATGTATGCACTTCTACTTTTGAAAGCAATTGATACAAGGCTTCGTATTCAATTTCCTGCTCGCATTCTAACAGGTCGGCTAAATTTTCAAAATACCGAAATTCTTCCGGATATTCAAGTTCCAGCATATCCAGTAATTGGTTTATATCCATGTTTTCTTCGTTCTCTCTTTCGTTATCTTTACAGGTATCGCTTCACATACTCCACATCGGAAGGGCAATCAATGTAGTTTGTCCCTCTTTTCTGCCTTGTCTCTCTGCCTTTTCCTGTAATCAGCACGATGGTATTTTCATCCGCTGTTAAAATTGCATCTTTAATGGCTTCTTCCCGATCTTCGATAATCAGGCACGGACAGTTTTGCTGTTCCACGTATTTCGCAATTTCCTTGCTGATCTTCAACACACTTTCTTCACCTGCATCTTCCTCGGTAATGTAGACCATGTTGGCGTATTTTCCCGCCAATTCGCCCAACTCTTTTCTTCTTCCCAAGGCTTTCTTGCCCGGGCATCCAAAAACGATGGTAATTTTCTTTCCCGGATATTCTCTCTGAGTGGATTTAAAAAGGGTTTCAAAACTCATCTTATTATGGGCATAATCTACGATGACCTGCAAATCCTTGGTCTCACTGCTGTAGACTTCCATCCTGCCGCTAACCTTTGCTTTTTTCAGACCGGCATAGACATACTCCATGGAAATGTTGAGACAGTAGCACATGGCAATGGCCGCCAAAGCATTTTCCACATTGAAAAGTCCCGCAATGCTCAATTTGAATTCCCGATCAAAACTATCGGTTCTTACCTTAAACGTAATATTTTTTCCCGATTTTACAATATCATAACCATACACGTCTGCCCCTTCGTCTAAACCAAAGGTCACTACTTTTTTGCAGCGTTCTTTTGCCAAAGCGACTACCTCTTGCGATTTTTCCGCACAAATATTAATGCACGCCATATTGCACTGGGTGAACAGTTTCAGTTTTGATTGGAAATAGTCTTCAAAATCAGCATGCTCCACATCACTGATATGGTCTTCCCCTATATTCAAATAACATCCTATATCATAAGTAATCCCTAAGGTTCTGTGATACTTTAACGCCTGACTGGAAACTTCCATGGTTAAAAATTCCATATCGCTCTTTACGCAGTTGTCAAAATGCTTGTGTAGCATCATGGCTTCCGGTGTGGTTAGATGAGATTCTTCTTTGATGACACCATCGTAGTTGTCAATGCCCGACAAAATCCCGCTCACCGGTTTTTTCTGGGCATTGAGATATTCGTCCAAAATATGTTTCATAAAATAAGCGGTGGTGGATTTCCCCTTTGTGCCGGTTATCCCGATTAAACAAAGTCCCTTCCAAACCTGGTCGTAAAAAAAATCTGCCAAATAGGCCATGGCTTTCCGCATGTCGCTGACGATGATAAAAGGAACCTCTTCATCCAATGAGTAAGGCCTTTCACTGATGTAACCAATTGCGCCTTTCTGTAGCGCATCTTTCAAATAATCCACAGAAAAATGTGCACCCTTACAAACAAACAGGGTGTTGTCCCGAATATCTTGGGAATCATAGGATATATAGCAGACGGGCACTTGTTCATCTTGCTCCTGAAAGTTGGTCTCACAGACCAGCCCTTTTTTTTCAAATAATTTTTTATACTGTGCTAAATTGTAAATCATCATCCTTCTCCTACATTCTACTTCTTTATTTCTTTATCTTTTTTCCACATGAAATAATGGATGTTTCTGCTAAAATACGCATGGCATCTATGTAATAGTCTTCTAAATGGTACATTTGTTTGAAGCAGGAAAGTTCTGTGCATCCCATAATGGCTCCATGGCATGCTGCATCTCTCAGCTCGTCCTCAATGGCTTGAAAATCCTCATATTGAATTTCTTCTCCACCTTTAATGCCTTCATAAATGATTTTCATCACCAATTTTTGTTTTTCCGGCGATAATATATAGGGTTCAATGCCTGCGGCCTCACATTCTCTTTGATAAAGTTTCATGCGAATGGTTCCGTCTGTAGCAAGGATGCCGATCTTTGTTT
>JAVVUJ010000091.1:0-7985 GCA_036653195.1 Anaerovorax sp. | reverse complement strand
TGTATGGGATTTGGGTGTAATGCCTGCGCTATCATAGGTTGCCGCATTATTGACTCGCCAAGGGAACGATTGATCGCTATATTGACCAATAATTTTGTGCCCTGTAATGGTCGATTTCCCACGTTAATTGCGATTATTACCATGTTTTTCGTAGGTACTATAAGCGGACTTTTTCAAACCCTATGGGCCTGTTTTATTTTGATTTGTGTTATTTTTTTAGGGATTTTTTTAACATTATTGGTTTCACGCCTTCTTTCAAAAACGATTTTAAAAGGTCTCCCCTCTTCTTTTATTTTAGAGCTTCCTCCCTATCGCCGCCCACAATTTTGCAGTGTCATTGTTCGCTCTATTTTTGATCGAACCCTCTTTGTTTTAGGCCGTGCTATTTTAGTTGCTGCTCCTGCCGGACTGCTCATTTGGATCATGGCAAATACGGAAATCCACCACCTAAGTATTTTGGCTCACTGTACGCAATTTTTAGATCCATTTGCAGGGCTGTTGGGGCTAGACGGTGTGATTCTCATGGCATTTATCCTTGGATTTCCTGCCAACGAAATTGTGTTCCCCATCATGATTATGGCCTATATGTCCACCTCTTCTCTCACTGATTTTAGTAGCCTCAGCCAATTACAAGGACTGCTTTTAGACAACGGGTGGACTTCCATGACAGCCCTATGTACCATGATTATGTGCTTGATACATTTTCCTTGTGCTACCACCTGCCTTACCATAAAAAAAGAAACCCTAAGTTGGAAATGGACCGGACTTTCCGTCGCCATTCCAACCCTTATAGGGTTTCTCATCTGTTTTTTAGTTTCTTCCTTCAGTTCATTAATCCTTACCCTTTTCCCCTTTTGATTGGTAAGTTTGCAAGGAATCCATACCTATGGCATTCATAATTTGTCTGGTCACGTTCCCGTTGTCCACAATGTGCGCCAATCCATCTACAGAACTGCTTTGTCCCACTTCTTCTTGCATGTTATGTGCCTTTTCTATTGCGTCCACTTCTTCATGGATTTCTTTTTCTCTGCTTCCCATAAAAATCACCTCCTTTCGGTTACTGTAACCAAAGAGAGGTGATTTATGCATCTTATAAGCTTGCAGGGTGTTTTATATCCTTGTTATTTTTTAAAACGGAACACTAGGCCAAGTTTAATTTTTTATTCAGTGATAAAACGGTGATCACATAACATACGACCGCTGTCACCACAACAAGCAACATAGTCCCAAAAATGGCCAGGTTAATCTGTCCCTGCATGGATAGCATCTGCATAAAATCCACGCCGGATAAATCAAGAATTTTCATAACAAGGCTGGTGACAATTTGCAACAAGGTGAGAATGGCTATATAAGCTACAACACTCCACAAAATCTGCCTCCTGTTTGCAATATGCCCCAAACCAATAGCCGCATAAATGAGCAAAATGTTGGCAGCCAAGGATAGAATCATCACTAGAACAACCTCAAATATAGTCATCCATATATTAAACTCCAATTGGGCAAGCATGTGAATACCCTGCTGTATCATTTGAATAAATTCCCCAAAATTTCCAAAAGTAGCGGTCATGATAAGGAAGACAGATAACCCTGCAACCACAGAACTGACAACGGACCACAGCATAGCGATGAGCAGCTTTCCGGCAACCAATTGCCATGTTTTTACCGGCAGGGTAAACATTAAGTACCCTTCATCTGTCAGTAAATTTTTATAAAATCTTTGAATGATGACTACAAAGGTAACCACTGCAATGGCCACCATCAAAGAAAAGTACAGCACAAGTAATATTCCGTTTACAATCCCGCCCATGCCACTGTCGGGAGAAAATAATAGAGAGATAATGATGGAAATTGCCGCCAACGCACCGTACAACGGTACAAAAATCCGGCCTGTAGATTTCACTTCATATTTTAATAGTTTCCCTAACATTTAAATACCTCCCTGAACAATCCATCCACTGATTTTTGTTCTTTTTCTCTAATATCATCCACTGTGGAAGTCATCAAAATTTCCCCTTCCTTAATAAAGATGATTTCATCCAATACTTGTTCTACATCTGCAATCAAATGGGTGGATATCATCACCGAAGCCTCAGGATTGTAGCTGGTTAAAATGGTCTTTAGTATATAATCCCTGGCTGCCGGATCCACACCTGCGATAGGTTCATCCAACAGGTATAGCTGTGCTTTTCTACTCATGACCAAAATAAGCTGTACCTTTTCTTGATTCCCTTTTGATAAAGTTTTTAATTTTTGATCCCCTCTTAAATTTAAGCTGGCCAACATTTCATTTGCTTTTTCCTTTGAAAAATCCTTATAAAAATCCCCAAAGAACTCAATTAGTTGGTCAATCTTCATCCAATCGTTTAGATAATTTTTATCCGGAAGATAGGAAATCATCGCTTTTGTTTCAACACCCGGCACCTTTCCCCCTACAAATATTTCTCCCTGTGTCGGTGTTAATAACCCATTGATTAATTTAATAAAAGTGGTTTTTCCGCTTCCATTTGGACCTAAAAGTCCAATAATTTTTCCCCGTTCAATGGTTAAATTCACATTTGATAACGCCACTTTTTTTCCGTAGGCTTTTGTTAATTGTTTTGTTTCTAAAATTACGCTCATTGTTTATCCCCCTCTTTCCAGGTGTCCAAGTCACCATCTATTGTATTTTTTATAATTTGCAGCGTTTCTTCTTTTGTATACCCTAACATTCGGATTGTATTGCATAACGCTTTTATGGTTTTCGTCGCCTGGGAAGTCCTTATTTCCTCTATGAGGTTCCCGTCCTCCGTTATAAATTTTCCGTTGGTTCTGTTGGTAACAATTAAATTTTTACGTTCAAGCTCCGCCAACGCCTTTTGTACCGTATTTGGATTTACGCCTACTTCGGTAGCCATTTCCCGAATAGACAATATTTTACTGCCCTGTACATATTCTCCGCTTATGATTTTAAGCTCTATCCCATCCACCAACTGAATATAGATGGGTTTATCATTTGAAAATTTCCAATTCATCCTATTATCCCCCAATCTCTCATGTAACATCAATTACGCGTATCATTGTGTTACTACTATAATACAGCGGTACATGCCGGTTGTCAAGGGGGTTTTCTGTTTTTTTTAATGATTTTTTTCTTTGTGAAATATCTGCTATATGTTTCTGCAAAATCCTTGGCTAACAACGTAAAAAAATCCCCATACGCCTTTGGATGAAAGGGTATGGGAATCTTTTATTCCTGATTCCATTCATTTTATTTTTATTGCCCTATTGGCTAACAGTTGAAAGTGTGAAACACGATTTCATACTTTAAGATTTTTTAATCTCTGTTGCGCATTCTTCTCTGGCCTTTTCTTCATCTTCCAAAAGCTTTAAAACCGAGACGGATGATGCCGTCCCTTTTAATCCGGCGTTTTCCAATGCAAAAATATCACATCTTTTTACACCCTTCAGTTCTTGTTTACCTTCCATGTTCTGTCCTCCATTTATTCCACTCATTACATCTCATGGACTTGAACCCATTTTGCCACGTCTTCCACCTGCTCTACTGATGGATAGGTGGATTGATCCTCCGTATCCACTGCAACATCATGAGCCAATGGAAATGTAACAAAATCCGGCGTGTGCTCTTCATAAATTTCTTTAAATTCAGCCATCCTATTTTTTACCTCCTATTTTTTATTGGTTTTTTGTAATAGATTATAATAGGTATTTTATCTAATTTCGCGGATACTATACAGAACATTTACCATTTGCATTGAAAGGCAAAATCATAGAGACTGTAAAGCAACGAAACTGTTTATTTTGCAATTGAAATTTCTGTATTGTACACAAATTCAAGACGCTGATTTAATGAAAATCATACGCAGTAAATAAGGAAACCAAACTTCTTTTCACAGTAAAATCCCTGGATATTTCAAATAATGCCGTTTTGGCTTATGGGCGGTATCAAAACAACAAGGTGGCACATATAATGAAGTACAGAGGAGAGGAGGTGAGCCCATGCCTTTATTAATCCCTTTAATCGTTGGCGTTGCCATTGGTAAAAATTGTAATTGTAGCTGTGGTCATAGTTGTGGTTGTCAAATAAAACATAACAGCTGCTGTTGTAAATAGCTTATCATTAAAAAAACGGCTGTTTCTCTTGATTTTAAAAAATAGAGAAACAGCCTTTATCTATCGTCCTTTTCGATTCAATACCTTCATATGCAAATTTTCCATTATGTCAAAAGCTTTGTTTTCCATTTCAATTTGGTTGCTGGCTACACAGTTGGCATCAATTTGTATTTCTGCTTCCGGCAGTGCCGCTTTTACCAAAATCCCATTTGAAATGACACAAATATCCGTCACAACGCCCACCAACTCCACAACATCATAGTCTTTGCCCAATAAATCTTTGGCAAGATCAATGGAACCAAAGGTAAACTTGCTAAAACACTTTGCCTTACCTTCTTCTTTTAACGCCTGTAATTGTGCGATTTTCCCATACAGCTGCCATCCTTCCGTATCATGAATACAATGAGCTATGGGCAGATTTCGCCCCTCTTGTGTTTTAGAATAGTCCTCATAGTGGGTATCCAATGTAAAAGCAATATCTTGTCCGTTCTTCCTGTACTCTGTGATCTTTTCATAAATGGCCTCTTCAATCTTCGCGGCACCCTCAAATCCCAGCGTGCCTGTCACAAAATCTTTTTGATAATCTACCACAATCAATAACTTTTTCATACAACTCCCCCTTTCTGTATTCTTTTATCCACATACATTCCCATCATTCTAAATGTTCCATTCATCGCCTTTAAAATCGCCCTCAAAGTCGCCCTCAAAGTCTTCTTCCTCATCATCTAAATATTCCTCGTCATCTTTTAATTCATCATCATCTTCAAAATCTTCTTCTCCATTTACGATTTTCATTTCCATAAAAGTATCAAAAGAATCACTCCGGCCATTTCCATTAAAATCAAACACTTCCCGCACCTCCTTCCTTGCAAGTTATATTGCCGACTTCTAGTTATAAAATTTCTTGCACCCTGCCTACTTGCCCATCTGTGAGCATCACTTTAATACCGTGAGGGTGGTTGCTACTGTTGGTTAAAATTTTTCCCACCTGTCCTTGGGTTAACGTGCCTGTCCTTTGATCTTGTTTTAACACAATGTTTACTTTTGCGCCAATATGAATATCGGCTCTCCTTTGACCATTCAAATGCATTCTCCTTCCTATATTGTCAAGCCCTAAATCATTGATTTTCCAGGCTTTTCTTAAATAGTTACCCCTCTCTATAAAGTCATTCCTTCGGGAAAGTCTGTTTCTCTCATAATACCCCACATTTTTTCAATATAGGCTAACGTATAAAATTGTTCAAAATAATGGTAATAATAGATGCCTTTCTGCGTCATATGATAAATGCCCTCTTTTTCCTTCAGGAGCCCTAAAATCTTTGCCATAAAAATCTCAAATCCATAATTTTTCTTTAAAGACGTCTTGAAGAAATTTTTAAAATTCTTAGGATCGACTTTTGTGGTGTAAGCTGTCCAAAACAAATAATATACCATCCTCTGCCTCTTTGTAAATCTCAAAGTCAAGGATGTAGCCAACTTTCCCTCATCAATCCGTTTTATGTATGCCGGAACAGAAAATGTATTGATTTTAAACTGATCTCCAAGGAGTGTAGTGGCAGAACATCCGAATCCCAAAAAATGATCTCTGGTCATGGAGGAATAGGCCTTTACATGTTTCTTTGCAAATGTCCAAATAGACGTGCGCACATAACCTTGCTTTGTACAATAGTCGGAAATTTGATTCAATAAGGTTCGTTTCTCCTCTTCTCCCATAGGTAAAAATCCATTTTGAGCAAAAGAAAAATCAATAAAGGGATACATAGCAATATGATTGGCACCTTTTTGAAAGGCTGTATCAATATCTGCTTTTAGTTGCCCAAAGGTCTGCCCAGGTATGGCAAATATAAAGTCCATGGAGACTGTTTTAAAGGCAACTTTCTGAAGGGCCTGTGCCAAGGCTGACAAATCTATGGGTTTCCGTTGAAGATCCAGAAGTTGATTTTTCTGAAAGGACTGGATTCCAATGCTGATCTTTGTAACACCTGCGGCTTTTAGTTTTTCAAGAACCTCCACGCACACATCATCAGGATGAAGTTCTAAACCAATGCCCTCTCGAATGACAAAAAAACGCCTTACTTGGGCTACAATTTCCCCAATTCGATCCACCACCAATGCAGGTGTACCCCCTCCAAAATACAAACTGTTCACTGCTTTTTTTCCGTGAAATGTGGCACCTACTATTTGGATTTCTTTGAGTAACGCATCTACATATTCATTGGCCACTTCTCTTTCATAAACTACTTTACAGTAGGGGCAAAATTTGCAAATTTCTTTGCAAAATGGAATATGAATATACAATCCCAAATGATGCAATGAATCGTAGTCTAATTTTTGATCATATTCTTTTAGAAACGTAAATGGACGAAAGGATCTGGTCATCCAAATCCTGGCCGCTGTTGCAATTTTCATTGTACTTCTCCAATCTTTAAACGACGTTATTTTCAAAACGCGCCCGCTATTGCTGCCGCTGATTTTTATGAAATTGTATTTTTACAAATCCCTTTGTTTATCCAACCAAGCTTTCGTGTAAGCCTGCCAGTTTTTCATATTTTCTCTTTGCAAAAAACTATGTCCACCCCTTTCAAAAACATGCAGTTCACATGGTATTTTATTTTTAGCCAAAGCTTGGGCAAACGCCAAAGAGTCGCTTACAGGTACCATTTGATCATCCTTGTTGTGAAAAAGTAAAACAGGCGGCATTTGCCTATGTACCAACTCCGTCAATTGAAGCCGTGCCAATATGCCGTATTCTTGCGGCAGCAATGTGTTTTCACCCCATTCTGTTGTATGCTGTGCCATGTTCAGCAACGGATAGGATAAAATCAGGGCTTTTGGTCTGAAAACTTCCTCGCTACAGTGGAATTTTTCTTTTAAAATAGGTTCATTCCCTAAAATTGCCATACCTGCTGTCAAAAATCCGCCTGCGGAAATTCCATACAAATAAGGCGCCTGGGGAAGTAGATGCCAAGCTACCTGATTTTCTTGCAACCTCACCATGGCCTTTCCTAAATCAAACAAAGGATTTGGAAATTTTGCTTTCTCATCCAGAGAATATTCCAATACAAAGGGTCTTATACCAAGAGACAGGAAAAAATCCGCATAGATCTCCGCCTCATCTGTGGCCAAGCAATAGAATCCACCGCCCGGGCAAATAATCACCGACGGTAACTTTTCCTCCTGCTCAAAAGGCATCGTTATTTCACTCTCGCTAAAATAACGATGCAGCCGGACATCCCCTCTGCCTTTCCAAACTAACGTTGTTTCTTTTTTCATGCAAACATGTCACCTTTCCTTTATTCTAGACTAAAATCTGTGTCTTTATAGCTAAACCACCTGAAATTCAAGGGATTTAAAATTAGCCCTGTTTTATCAACACATTCTTCCCTTCAAAGGCAAATCCGTATTTTCGTATGTTTTTGATACCTTTTGCTTTTAATTCTGCTTCATATTGCTTTTCTTCGATCTGTAATAGTGCCGATTTGGCGGTTTCTTCCAAATCCTTTTCTTCGGTTTTGTCAATTACCTTAAATTCCATGATGATTCCGTCATGTGCGCTATCCCCACTTGCTCCAATACCAAATTTCCATTCCAATGCAGCCTTTGCGGCCCCTTCTTTTTTCGATTCCAGTGTTGTTTCCCACATGGCACCCAACTTTGGTTCAAGCATGATATCATATCTCCCAAATCCACTTTCCCTGTTGGAGCGTACGGTGTATTGCTCTTCCATATCCACCATCAAGCCTAGCACAAAGCCATGATAAAATCGCTCCGGCTCTGATTTTCCAGATGGCTCTTTGCCCGAATCAAAGTAGCTGATGGTGCGAAGTGCCACACGATTCATGTACCCATTCATTTCTTTCAAGTCTGCTCTTAAC
>JAVVUJ010000090.1:0-8019 GCA_036653195.1 Anaerovorax sp. | reverse complement strand
TAAATGAAAAATATAGGGCTGTATATACACGTTCCCTTTTGTTTAAAAAAGTGTAATTACTGTGATTTTTTATCGTTTCAGGGCTTGGATTCATCTGTGCAGAAAGCCTATTTTCACAGTTTACTGGAAGAAGTGAGACAATGGGGGGCGGTTTACGGTAATGAATTTTATGTAGATTCGCTGTTTATTGGCGGTGGAACGCCTTCCTTGGTAGATTCGGCGTTTATAAAAGAACTGATGGTTGCGTTGAAAAATCATTTTTTCTTTTCGGATTCCTGTGAAATAACTATAGAATCCAATCCAAAGACGCTGACCGAAGAAAAATTGACGGCCTATTTGGACTGTGGCATCAACAGACTCAGCTTAGGGGTACAATCCATGGATGAAGGTCTTTTAAAGCTTATGGGCAGAGCACACAGCCCGGAAGACGTACTGGAAAATTACAGACTGGCAAGGATTTGTGGATTTCAAAACATCAATTTGGATGTAATGTTTGCCGTACCGAAGATGACTATGGAAATTTGGAAAAATACCATAGAGCAGGTACTGTCTCTTTCGCCGGAACATATTTCTATGTATAGTTTGCAGCTGGAAGAAGGCACGCCTTTTTTCAGAGATTTTGAGGGGGGTATTTTGCAGGAAATTCCCGATGATTTAGATCGAAAAATGTATTGGGAAGGATTGGATTATATTACAAAAGCGGGCTATGACCATTATGAAATTTCCAATTTGGCAAAACCCGGGTTTGCCTGCAGGCACAATTTGAAATATTGGTCCATGGAGGACTATTTGGGCATAGGGTTAGGTGCACATTCCTTTGTAAAGGATCACCGATTTAGCAATGAGGCCAATTTGGATGCGTACATAAACAACAGCGGAAATTTGTCCCAAGAGACTTTTATTTCAGAAGAAGGCACCAAAGAAAGCAGCAAGAGTACAAATCGCCAATCTGAATATGTATTTACCGGTATGCGGAAAATACAGGGGATCAGCAAATCTGAATTTAAAAGAAAGTATGGTGTAGACTTCATGGCGGTATATGGCTCTGTGGTCACTGGTCTTCAACGAGAAAACTATATGGTATGCCAAGGAGATTTTATAAAATTTACACCCTTGGGGATTGATTTGTCCAATGGTGTTTTGGCAGAATTTTTATAAAGGAGGGGCATTTTAATGGAAAAATACATCATGGCGCTTGATCAAGGCACTACCAGTTGCCGCTGCATTCTATATGATAAAAAAGGAAAGGCGGTGACCCTTGCGCAAAAAGAATTTCGGCAGATTTATCCAAAGCCGGGTTGGGTGGAACACGATCCCATGGAAATTTGGTCCACACAAATCGGTGTGGCACAAGAGGCCATGTATAAAGTGGCGGCAACTTCTGAAAACATTGAAGCCATCGGCATAACCAATCAACGGGAAACCACCATTGTTTGGGACAGAGAAACAGGAGAACCTGTTTATAATGCATTGGTATGGCAGTGCAGGCGCACGGCGGAGGATTGTGAGAAACTGAAAGACAGGGGACTGTCTGAGATGATCAGAGAAAAAACAGGCTTGCTTATAGATCCTTATTTTTCGGCAACAAAGGTTAAATGGATTTTGGATCATGTGGAAGGTGCCAGAGAAAAGGCGAAGGCAGGCAAGTTGCTTTTCGGAACGGTAGAGACTTGGCTTATTTGGCAGCTGACCAAAGGACGTGTGCATGTGACGGATTATTCCAATGCATCGAGAACCATGCTTTTTAATATTAATGACTTGAAATGGGATGAAGAGTTGTTGGGAGAATTGGATATTCCAAGGGAACTGTTGCCTCAAGTAAAACCTTCCAGCTGTATTTACGGGCACACAGACGGCAGCATTTTTGGTGGCGAAATTCCTATTTCAGGTGCAGCAGGTGATCAACAGGCGGCGCTTTTCGGACAGACTTGTTTTTCGGCAGGAGATGCAAAGAATACCTATGGGACAGGTTGTTTTCTTTTAATGAATACGGGAGAAACCCTTGTGCGTTCAAAACATGGATTGCTGACCACCATTGCTTGGGGAATAGACGGGAAGGTAGCTTATGCCTTGGAGGGCTCTATTTTTGTAGCCGGTGCAGCCATACAATGGCTTCGTGATGAATTGAAACTCATCCATTCGTCACAGGAATCAGAACTTCTGGCACAGCAGGTAGAGGATACAAACGGCGTGTACGTGGTGCCCGCTTTTGTGGGTCTTGGGGCACCCCATTGGAAGCCTTCGGCACGTGGCGCCATCTTCGGATTAACCCGAGGTGCCAATAAAAATCATCTGGTTAGGGCTACTTTAGAATCCTTGGCCTATCAGACCAATGATTTATTGCGCGCTATGGAAGAAGATGCACATGTACGGTTGAACAGCCTGAAGGTAGATGGTGGTGCCAGTTCTAATGACTTCCTTATGCAATTTCAAGCAGACATTATGAATATTGCCATTAAAAGGCCGATTTCTGTGGAAACCACGTCATTAGGGGCTGCGTATTTGGCAGGTTTGGCCGTGGGTTATTGGAAAAACAAGGAAGACGTGATACAAAATTGGGGTCTTGACCAAACCTTTCTGCCGCACATGGCAGAAGAAAAGAGGCAGGAGCGGATAGCCGGTTGGCAGCGAGGGCTGAAAGCCGCATTATGTTGGGCTGAGTCCTCATGAAACAAGGAAGAATTTCTCTACCACCAGGTGGAGAGGATGGCAGAAATCAATTGAAGTTATAGGTAAGGGAGGATTGCCTTCGCCCGTTAGTCCATATGGAGGGAAAATGAATTTAACAGAGCAAGTAAAAGAAAGAAATTATTTATTCGATACGTTTAGAGGCCTTTTGATTTGGTGCATTCCCATTTCCCACTTTACAAGAGTGGGGGGAGACTTCACCCAAGGATCTTTAAGCGGAATTGTTTATATTACCATCAATGTATTTGTGATGCAGGCTTTTGTATTTTTGTCCGGCTATTTTTCAAAGAAACCGGAGCGTGCCAGAGAAACCGCTTTTAAAACTTTTTTATTTCCATATCTCTTATTTACCGTATTTTTCTATTTTGTACGATATGGCTTATTCGGCAATGCCAATTTGAATTTTGTGGTACCGCCCTTTGCCCTTTGGTATTTATTATCCCTGTTTTTTTACAGATTCTTTTTAAGAGACATTGTGAAAATCAAGCATGTGTTACTGCTTAGCATTCTTTTATATTTGGTAGCGGGTCAAGTGCCGGCCTTTGATGAAACCTTGGGATTAGGCAGAATGGTGTCCTACTTTCCATTCTTTATGGTGGGCTATTACTGTACAAAAGAAGGAATTGAGAAAATACAAAAAATGCGCCTTTGGCAGACGCTGATTTTAGGGGTTGTTTTGGTGGGGATATCCTGCACCTTGGCATTCTTTGTGGATGTACCGGTGGGTTTTTATCTGCTGAAAGGTACGGCCGCCTCGCTGGGCATGGTATGGTATGTGGATATCCTCATGCGTGCCGCTGTTTTTTGTATCGCCATAGGTTGGATTATCCTTATGTTTAATATTTTACCAAAAGGAAAAAACTATGTGTCCTATGTGGGACAAAATACCATGCCCATTTACATATTTCATCTAACCATCCGATATATCATCAAGATTTACGGATTATATGCGGGAAACGTGGTGATTTACTATTTGTTGGTGTTCGGGCTTGCGTCCTTGTGCGTAGTGGTACTTTCCAGCCCACCGGTGGTAAAACTTTATGACTTATTTGTAGATTCCCTCTACAACCTGTATCTGAAACTGAAAAAATTAGTTTTGGTCAAGGAGTAATTTATTAAAGATCTTGTGACAAACCATCTTTTACTTGCTTTAGCTTGGCAAATTCTTTAATAAGCATGACAGTACCGTCAATGCCGATGACACTGCTGTCTATAGACAAATCATAATTTTCCGCCTGCCCCCATTTGCCGTCGGCATAATAATTGTAGTAGGTAGCGCGGCGTTTGTCTGTTTTTAACATGGCTGTTCTGGCGTCTTTTTCGTTGACACCATAGGTCTCTATAATACGGGCGATTTTATCTTTTTCCAAAGCATGGATGAATACATGCATGGCATCGGGGTGGTGCTGTAAAATATAATCGGCGCATCTGCCTACGATGACGCAGGAACCGGCTTGGGCAATGTCTTTAATAATGCTGGATTGAATCAGAAACAAACGGTCGTTAATGGGCAACTCGCTGCCACCTGAAAAAACATTGCCAAAGGAAGACGTGGTGAAAGACATAGAATTCCAAAATCCTTTGGAATGGTTTTCGTCGGCTTCTTTGAACAGGTCTTCATGGATGCCGCTCTCTTTGGCTGCAAGGGTTAAAAGTTCTTTGTCGTAAAAAGGAATGTTTAAACTTTCGGATAGTTTTTGACCTATGAGTTTACCACCACTTCCGTACTCTCTGGCAATTGTAATAATTAATTTTTTATCCATTTTGATCTCCTTCGCTGAACATTGTGATCTCAATATCCTATGGGTTTATTTTGTTTGCTCATCTGCCTTTAATTTTATCACATTTTTTTTCATAGGGGATAGGGAAGTTATAAAAAAACAAAAAAAACAAACAAAAAACAAAAATAATATTGACATGGGCACAAATAAATGCTAAATTAAAACTAAGGATTAGCACTCACTCATTAAGAGTGCTAACAAGTAGGTGAAACACATGGAACTAAACGAAAGAAAACTGAGAATTTTACAGGCGATTGTGGGTGACTTCATTCGGTCTGCAGAACCCATTGGATCAAGGACTCTTTCTAAAAAATATGATTTGGGTATCAGCCCGGCGACCATTCGCAATGAGATGGCAGATTTAGAGGAAATGGGATTCTTAACACATCCCCACACTTCCGCAGGTCGTGTACCATCGGATAAGGCATACCGGCTTTATGTAAACAATCTCATGGAAAAATATGAGATACCAAGAGAAGAAAAAGAAATTATAAAAAACAAGTTAAATGAAGATATGTCGGAGCTTGAGAGAACCATTAAACATGCAGCCACACTTCTTTCTGAGATTACCAATTTGACGTCTTTTGCCATTACACCAAAACAGGGCGATAACAAATTGAAGTACATTAAGATTGTGCCTGTGGATGATCAGACGGTTGTCATGATGATTGTGGCTGAAAGTGGGAAAGTTTCAAATACGGCGTTAAGATTGAGAGTTCCTTATACTGAAGAAGGATTGTCCATTCTTTCTAAGACCATGACCTATGCCTATAAAGGAAAAACCATCAACGATATCGTGCGGCTTGATATTATCAAAAACTTCGAGTCGGATATTGAAGCCATGAGCCGGCTGGCGCAAAACATTATGCCAAACTTTATGATGACTTTAGAAAAGATGCTCAATGTAGATTTATATATGGAGGGATTGACCAATATTTTTTCCATTCCCGAATATAATGACCTTGAAAAAGCAAAGATGTTCATAGAGATGATGAACCAAAAACAACATTTTACAGATGTGCTGATCAACCGTGGAAATGGTGTGATTATTACCATCGGAGATGAAAATCAAGATGACATTATGCGAGATTGCAGTTTGATTACGGCCACCTACAGGATTGATGGAAAACTGGTAGGGAAGTTAGGTGTAATAGGTCCTACGAGAATGAAGTATGACCAGATTACTTCGGTTATAGAATATATGACTGACAATATAAGCAAAACATTTGAAGTAAAGGGAGATATTGAGGATGAATAAAGAAAAAGAAAACAAACTAAAAGCAGAAAAAGACAGGGGCAAAGAGAATCCGGATGACATAAAAGTGAAGACAGAAGCAGACGAAGTGGCTGAGGGGCAGGGAGAAACTGTAGAAGAACCTTGCGAAGGAGTACAGGAAGAGAAAGTTCTATCTAAAGAAGACGAGGAAATCAATGTGAAGTATATGAGATTGGCCGCAGATTTCCAAAATTACAAAAGACGTGTTGAAAAAGAAAAATCGGACATTTATGCATATGCAAACGAGAAGATTGTCGTTGAAATGCTTGATGTAATAGATAATTTTGAAAGAGCGCTTGAAATTCCATCAGACGGCGGGGGCAGTTTTATTGAAGGAATGGAAAAAATATTCAAGCAATTTAAGGGGGTACTGGAAAAAAGCGGTGTAGAGGAGATTCAATCAATGGGCGAGGATTTCGATCCAAACTTCCATCACGCAGTGCTTACGGGACAATCCCAAGAGTACGAAAGTGAAAAAGTAATTGAAGTATTGCAAAAAGGGTATACGTTGAATAAAAAAGTAATTAGACCGGCTATGGTTAAAGTAGCTGAGTAACAATAGAAAAGGAGAAAATAAAATGGGAAAAATTATAGGAATTGACTTAGGAACAACAAATTCATGTGTGGCAGTGTTAGAAGGCGGAGAACCCGTTGTCATTGCAAACGCAGAGGGAAACCGAACGACACCTTCAGTTGTGGGCTTTGCTAAGAATGGAGAAAGATTGGTTGGAGAAACTGCAAAGAGACAGGCCATTACCAATCCTGACAGAACCATCGCCTCTATTAAGAGATACATGGGCGAAAACCATATGACAGATATTGATGGAAAGTCTTACACACCGCAAGACATTTCTGCTATGACACTTGGAAAATTAAAAGCAGATGCAGAAGCCTATTTAGGCGAAAAAGTGACAGAGGCTGTTATTACAGTTCCGGCTTACTTTACAGATGCACAGAAGCAGGCCACTAAGGATGCCGGTAAAATTGCAGGACTTGATGTGAAGAGAATTATCAATGAGCCTACAGCAGCGGCTCTTGCTTATGGATTGGATAAGGATGAAACCCACCATAAAATTTTGGTTTATGACCTAGGCGGCGGTACCTTCGACGTATCCGTTTTAGATCTGGGTGATGGCGTATTTGAAGTGCTTGCAACAAGCGGTAACAACAAACTTGGTGGAGATGACTTTGATGACTTGCTTATGAACTTTATGGCAGATACTTTTGCAAAAGAATTTGGTGTTGATTTAAGAAAAGATAAGATGGCACACCAAAGATTAAAGGAAGCGGCAGAAAAAGCGAAGAAAGAACTTTCCAGTTCTCAGACTGCAAATGTGAATCTTCCCTTTATCACAGTCAATGCAGACGGTCCTTTGCATTTGGATATGGATATTACAAGGGCAAAATTTGATCAATTGACAGCAGGTCTTGTAGAAAAGACGGTGGAGCCTATGAGAAAAGCCATGTCAGATGCAGGCGTTACAAATAGCGATATTGAAAAAGTAATTCTTGTAGGCGGTTCTACCAGAATTCCGGCTGTACAGGAAGCTGTAAAGAAAATCACAGGAAAAGATCCATTTAAGGGCATTAACCCAGATGAATGTGTAGCCATCGGTGCAGCCATACAAGCGGGTGTTCTTACAGGAGAAGTACATGATGTGTTGCTTCTTGATGTTACACCACTATCTCTTTCAATCGAAACCTTAGGTGGTGTAGCCACTAGATTGATTGAAAGAAACACAACCATTCCAACAAAGAAGAGCCAAGTGTTTTCAACGGCGGCAGACAATCAGACTGCTGTAGACATTCATGTAATGCAGGGTGAAAGAGAGATGGCAGCCGGCAACATTACGCTGGGACGATTCCAATTAACAGGCATTCCGTCAGCCCCTCGTGGTGTACCACAGATTGAAGTTACGTTTGATATTGATGCCAACGGCATTGTAAATGTCAGTGCAAAAGATCTGGGAACCGGTAAGGAACAACGGATTACCATCACCTCTTCCACAAAACTATCTGATGAAGAGATTAAAACGAAGATTAAAGAAGCAGAACAGTTTGCAGAAGAAGATAAGAAAAAGAAAGAAGAAATCGACACGAGAAACAGAGCGGAAACTTTGGTCTATGAGACTGAAAAATCCATGAAGGATCTTGAAGGAAAATTAAGCGAGGAAGAAAAGACGAAGCTTACAGAAGCCAAAGATACATTGTCAAAGGCACTGGAAGGAAACAATATTGAAGAAATAAAGGAAAAAACCGAAACATTGACCAATG
>JAVVUJ010000089.1:0-8047 GCA_036653195.1 Anaerovorax sp. | reverse complement strand
TAGGCGATATTTTGTTGAATATTCAAGAAAAAGGAATGACAGGCATTGACTTTGATTTTGAATATGTGTTTCCGGAAAACAAGGATGATTATGTGGAATTGGTGAGGAAAACAGCGGAAATCCTCAATCCCAAAGGCTATTTGGTCACCGTGGCTTTGGCACCAAAGACGTCTACGGATCAAAAGGGTTTACTCTATGAAGGTCATGATTATAAGGGGATGGGTTTGGCCGCCAATTATGTTTTGCTTATGACTTATGAATGGGGCTATAAATACGGCCCGCCTATGGCGGTGGCACCCATGAATAAAGTGAGGCAAGTGTTGGATTATGGCGTTACGCAAATCCAGCCTTCTAAAATTTTAATGGGCATTCCAAACTATGGGTACGATTGGAAGCTACCATTTGTAAAAGGCGCGTCAAAGGCGGAGAAAGTGACCAATGGGGAGGCTGTGGCAAGGGCACAGAGAATGGGCGTAGAAATTCAGTTTGATCCGGTGGCCATGTCTCCTTACTATTTTTATACAAAGCCAATAGAGGGCAGCAATCCCCCTGCCTATGAAGACCATGAGGTGTGGTTTGAAGACCGGAGAAGTTTAGAGGCAAAATTAGCCTTAGTGCCCCAATATGGATTAGCCGGCATTAGCATTTGGAACATCATGTATCCTTATTTTTAAAAGGGTTTCATCCTATAAAAAACAGCAGCAATTCTTCCATATGGATGGACAAGATGGTATTGAAAAAATTCGGGTTTGGTTTTACAGAAGGATTGAAAGAAAACACAAACAATGGTAAAATAAGAACGGTGGATTTCTGCATATAGCTTGTTTACAGGGCTTTTACACAGATGAAAAAAGAACAAGTCCATTTGTAACAAATAAACTGTGGATAACTTGTGCATAAAAAAATGGCAACTTGTACAAACCCATGAAAATCAATGGGTATGGCCAGTGCGGTTATCCACACCCCAAGGGGGATAAAATTGTATACAATTTTTTAAAAGGTGTGGAGAAATGGAAGAAGGCTTTAAAATAAAGGGAAGAGCCTTGTTGAAAACTGTTCGAACACAGATAAAGGCAGGTTTACATAATATTATGGACAACCGTGCAAAAAATGGAGAAGAATGAAGGAACCATGAAAGAAGATAAAATTTTACTGGCGAATATTGAAGATAAAATGAACCGATGTATCCGTGGAAACATGCCCACATACTCTACCTTTTTGGATATGAGACAGAGAACTTTAGTAGAAGCTCTTTGCAACAATAAAAAAGGGTTGCAGTTTCAATTTATAGGTGGATACGCTGAAGCGGAACGGACCATTGCCGCATTTTTACCGGAGTACCGGGTGGAAGAAAGCCCCATTTCCGCCCTTCGTGTTACAGCAGGCGGTGGTGTGCAGGCGAAAAAATTGACACATAGAGATTATTTAGGTTCCATGATGGCTTTAGGTGTGAAGCGGGAAATGATAGGAGATATTTTGGTTACACCTCATGGGTGTGATATCATTGTCCTCAGGGAAATTGTGGATTTTTTCTTGTATCATTATGGAAAGGTGGGACGTACCAGCTTAACATTGGAAGAAATTCCTTTAGCGGATCTCTTCATTCCGGAGGGAAACTTTCAGCAACGCCATGATACCATTTCTTCTCTGCGATTAGACAATGTGGTGGCTTCTGCTTTTTCCGTTTCTCGCAGTGTTGCTGCTTCTGCCATCAACCAAGGTCAAGTCTACGTAAACAGCAAGGAGATACAGAAAGTGGATCAGTTGGTGGAAGAAGGAGATCGATTGGTATTGAGAGGAAAAGGAAAAGTGATTTTGAAAGAAGTGGGTGGAACCACACGAAAAAATAAAATTTCAATTACGTTAAATCGATATTTATAGAGGGCGGATTCACGCCCCCCGTTAGTCTATATGGAGGAAAAATGATAAAAATAATAACATGGAATGTAAACGGGCTGAGAGCCTGTCTTGGAAAGGGCTTTATTGAGTCATGTCAGTCTTTGGATGGGGATGTGATTTGTCTTCAGGAGACAAAGATGCAAGAGGGACAGGCCGTGGTGGATTTGGAAGGCTATGAACAGTATTGGAACAGTGCAGAAAAAAAAGGATACTCGGGGACAGCCATCTTTACGAGAATCAAGCCACTTAATGTGACCTTTGGTTTGGAAGATGAAAAACATAATAAGGAGGGTCGGGTGATTACTGCGGAATTTGAGGATTTCTTCTTAGTGAATCAATATGTGCCAAATTCCAAAGAGGGACTTGCCCGTATTGAGTACAGAATGGAATATGAAGATGCTGTAAGGGCGCATATTTGCAAGTTGGATGGGATAAAACCGGTGATTATCTGTGGAGATTTTAACGTGGCGCCTGAGGAAATTGATTTGAAAAACCCTAAACCCAATAGAGGATCGGCAGGATTTTCCGACGAAGAACGGGATAAATTTCGCATGCTTTTGCGTGCAGGATTTAAAGACTCTTTCAGGGAACTGTATCCTCATTTGGAAGGCGCCTATAGTTGGTGGTCCTATCGATTTAAGGCCAGAGCCAATAATGCAGGGTGGAGGATTGATCACTTTGTGGTTTCTGAAAGGATGCTATCTCAAGTTGAGGAAGTGTGCATACATGCAGAAATTATGGGCAGTGACCATTGTCCGGTGCTGTTGGAAGGGAGACTATAAATGGGGCTGTTAGAGATTGTATTGATTGGGATTGGGCTGAGTATGGATGCGGTAGCCGTATCCATGTCAAATGGGATGGTCTACAGAAATATGAGCAGAGGTAAGGAATTGGCCATGCCTGTGTTCTTTGGTTTTTTTCAAGGGCTCATGCCCTTTATCGGTTTTTTCGCAGGAGGCTTATTTGCCCAAATTATTTCTAAGTATGCAGGCATTGTGATTCTGCTCATTCTTGGAATGGTGGGTGGAAAGATGGTTTGGGACGGCATAAAAAATAAGAGTGAAGAGGTGACTGGGGGTACGTTAACCTTGCAGGTTTTGTTTTTTCAGGCCATAGCTACCAGCATCGACGCCTTTGCAGTGGGGGTAGGGTTTAGTGCCGTACAGATTCATATTTTACCCGCCGTTTTGGTAATCGGTGTGACCACCTTTATTTGCAGTTTTCTGGCTATTTTAATAGGGAAAAAATTCGGCAATTACTTAGGCAATAAAGCGGAAATTCTGGGGGGCGTTATTTTAATTGCCATTGGCATAAAAGCGGTGTTGTCGTAATATGAAAAAGAAGATATTGCTCCTTTTAGCAGAAGGCTTTGAATTTTATGAAGCCAGCGTATTTATTGATGTAATGGGTTGGAATTTCACAGTAGGGGACAGAAGCACAAAACTGGTCACCTGCGGTGTGACGAAAGAAGTAAACAGCACCTTTAATCAAAGGATGACGGTGGATGAAACCTTGGATGGGATAGATATCCCGTCCTTTGATGCCCTGGCAATTCCCGGCGGGTTTAAAGGATATGGTTTTTATCAATGTGCATACAGTGACCCATTTTTAGAGGTCATCAGAGCCTTTGATGCACAGAGAAAACTCATTGCTTCTGTTTGCGTAGGGTCTTTGCCCATTGGGAAAAGCGGTATATTGGAAAACAGGGAGGCAACGGTGTATCAGCGGGAAGGCGGCATTTACCAAAGAGCGTTGGCGGCGTTTGGTGCCACAGTGGTAGATGCACCTATTGCAGAGGATGGAAACATTATCACAGCCAGAGATCCCGGTAGCGGTGCAGACGTGGCTTTTCGCCTTTTGGAACGTTTAACTTGCCGGAAAAATATGGAACGTGTTCGACATGAGATGGGATTTTAGGAAAACCGGATTTAAAATTACACCGGAAAATTCCCCATGAAATCCTTTACTATTAAGCGTTAAAATACTATAATGGTCATATCGAAAAAAATGGAGGGCAAATGGAAGAATTAAAAGAGAAGATTGTAAAAGACGGAACGGCCATTGGCACAGAGATTGTAAAAGTTGATTCTTTTTTAAACCACCAAATTGATGTACAATTTTTAGATCAGTTGGGAAAAGAATTTTACAATAGATTTGGGAAGAAAGAAGTTACAAAGATTTTAACGGTAGAAGCTTCAGGAATTGCCATTGCATGTATGACGGCAAAATATTTTGGCAATCCACCCGTTGTATTTGCGAAAAAAATGGCGCCCAATACCATGGTAGAAGGGTTTTATGAAAGTGAAGTGAAATCTTTTACAAAGGGCAGTATATCTATGATTCGGGTTTCCAAAAAATATCTTAATAAAGGGGACAAGGTGCTGATTTTAGATGATTTTTTAGCCCATGGAGAAGCTGCACGAGGCATGGCCGATCTTGTAGAACAGGCAGGGGCTACAGTGATAGGTATTGGTGCTGTCATTGAAAAGCAATTTCAAGGTGGCGCCCAAAAGCTGAAAGAAAAAGGTTATCCCGTAGAGTCTTTGGCGATTATTGAAAAAATACAGGATGGCATCATACAATTTGCCTAGTTTCGTTTATTTAGGGAAACCTATTTAAAGAATAAAAAAGTTATATTCTCAGGAAAAAAAGGAGAAAAAGGAATGAAAAAGTTATTGGCAATGTTGGTGATACTTGCAATGGTATTCAGCTTGGCAGCTTGTGGAAACAAAGACGCAGAGCCGAAGACTGAACCGGCGGTTGAACCGGAACTTACAGTAGGATTTATTTATATCGGCACAAAGAACGATGGTGGATTTACACAGGCACAGCACAATGGAACGGTTGCCATGGAAAAGCACTTCGGCGGCAAAGTGAAGGTTTTGATCAAAGAAAGTGTACCGGATACAGATAAGCAGGCTGCAAAAGAAGCCGCTATCGGGCTTATTGATCAAGGCGCAAAAGTCATTTTTGGATGCAGCTTTGGATTCATGGATGCCCTTGAAGAATTGTCAAAAGATGAAGCTTATAAAGATATAGATTTCCTACATTTTTCAGGGTATAAGATGAATGATACCAACTTTGGAAACTATTTTGGCGCTACAGAAGAGCCTAGATATTTGACGGGAATCGTAGCCGGCCTTGAGACAAAGTCTGATAAAATCGGTTATGTGGCAGCCCATCCTTACACAGAAGTACAGATCGGTATTGATGCCTTTACATTAGGCGTACAGTCTGTAAATCCTGATGCACAAGTAAAAGTTGTTTATATTAATAGCTGGTATGATCCTGTAAAGGAAAAAGAAGCAGCACAAGCATTGTTACAGCAGGGTTGCGATGTTATCACACAGCACTGTGACACCACAGGACCTCAGACAGCAGCAGCTGAAAAGGGAGCCTTGGCAATCGGATACAATTTAGACAACAGCAAAGTAGTTCCGGAAGCATTTTTAACGGCACCTACTTGGCATCATGAAGTATTCCTAATCCCTACCATTGAGGCGATTATGGATGGAACTTGGAAACCGGAATCTTACTATGGTACCATGAAAGACGGTTACATGGATATCGCACCTTTGACAGCTTTGGTTTCACCTGAAACAAAGGCAAAGGTTGAAGAAGTACAGGCAAAGATGATGGAAGGAAACTTCCCGATTTTCGTTGGACCTATCAAAGACAACACCGGTGCAGTTCGCGTTCCGGAAGGACAGACTTTGGATAGAGAAGGAATCTGGGAGATTGATTATTTGGTAGAAGGTGCTACCAACTAAGCATACAGTCATAGTTTAATTGAACCAAACGTATGGAGGAATTTTATGCAATCAACTATTGCAATTAAGATGGAAAATATATCAAAATCCTTTGGTACGGTGAAAGCAAACGAACAAGTAAATTTAACTGTATATGATGGAGAAGTACATGCGCTGCTTGGAGAAAACGGTGCGGGAAAAAGTACACTCATGAACATGCTGTCGGGAATTTATACCCCCGACAGCGGTTCTGTTTTTATACATGGTAAACCGGTTCATTTTTCTTCACCAAAAGATTCTATAGAGATGGGCATTGGGATGATTCATCAGCACTTTAAGCTGGTAGATGTTTTTACGGCCAAGGAAAATATTGTGTTGGGACAAAAGGGCAGCTTTTTTACGAGAGGAAAGGATCTTTCCAAGAAAATCAAAGAAATTTCCGATCAATATGGGTTAGATATTAATCCGGATAAAAAAGTCTACGAAATGTCTGTGGGAGAAAAGCAGACACTGGAAATTGTCAAAGTTTTGTACCGTGGCGCAAGAATTCTCATTATGGATGAGCCTACGGCTGTGTTAACACCACAGGAAATTAAAAGGCTTTTTAAGATTATTGGGAATATGAGAGAACAAGGTTGTGCCGTGGTGCTCATTACCCATAAACTCAATGAAGTGATGGAAATCAGCGACCGAATCACTATTTTGAGAAAGGGGCATTCTGTAGAAACGGTGGAGACAAAGACGGTGCAAATCCCCAATTTAATAGAGATGATGGTGGGAAAAAAGGTGGATTTGGAAATCGAGAAAGAAATTCTTGAAAATAAGAAGGTCTTGCTGGAAGTGGACAATATTTCGGTGATGGACAGTGAGTCAAAGCCGGCCCTGGACGAAGTCAGCTTCTCCTTGTTTGGGGGAGAGATTCTGGGTGTGGCAGGTGTGGCAGGAAGCGGACAAAAGGAACTTTGTGAAACCATCGCAGGACTGACCCATACAGAAAAGGGCAGGATATTCTTTGAAGGGGAAAACATTGTGGGCAAGTCGCCAAGAGATATTATAAAGCTGGGCATTCGCATGGGATTTATTCCGGAGGACAGGTTGGGTATGGGGCTTGTCAGCTCCATGGATATTGTGCATAACATGATTTTAAAGGACTACCAAAGTCAGCCGGGCATTATTTTAAAAAGAGCCGCCAGCAGAGAAAAGGCAGCGGATATTGTTGAAAAGTTGGATATTCAGACACCTAATGTGAATACGGCAGTGAAAAAACTTTCCGGCGGAAATATTCAAAAGGTTTTACTTGGGAGAGAGATTGACTCCAACCCAAAAGTATTGATTACCGCATATCCGGTGAGAGGACTGGATATTGGCGCATCCTACAAAATATATGACCTTTTAAATGAACAAAAGAAAAAAGGTGTAGGTGTATTGTTTATAGGTGAAGATTTAGATGTACTCATGGATTTATGTGATCGGATTTTAGTCCTGTGTGGTGGAAAGGTAACGGGGATTGTAGACCCGTCTGCCGTTACAAAAGAGGACATTGGATTGATGATGGCCGGTGGAAAGAAGAGAGAGGAGGCAGCCCAGTGACAAATTTTATAAAGATAACCAAGCGGGATGACCTACCCAAGAAAAAAGAAGTGTATATCAGAATTTTGGCGATTTTTCTTTCCCTTGTTTTTGCCGGATTGGTCATCGCTGTTTTGGGATTTAACCCCATTGAAATATTTAGCGTCATGTTGCATGGTGCCTTGGGAACCCAGTTGAGGGTGCAACAGACGATCATTAAAGCCATTCCCTTAATCATTACCTCTTTGGGTATTTTGGTTGCGTTTAAAATGAAATTTTGGAACATTGGGGGCGAAGGTCAAATTGTGATGGGTGCTATGGCGGCCACCTTTGTTGCCTTAAACTGCGGGGACTTACCCAGGCCTGTTTTGTTGCTGTTCATGGCTTTGGCAGCCATGGTTGCAGGTGGAATTTGGGCGTTAATACCGGCTTATTTTAAAGCAACTATGGGAACAAATGAAACCATTTTTACCTTGATGATGAATTATATTGCCATTAAGTTTGTTACCTATTTACAATATGGACCTTGGATGGATCCCAATGCCAACGGGTTTCCAAAGATTGCGCCTTTTCCAGAAAATGCCATTTTGCCCAGCGTGGGCGGCGTGCATATTGGGTGGATGATTGCCATTCTCTTTGTTGGCCTTGTGTATTTTTTTATTAATTACACAAAAAAAGGGTATGAGATTACGGTAGTGGGTGAAAGCATGGAGACAGCCCGATATGCGGGGATGAATATTAAATCCATCATTATTACGGCCATGTTTATTTCAGGTGGTCTTTGCGGCCTTACGGGTATGATACAGGCTTCAGCTATTGAAAAAACGCTG